>JANPBZ010000047.1:0-37842 GCA_031430695.1 Ilumatobacteraceae bacterium
GGCATTCGGCGTCCTGTCGCTGAAAGAGGTCTACGACTCGCTGAGCGACGCCGAGATGAAGGATCGTCAGGAGTTTGCGTTCGAAGCCGCCATTCGCATGCGCGATCGCTTCATGCAGCAAGAAGTGTGGGAGCGCATGGAGGTGAAGGTCCGCGACGTCGTGCCGCTGGTGTTGGAGGACCCGACGCGCAAGGTCTTCCAGTCGATGCTGTTCAGCAAGATCGTTCCGAACTGCAAGAAGCTCGGCCTGCTCGACCGCAACGACAAGTGGCTGCGGCGTCGTTTCGAAGACATGGGCGTCATCCAGTTCGAGGATTGGGAAGACACCGGCGAGGAATACCTCAAGTTCGAACTCGGCATCGACGCTCCCGCAGCCGTCGCCTAATCCCTCCGAGTGTTTCCAGCCCGCAGCGGGCCATTGGAGTGTCTGCGGCCCACCCGTGGTGGCCGCAAACACTCGGTCAGGGCTTGATGAAGTCGGCGAGTTGGCGGCGCCATTCGACGCTGCACTTGTCGGCTTGCACGCTGACCAGCGTGGTCTGATCCAGGGGCAGCACACCATCGAGTTGTTCGAGCATTCGCTTGTCTTCTGCGCCGATGGCGAGGTCGAAGCGGATGATCTCCTCGGCTGACACCGAGAAGTCGTCGTTGCGCCACACCACGAACGTGAAGTACGAGGTGACGTCGTCGATCGGTGTCGACAGCAACAACAGGATGTGTTCGAGCCCGGAGTCGTAACGGATGGTGCTGCGCACGACGAAGGGCAGGCTGAAGCCGGATGACATCTGGCGATGCACGACCTGTTCGGTCTGGCCGCTGACGAGCGTGCCAGTCGTGTTGTTGGCCAACACCTCGTAGCGATAGCCGTAGTACCCATCATCGAGCGGCTGCAGTTCGAACCTCGGCACCAGCGTGTCTTGGGCTCGCCCGAAAGTGCCGACGTGAACGAAGGGGAAGTGGGTGATGTCGAGGAAGTTGTCGACCATCCGCGTCGCCGATGATTGCCATACCACGACCGGCGTGTTGATGCGGCGGAACGCTGGGTCGCTCTCCTGGGCGATGCAGGGGATCGGCGCCGACGGTGTACCCAGGCACACCCACACGAGCCCGTGCCGCTCCTCGCATTCGTACGGCGCCAGGTGGGAGCGCGGTGGGGGAGGCACACCCTCGCTGGCCGACGGCACACGCACGCAACGGCCTTCGTCGCCGAACGTCCATCCGTGATACGCGCAGGTGAGGCAGCCGTCCTCGACGGTTCCAATCGACAGCGGTGCCTCGCGGTGCGGACAGCGATCGGGCGCGGCCAAAACCGCGCCTGACGGTGTGCGCCACAACACCACCTTGCGGTTGAGCAGGGTGATCGCGGCGGGTGCGGCTGCTACTTCGACCGACCGGGCGACCGGGTGCCACGAGTTGACCACCGCGGTGCTGGAGCAGAGGATGTCCGTCACGACCACGACCTTACCGACCCGCTGCAGACGTCGAACATGTCAGCGAGCATCGACATGTGGCCACACGTGAGGGATGGTGATGCCGGCGCGATCGAGCAACGACCGTTGCTGCTCGCGCGCCTCGCGTCGCAGAGCCGGAGCGTCGACGGTGACGCAGCGACCATCGCGGATCACCGGCCGACCGGCGACGAACACATCGCGCACTGTCCGGCCGTCAGTGCCCCAGATCAACTGCAGCCCGACGTCACCTCGTGGCGACCAGCCCCAGTCGGTTGCTCGGTGCACGACGATGTCGGCCTGCTTGCCAACTTCGATGGAGCCGATTCGATCTGCCATACCGATCGCTTCGGCACCGCCAATCGTCGCCATCTCGAAGGCCTGATGTGCGCCGAACCGCTCGGGCTCGAGGCGCGCGTCGCGTGCGATTCCTGCAGCGAGCGCCGCGGCGCGCAAGATGTCGGCGACGTCGCCGGCGTTGGCAGCATCGCAACCTAGGGCGACACGGCCACCGCGCTCGACGATCTCGGCATGTCGACCCACTCGGGTGACACCCTGCCCGAGTCGCAGGTATGCCCATGGGCAGTAGGCGATCGCCGTACGGCTCGACAGGATCAAGTCGATCTCTTCGTTGTCGAGCCACACCCCATGGGCGAGTAACAGGTTTGGCCCGAGTACGCCGAGGTGCTGCAGGTGGGTCACGGGGCGACGGCCGGTACGCGCCAGATATTTCTCCGGATCCGATGACGTTGGCGACATGTGCAGGGTCATGCCGGTACCCAATGATCGAGCGAGGTCGGCGGCGCCGCTCAGCAGGTCGTCGCTGGCCAGATCGTGGCCGACGAGCGTGACCCAACCTTCGACGAGTCCACCCTGCGGGAAGGCCTCGACGACGGCCCGTTGCCGTTCGAGTACTTCGGCGACCGTGCCGATGAATGGCCCCTCCTCGATGTCCCATCCCCACGTTCCGACCGTGCCGCGAATGCCGACCGATTGCATTGCCGCGGCGACCCGGTGCGGGTGCGCCACCGTGCCCGCCTCGATCACGGTGGTGACACCGTTCTGGGCGCATTCGATGGCGCACAGGCTGGCCGCGAGTTCGTCGTCGTCGGCCGTGTGTTCGGCGTGGATCGGCACCGCCCACTCGGAGATCGAGGCCCCGGGCGCAAGAAGATCGGGGATACAACTACGCACCAAGGGATCGCCGGTGAGGTGTTGATGGGCGTTGATCATTCCCGGTGTGACGACACAATCCGTTGCCTCGATCACAGTGGCGTCGGGATGCGCGGCGCGCAGCCGGTCAGTCGAACCGACCGCTGAGATGAGCCCGTCGTCGATGACAACCGAACCGCCGAGCAGCACCTCGCGAGTCCCGTTCATGGTCACCACGTCGCCGCCGGCGATGATCGTCGTGCTAGCCATGGATGTTGTCGGACGGGCGAGATCTTGGACTGATGGTCAGACCGTAGTGCACCTAGGCTGAGGCGATGGATCGCAGCGTGGTGCCACCGTCGCTGCTCACACATATCGCCCTGCCCGTGCGCGATCTCGACGCAACGTTGGCGTTCTACGAGAGGTACACGACGTTGGTCAACATCCACGAACGTGTCGATCCTGAATCGGGCATGCGCTCGGTGTGGCTGGCGAACCAACAAGATGTCACCGATGCCGCGGCACGGTTCGTGATCGTGCTGATCTGCGGCAAGTTGCCGACGGCGGTCACCGGCGACATCAAGGAGGAGTACGGCTTCCTACGTTCGATCAGTCACCTCGGCATCTCGCTGCAGAGTCGTGATCAGGTCGACCACATCGCGACGATGGCCAAGGCCGAGGGATGCCTGTTGCTGGGCCCGATGTACCGCAACGAGGTGGTCGGCTACATCTGCATCGTCACCGATCCCGACGGCAACAACATCGAGTTCTCGGTCGAGCAGGTGCTCGGCTAGATCGCCAGGGCACAACTATTTCAAGCCGCGGATGAACGGTCGGGCGAGTGCGCCGGGTTGGCGGACACTCTTGGCGAACACCGCCATCGCCACGACGGTGACGACGTTGGGAGCGATCGCCAGGAACGACGAGTCGATCGACTGATAGCCGAGTGATGGGATCGTCAGCACGAACGAGCCCACAAGGCCGAAGGTCACGCAGCCGGCGACCGTGCCCTTCAGCGTCCAGCCGCCGAAGATGACAGCGGCGATGGCGATGTAGCCCCGACCACCGATCAGCGAGTCTTCGAATCGTCCGGACCGGGCGAACAGGAAGTAGCCGCCGCCGATACCGGCCAGCAGCCCGGTGAGGTAGATGGCTTGCCGACGTAGCTTGTTGACATCCAAACCCGAAACATCGGCGGCGTTCGGATCCTCTCCGATTGCCCGAATCTCGAGACCCCATCGAGTGCGATAGACGAGCCACCAGATGAACGGCACCAGTGGGTAGACGAGGTACAGGACCCAAGGCTGGTCGAACAGGGCGGGACCGATCAGTGGAATCTCTGACAGCAACGGGATCTCGAGGCGAGCGACGACGTCGGACTTCGGGTCGATCGAGCTGGTGAGGTAGCCGACGACGCCGAGAATCAGCACGTTGAGCACCAGGCCGACGACGAACTGGTCAGCGGGCAGACGGTGGCTCATGTTGGCCTGGATGGCCGCGACGACGCAGCCGGCGACGGCAGCGAACAGCAAGCCGATCCACACCGACTCAGTGAGGTGAACTCCGATGGCCGCCGAGAAGGCACCGCCCAGCATCATCGCTTCGAGGGAGATGTTGATGGTGCCGGCCTTCTCGGCAACCAGCTCTCCGGACGCAGCGAACAGCAACACGACGGCGGCGATGACGGCGTTGCGGTAGGCGCTCTCGTTGGTAGCGATGTCGCCGAGCGCCGAGAAGAAGTTGCCCACGGTTCAGACCCTCGCGCTCGTGCTCGACAGCGCTCGACGACGGGCGCGCACGTACAGGATCGCCGGCGGCAACAACATGGCCAGCACCAGAAGCCCCTGCACGACATCGGCGATGCGACCGCTGACGCCGGTGGCGCGCAGGAAGCCCGAGCCTGTTCGCATGCATCCGAACAGGAACGCGACGAAGATCGCGATGATCACGCGCTCGCGCGCGACGAGTGCGGCGAGCAATCCAGCGAAGCCGATCCCTGCGCCGAAGTTGGCGACCAGTTGGTAGTTGCCGAAGTCGCCACCCGCCAACATCACCCCGCCGGCCAGGCCGGCGAAACTCCCGGAAACCAGCATGGCTCCGATGCCGTACCGTCGCTCGGCGACGCCCGAACGCTGGGCGGTTCTGGCATTGCGGCCGAGCATACGCAGACGGAATCCGACGACTGAGCGGTCCAGCACGACCCACACGACAATGGTGAGCCCAATCGCCAGCAGCATGCTGAGCGGGAACTCGTTGCCGAACCAGGTCACCCTGGGGATGCGAGTGTCGGGAGCCAGCGTTTCGCTGACCTGGTTGCGATTGGAGCGCCCGGCCGCTGGCGCCAGAAGCAACCATGAATTGCGCAGACCCCAGCCCATCAGATTGGCCGCGACGGTGCCCATCAGCAACGTGCTGAGCACCTCGGGCACGTTGCGGTAGTAGCGCAATGCCCCGGCGATGCCGGCCCAGATCGCACCGCCGATGATGCCGAACACCATGGCGACGAAGAGCACGAACGGCCCCGGGCCACCGAGGCGCACCGCAACGTAGGCGGAGAAGCACGAGCCGATCACCAGTTGACCTTCCTGTCCGATGTTGACCAGCCCGGCACGGCCGTTGACGATCGTGCCGAGAGCGACAAGCAGAATTGGCGTCGAGACCCCGAGCGTCAGTCCCCAACGGCCAGGCTTGCGAATGCTGCCGTCGAGCATGGCGGTGTACACGTTGGTCCATGAGCCGCCGGTGGCAGCGACGCAGATGGCGGCGAGAGCGAGAGCGACGAACAAGCAGATCGCATACAGCGCGACAACCTCACCGGTGACGCCGAACTTCGACCGCTGCAACGCGGCGGCGGCGACCTCGTGTTCCGCAGCATCAGTGACGATGTTCTCCCCGACGTCACTCACTGGCGCCACTCATCATCAGACCGAGTACGGCGAGGTCGACATCGTCGCGCCGCACCTCGCCGACGATCCGTCCGTTCGACATCACGACGATGCGATCGGCAAGATCGAGGATCTCTTCCAGTTCGGTCGATATCAGTAGTACCGCCACGCCGTCGTCGGCAGCGGCGCGCAGCTGTGACGACATGTACTCGATCGCCCCGACATCGAGGCCCCGGGTCGGTTGCGCGGCGACAAGCACACGCGGTCCATGGGACAACTCACGAGCCAGGACGACGCGCTGCTGGTTGCCGCCACTGAGCGACCACATCGGCGCCCGTGACCCGACGCAGACGATGTCGAACTTGTCGATCAGTGTCGAGGCCTGCTCGTGCATCGCCGCCTGATTCATCAACCCGCGTCGAGCAACCCTGTTCGGGTCGGCGATGAACATGTTCTCGGCGACGTTGAAGTCGAGGACGCAACCACTGTCGTGACGGTCCTCGGGGATCACAGCTATGCCTGCGCTGGCCATGGCGCCGGCGTGGCCGGTAGCGACGCGGTGACCGTCGACGCCGACGTGGCCATCGTCGAGCGCGCACAGGCTCGACAGAACGTCGCCGAGGGTACGTTGACCGTTGCCCTCGACACCCGCGACGCCGACGATCTCACCGGGGTACACCTCGAGGTTGAAGCGATCGAGCAGGACCCGACCATCCTGTCCTGATACCGAGGCGTTGGTGATCGCCAAAACTGGCGAGCCGATCGGCACCTTCGAAGTCGTGTTCGGTGCTCTCGTTTCATCGAGTACACCGAAGGCTGCGTGCTCGCGCCTCAGCACCACCTCGCGACCGACCATCGCCCGGGCGAGCGTGGCTGGGTCACTTCCGGCAGTTGGCCGCGAGTCCACCACCTTGCCGTCGCGCATGATGGTGATCTCATCACTCGCCGAGATCACCTCGGCGAGCTTGTGGCTGACCAGGGCGACGGCCTTGCCCTCGTCTTCGACCACGTGTCGCAGTGCCGCGAACAGGAATGTGGACTCGGCGGGCGAGAGCACTGAGGTCGGTTCATCGAACACCAAGATCTCGGGGTCGCGGCGCAGACACTTGATGATCTCGACGCGCTGGCGCATGCCGGCGGTCAACTCACTGATGCGATCATCGGGATCGATCTCGAGGCCGTACTGCTCGCTGATCTCGCCCACGCGTCGGCGGATGCGGTTGGGGTCGAGTCGACCGGAATCACCGAGCGCGACGTTTTCCCACACGGTCAACGGCTCGACCAGGCTGAAGTGCTGGTGGACCATCGCAATCCCCAGGCGCGCGGCGTCGATCGGGTCGCTGATCTTGACGGGCTCGCCGTGTACTCGAATCTGCCCGGCATCGGGCAGGACCAGGCCGATCAGCATCTTCATCAGCGTCGACTTACCGGCGCCGTTCTCGCCGAGAATGCCGTGGATTCGGCCCTTGTGCAACGCCAGGTTGACGCTGTCGCAGGCCACGACACGACCGAACGTCTTGGAGATGTCGATGAACTCCGCGGCGGGCGGGAAGTCAGACTTCCCGCCCGCGCGGTGATCGGCCGCCTGGCTCACTGGCTGTGGTCAGCCCTCTGCAAACGCTACGCCGGCGATCTGGCCGAACTCGTCGGCGAGGTCACCCGACGCGATCTGGGCATAGACGGCGTCCATCGCGTCTTGCTGTTCCGGTGTGGCGTCGCAGATCTCGGCGCCGGGCTCGGGATCGACGCCGACCTTGAACTGCTTGATGTCGCCTTCCACGAAGGTGCCGGCAATGATCTCGCTCATCACTGCTTTCACGTAGTCGCCACCATCGAACTTCACGGCGATGTCGTAGTCGAGTTCTTCGCTGTCGTCGCACACCGTCGAGGATCCGGCGCTCATCGTGATCAATCCGGCCGCGTTGGCAGCCTGCACGACCGGTCGGTGAGCACCACCGAGATAGGGATAGACGGCATCGGCGCCATTGTCGATGGCCGTTTGCAGTGCAGCGGTTGCGTTGGCGGTGTTGTCGAAGTCGAACGGGAAGTCGCCGGTGGGCACGTAGGTCTGCGTGAAGGTCGGATCGACGGCTTGCAAGCCGAGTTCGAACGACATGTAGGCCTGCTTCTCGAAGCCGAGATCGCAGCAGCCGATGAACACGACCGAGTCGCCGCCCTTCTCCTGCAACTTCAAGCCGGTTGCGTAGCCGGCCGCATAGCCGATCTCGCCACCGTCGTCGGTGCTCTGTGACAATCCCGGATTGGGCGGGAAGCCGGCGCCGCAGTTGCAGTACCAGAACACGTCGGGGTACCGGCTGATCAGGTCGGGCAACGGCTCGGCGATCTCAGAAGCCCCGACGATGATGACGTCGACACCCTGCTGGGCGAGGTCACCGATCGCAGTGGCCGCGTCGGCGGCTTGGATGTTGTCGACGACGATCGGGTCTTCGAAGCCGTTCTCGCTCGAGAGCGTCTTGGCGGCATCGACAACAGCTTGGTAGTAGGCACCGTCGTCGGCGGGCCCCGCTGCAGCGATGCCGAACACGACCTTGCCGTCGCCGTTGGCGTCGAGCGGGTTGGCTTCTGCTGCCGAGGTTTCCGGCGCATCGGTGGCTGCTGGCTCGGTCGCTGCGGGCTCCGTCGAGGCAGGTTCGGTTGCCACGGGTTCGGTTGCCACGGGTTCGGATGCCGCAGTGGTCGCGTCGCTGGCGTTGTCGTCGTCGCCGCACGCCGCGGCGATGATCGATGTCACAGCCAACAGCACCAGAACTCGGCTCGTGCGGTGACCTGGCTTGTTGCTCTTCACGTCGATTCTCCCCTTTGTCCGCGGACTGATGGTCAGACCATTCCGTTGCGGACGAACCATAGTCTCGCTGTGTAAAGGGCCGCGACACGGAGTGTTGATGCTGTGGGAACTCGACACGTCTCCGATGGCGATTCGACGGTCAGACCATCAGTCCGGCGATGCTACGTTCGCGCCCATGACCCAACCCAACACGTTGATCTTCGTGGATTTGCCAAGCGACGATCCCGAAGCCTCCGGGCGGTTCTACGCCGAGGTTTTTGGATGGGAAGTCGAAGGGCGACCGGCGGGCCAGTTCCATCGCATCGTGCCCGGCGGTCAGTTCCCGACACCCGACGGCACGCCGTCAGAGGTCGGCAATCTGCATATGGGCATCTACAACATCGCCAACGCTCGCCCTCATCCCGATCCTGCGGGCGTCGATCCTCGCGTGCTCACCACGCAGTCGCGCACGGCCAGGGTTTGGATCCTGGTTGCCGACGACGACAGCGACGAACGAATCCTCGATACCGCGGTGAAGCTTGGCGCCACCGAACTGTGGCGTCAGCACTATTGGGCAGAGTTCAACGGGTTCAACAGCGCCTTCGTCGACCCATGGGGCAATACATTGATCCTGTGGACCAAGGGCGGGTCGGATCCTGTCGTTCCGGAGGGTTGGACACGTGAGTGAAGTCGTAGACCAGTACGCAGTCCACCCGCCGTCGATGCGGTGGACGCATATCGCCCTACCCGCGACCGACATCGACAAGACCATCGCCTGGTACGAGCGGTTCACTCCGCTCGAGCTGCTCGACCGTCGCGAGGACGCCGATGGCTTCGGCGCGTGGCTCGGCCATCGCGATCAGGTCGACAAGCCGTTCATCCTGGTACTGGTCAGTTTCCGGCGCGATCAAGACAAGGGTCCGCAACCGACCATGGCGCCCTTCGCCCATATCGGGATCGAGGTCACCAGCAGAGCCGAGGTCGATGCCATCGCCAAGCGTGGTGAGGCGGAGGGCTGCCTCGCTTGGCCACCAACCGAGATGCCGCCCCCGATCGGCTATATCTGCGCGCTGACGGACCCCGATGGCAACATGATCGAGTTCTCCTACGACCAGGGTGTCTACGCGACGGTGCAGGAGGTCTGGGGTAACGGCTCGTGACCGCGCCGCCACCGGGTTCGCCGATCGCAGTGTGCGTCGGCTACCTCGAAGCGTTTGCGACGGGTGATCCCGACGCGGTTGCGGCGTTCGTCACCGACGATTTCGTCAACGAGCACACGGCTGCACTTGGCAGCGGCTGTGTCGGGATCGACGAGTACCGTCAGCGTCTACCCGGATTCCTGGAGTCGATGCCGGGGTTGCACTACGTCGTCGAAGACGTCATGGCCGATCACGATCGCGTCGTCGCGGCGTACACCTTGCGGACGACGATGAACGATCGCCCCATCGCCGTGCGTGGTGTCATGCGGTTCGTTGTTCGCGATGGCCGTATTGCCCACCGCATCGACTACTGGGACAGCCTGGTGTTCCAACGTCAAGCCGGTCTGGCCTGACACATGCGGTATCGACAGCTGGGTGCCAGCGGGATCGAGGTCAGTACGCTTGCGCTCGGCACGATGATGTTCGGTCGCTGGGGCAACCCCGACGAGCAGTCCTGCGCGCAGATGGTCGACCGCGCCCTAGCCGCTGGTGTGACCCTGTTCGATAGCGCCGACATCTACGACTTCGGCAGGTCGGAGGAGATCCTCGGACGCGCCCTGGCAGGGCGTCGCGAGAGTGTGGTCGTGGCGACCAAGGTGGGCAATGCCATGAGCGACGAGCCGTCAGAGCGCGGTCTGTCGCGGCGCTGGGTGGTGCAATCGTGTGAAGCCAGCTTGCGTCGCCTGGGTACCGACTACATCGACATCTACCAGATGCACCGGCCCGATCCCGATGCTTCGATCGACGAGACGCTGCAGGCGTTCGACGAGTTGGTGAAGGCGGGGAAGGTGCGCGCCGTCGGCACCTCGACGTTCTCTGCCGACCAACTCGCCGAGGCACGAGCGCGGGCCGAACATCTCGGCGTGACCGTGCCCTGCAGCGAGCAACCGCCGTACTCCATGTTGGTTCGCGCGGTCGAGGTCGATGTGCTGCCGTGGTGTCACGAGCACGATGTCGGTGTGCTCGTGTGGGCGCCCCTGAACGGCGGGTGGTTGACCGGCAAGTACCAGTCCGGGTCCGTCGACTCGGTGTCGCGTGCCGCTCGTGAACCGGACCATTTCGACCATCGCGACGAGGTGATTCGCGGCGAGAAACGCACGCTGGTCGCTGAGTTGACAGCGGTTGCGGACGCGGCCGGCTTGACATTGATTCAGCTGGCGATTGGATTCGTGCTGGCCAATCCCGCTGTGACGGCTGCGTTGATCGGACCGCGAACGCCGGAGCAACTCGGGTCACTGCTCGACGCGGCCGACGTCACGGTGCCGGTCGACGTGCTGGCCGCGGTCGATGCAATCGTCGCCCCTGGGTTGACCCTAAATCCTGTCGACAACGGCTGAGGTCGGGGCTTGGCCTGCAGGCCGATACCGTCGCCTGCTCGACTGCTGCGACCGTTTCAGGCTGCAGTCAGGGTGTCTCGTTTACCGTCGCAAGTGTCTGGCCGAGATCGCCCAGACTGGTCGTCCGTCAGCGAGCCTCCGTTGCCTTCGTCGAATGGTCGACCCCAGAACACAACGAAAGGACGTAACATCATGCGCACCCATTTCGGTATAGCTGGTCTGTTGCTGGTCAGCTTGGTACCCGTGTTGGCCGCTGGGCCAGTGGCCGCCGATAGCTCTCGATCGTCGACAATCCCGTTTCCGGATGCTCGGTTGAAGATCGAGTACAACTCCACTGACGGCGATGCCGGCCTTCAATTCTTCCTCGACGCACCACCATGGCGAGAGATCACGATCACGAACCCACTGGGTCGCAAGGTGCTCGACGTCGAGGCCGAACAGGTCATCCGCAACTTTGGTCTGACGGAGTTGTTCTCAGAGAGCAGTGAGCCGTCATTCGACTTGTTCCCGTTCGCGGAGTTCAAGCGGCTCTTCCCCGAGGGCTCGTACACCTTCCGCGGCCGCACGATCGACGGTCAGCGGCTGATGAGCATCTTCACATTGACCCACAAGGTGCCCGATGGGCCGATCATCACGTCTCCCACCGATCTGTCGACCATCGCGCCCGACGGACTGGTCGTCGAGTGGCTGCCAGTCAACTCGCCCGCCGGCGTCGACGTCGTCTCGTACCAGGTGCTGGTCGTCGCCGTTGCTCCAAGCGTGGGGAACCCGAAGCGGGTTCTCGATGTGATGCTTCCGGGCACCGCGACCCGCCTGCCGATTCCAGCCGAGTTCCTCGTCCCTGGCACCTACAAGTCCGAGGTGCTGGCCATCGAACGGGGTGGGAATCAGACGCTGACCGAGGTCGAGTTCACTGTTCACTAACGAACAGCTGGTATGCGAGGGAGGGTCCGACACGCCGCAGACGGTCGGACCCTCCCGTCGTAACGATCCTCCTTCTCCTGGCGCACGCGAGCAGCTTGATCTACCGCCCGTCCGCATGCATCGTTCTGCTACACGACACGCACGGTGGGCTCTCCATGTTCGCTCGCGACAGTGGGCCAGTGGCGCCGGTAGCGCTGCACCAGCCAGCGATTGAACTGCACGTGGCTCTCCTCCTGCCATGAGTACCGGCCCCTCGCGGCGAAGCGCGAGTGCATGCCTCGTTGCACCTTGGTCGTCGCATCCTGATCCTGTTTGACGAAGACCTGCACCCCGGTGTCGCTCATCGCGAAGAGGTGATCGAACATCGGGTGCTCGAGCGCGCTCGGGTGCAACAGGTAGCCGATCTCGACATCGATGGTCTCGGCAGTCTTGGGTGTGACGATGAAGTAGAACGCTTGATCAGGGGCCGTTCCAAGGCACAGCGTCGGAGGAATGAGCGCGAATGTTGAGCGCCATCGTTCCTCCTCGGTCAGCTCGGGGAACACCGGCAACAGCGCCTTGGTCGTTGCGTTGAATCCGCCGTCGACATGCGTGTACCCGTTGGTGCGGAAGATCACGTTCGAACCGTCGTCCCACGGCACTGGGAAGGCGGCCAGGTTGCTGGGGCAGAAGTCCTGGATCGTGTGATGCAGCCGGTTGGCGTGATAGCCGTCGTTGAAGTTCTCGAACATCACCTTCCAGTTCCACGGCAGGTCAGTGAGCGTGAAACTGCCGGGGTTCACCGCGTTGGCAAGGTCGTAGTGCTCGAGGTACGGCTCGTATGCGGCGAGCGAGGGCGCCAATGGCTTGGCCGTTGCATCGAAGTTGACGAACAGGAAGCCGAGCCACACCTCGACCTGCAGATTCGGTAGGCCCCAGTCCGACTTGGCAAAGCCAGCGGTTCGCTCCATCGCCGGTGCGCCCAGTAACCGGCCGTCGAGCCCATACACCCACTGGTGGTACGGGCACGTAAAGGTTCCGCAGCTCCCGCTGTCGTCGACGATCTGCATGCCCCGGTGCTGGCAGATGGCCGAAAAAGCGCGAACGACACCGTCCTTCGCCCGAGCGACGATCAGCCGCTCGCCGTTGACCGTCGCGGTGAAGTAGTCGCCGGGTTTGGCGATCTGATCGACGCGGCCGACGCACAACCACTCATGATCGAACAGCGCATGGCGTTCGAAGTCGAGAAACTCGTCGGCTTTGTAACACTCCGCAGGCAGGGTGCAGGCCTTGTCGACATCGAGTATCGACTCGTCGAACGAGACCAACAGGTCGGTCGTGAGCACGGACTGATCGGTCATTGGGATCCACCCTCGGCTGCGCCGTAACCGCCGCCGCCCGGCAACTCGAGGCTGACTCGATCACCGGGCTGCAGCGTGATGCGCTGCTGCGTGCGCACGGCCTCGCCGTTGACCGTGAACGAGCCGGCGGCACCGGGCTCTCCACCAAAGATGCCTTCCGGTGGAACGGCGAGCCGAGAGGTGACCGCGTTCAATTGCCACGGGCGCGTCGTGTCGACGCTGAACTCGACGGTCTGGCCCATGCCGCCAATTTGCTGGCCACGCCCGCCGCTGCCGGTACGCAACGACTTGCGGTGGAAGCGGATCGGTGCCGAGGCCTCGACCACCTCGACCGGTACCGCGGCGACACCGGTGGGGTAGGAACACGCCGACAGTCCCGGCTTGTGGGCACGGGCGCCTACACCACCCGCGTACGTGAACATTGCGGTGATGAATGGTCGGCCATCGTCGTGGTTGCCCGATACCTGCATCGTCCACACCGCTCCGCTTCCCTCAGCCATCGCCTGTTCGGGCTTGATCTGGGAGAGCGCTTTGAGCAGCGCGTTGGGGAGGAACATGCCTACGACGTGGCGGGCGGTGCATGGCTGTGGCGAGACCGCGTTGACGATCGAGCCGACGGGGGCTTCGACCAGGATCGGCGCGAGGCTGCCGTGATTGTTCGGCAACTCGGGGTTCAGCACCGACCGCACCGCGAACGTCGTGTAGGCGTGAGTGTAGTTCTTGACGACGTTGATGCCGTAGGGACTGGCCCCCGACGAGCCGGCGTAGTCGACCAGGATCTCGCCGGCCACCGGATCGACGGTGATCGCGCAGACGATGTCGATACGGCTGCCGTCGGCGAGGTCGAGCTCGGCGCTGGCGTGGTAGGTGCCCGCCGGAAGTTCACGGATCGTGGCGCGTGTCGCAGCTTCGCTGCGTTCGATGATCTCGTCGGCCAGCGCCTCGATGTCGTCGAGGCCATGCTGAGTGCACAGGCTCAGCAGTCGTTGCGCGCCGACCTCACCTGAGGCCATCTGGGCATGCAGGTCGCCCGACATGTGGTCGGGTTGGCGCACATTGCTGAGAATGAACCGCCACACGTCGGCGTTGCGGTGGCCGGCGTTCATCAGCTTGCAGATGGGAATCCACAAGCCCTCTTCGAACACGTCACGCGCGCCGGCGCCGATGCCGTAGCCGCCGACATCGGTGTGGTGGATCGTCGACCCGAAGAAGGCGATTGCCTTGCCCTTGCGAAACACCGGGTACAGCACGGTGACATCGAGCAGTTGTCCGGCGGTCTTGTACGGATCATTGGTGATCAAGACGTCGCCCTCGACCAGCGAGTCCGGTGGGTATTCCTCCAGCACTGCGGTTGCGGCGCGGGCAAGTGAGTTGATGTGCCCTGGGGTGCCGGTGACGGCCTGAGCCACCATGCGGCCGCGCTGGTCGAACACGGCGTTGGCAAGGTCGCCGGCCTCACGAACGATGGGCGAGAACGCCGCCCGCTGCAATGCCCTGGCCTGTTCGTTGACGGTGGCGATGAGGCTCTGCCACAACACCTCGAGCTCGATCGGATCGAAGGCCATCAGCTGTTCCTCTCGGCGATCAACGAGCCGTCGTCGGCAACAACGACGAGCCATCCCGGTCGGATCACCGTGGTGGTCTCACGCTCCTCGACGATGGCGGGCCCGACCAATTGCTGCCCGCGGCCGAGGTCGTTGCGGCGATAGACGGGGGTGTCGACCGCCGGCGCCATGCGGTCGAATCGCACGCTGCGAAATGTGTGCGGCTTGCCGTGAGACTCGCCCACTTCGGCGATCGGCTCGACTGTGTCGGCGTTGGCGTATGCCGACAGTCGCCACGTGACCGCCTCGACGGCGACGTCGGGAATCGTCAGGCCGTAGATCCGTCGGTAGTCGCTCTCGAAGCGGTCGACGACCTCGCCATCGGTCGCCGGCCATTGGTCGCCGTCGCCGACCCAGATGGTGAGCTCGTTGCCCTGGCCCAGATATCGGGCATCGAGTCCGTAGCGGAATCGGATGCGATCACCCGGCACACCCGCAGCGGCCAGGACCCGGCGACCCTCCTCGCGAAGATCGTCGAGCAGACCGTCGCGTTCCTGATGAGATATCTCGGACAACGAGCGGACCATCGAGCGGGCAAGGTCGATTCGCACGGGCGACACAAGCGTGCCGAACGCGCTGAGGACGCTGGCGTTGACGGGGAAGATCACTCGTGGTGAATCGAGCAATTCGGCGACACCGCAGGCGTGAATCGGCCCAGCCCCGCCGAAGGCGAGCAGGGTGACACCACGGAGGTCCTCGCCCTGCTCGACAGCGTGCATTCGGGCCGCCGCAGCCATGTTCTGGTTGACGAGTTCGTGAATGCCGGCGGCAGTATCGCCAGCCGGCAGGCCGAGGCCGGCGGCGATGGATTCGAGCGCGGCGGCGTTGGCCGCGAGGTCCAGTTGCATGTCACCGCCGAGGAAGTAACCGGCGTCGAGCATGCCGAGGGCGAGGTCGGCATCGGTGACGGCGGCCTTGTGGCCACCGCGGCCATAGCAGGCTGGGCCAGGATCGGCGCCGGACGATTCTGGGCCGACCTTCAGCAGGCCGAGCTCGTCGATGCGTGCCAGGCTGCCACCACCAGCGCCGATCTCGACCAGGTCGACCGAAGGGACGGAGACGGGAAACCCGGAGCCCTTTTTGAAGCGGTAGATGCGGGCCACCTCGAAGGTGTTGGTGATCTCCGGCTCGCCGCCGACGATCAGGCACGACTTCGCCGTGGTGCCGCCCATGTCGAAACACAGCAGCCGGTCCTCGCCCAAGCGGCGAGCGAACCAACTGCCTGCCAACGCACCGGCTGCGGGACCACTTTCGACCAGACGGATCGGGGCGCGCGCCGCGTCGTCGGCCGAGACGACACCACCGTTCGACAACATCATCAACACCGACCCGCCGAAGCCCTCGGCGGCAAGCCACTTCTGCAGCTCGTCGAGATACGGGCCGATGACCGGCATGGTGGCCGCATTGCAGGCCGTCGTGACCATGCGCGGGTATTCACGTATCTGCGGTGAGATCTCGGCGGAGATGCACACGGGTACGCCAAGCTCACGACGAAGGTGATCGGCAATCAGCCGTTCGTTGGCGGGGTTGGCGTAGGCGTTGATCAGGCATACGCCGACCGATTCGACCTTGGCGTCGCGCAGCGCTGTCGCGATCGTGTCGAGATCGGCAATCGTCGGGATCTCGACCACGTCGCCGGCGGGGTTGGTGCGTTCGGCGATCTCGACGACACGATCCCGCGGCACCGGTGGGCTGGGAAACTCGATCTGCAGGTCGTACATGTCGTACCGGTGCTCGTCGCGGATCAGCATCGTGTCGCCGAAGCCCTCAGTCGTGACGACTCCGGCACGACCGATCTTGCCCTCGATCAGTGCGTTGGTGATGAGCGTCGTCGCGTGAACGATCGGCGCGGTGATCTCTGCAGGCCGCACGCCGGCCTTCACCAGAAGTTGACGCACGCCGGCGCGGACACCATCGAGCGGTGCGCCCGGCGTGGTGAGGGTCTTGTCGACGATCACCCGGCCGCTGGCCGCGTCGATCAGCACCACGTCGGTGAAGGTGCCCCCGATGTCGACGGCCAGGCGCCAATCTGGTCCCAGTTGGCTTCGCGTCGAGCCGTCAGTCATTGCGCAGATCCTCTCTCGGGGGAGCGAAGATGTCGAGAATCCACACCTCGTTCAGTTCGTCGTCACCGATGAAGATGCTGTCGCCGTGCCACACGGAGCGTGGGGCCAGGTAGATCTCGCCGGGCCCGAGCACCACTCGCGTCGGATCGTCGGGCTCGCCGATGCGGAAGTCGAGCTTGCCGCGCACGATGATGCCGAACTGCTCGTGGTCGGTGTGGTGATGCAGGATGGATCCGGTCGCGCCGCCGCTGATGCGCCAGAAACACAGCTGCAGCAACTCGCCATTGATCACTCTGCGACGGAAGCCGGTCCGGTCGGTTTCGTTGAACAAGTCGTCGTCGTAGAAGTAGCAGTACTGATTGGCCAGGTCCATCGCCGTTCCCTTCTCGCCGTCCATCACAACAGTTGGTCGATCATGCGGCGTTCGACATCGTCGAGGTGGGCCTGCACCGCGCCGACGGTTGCTTTGCGCCGGCCCGCCACGAGGGCGTCGGCAATGGCCCGATGTGCGGCCATCGACGAGGTGATGATCTCGCTGACCTCGTGGCGGTTGATCTCCGCGTACAGCAGCGACGCGAGTTCGTCGGAGTCGAACAACGCACCGAGCGTCTTGCCGTAGACCTCCTGCAGCAGGGGATTGCCGCAGGCGCGCGAGATCGCTGTGTGGAAGGCGCGGTCGAACGTGCGGAACTCGTCGAGTTGCTTGGTGGCCCGAGCCGCCAATTCGGCGATGTCAGCTCGCTCGGCTGCGTCGGCCCGGCGAGCGGCCAGTTCCGACATGGCCGGTTCGATCGTGCGTCGTACTTCGAACAACTGACGTACCAGCGCCTTGCGTTCGTCGAGTGTCGCCGAATCCCCCTTGAGCCGAATTTCGGGAAGGCGCTCGGCGACGACGGGACGGTTGCCGCGACGCTCGAGATAGCCCGACGCGGTGAGGCCTTGGATGGCCTCGCGCACCGATGTTCGGGCAACTCCGAACTGTTCGCACAGCTGCCGTTCCGCTGGAACGGGGCTACCTGGTTGCAGCTCGCCGATGCGGATGGCCTCGAGCAGCTGCGCCCGAATCTCCGACGAGATGGTTCGCCGCTTGACCGGAGCAAACGGGGTGTTCATCGAGGTTCGATAGCGCGGCGACGGTCGCACGAGACGGCACGGTTCTGGCCGCTGATCGCCATGTCGCCTCCTCCGTGTCTGGTCTGGCAAGTCTGGTCTGGTTGTCAGACCATATTCCATCGCAAGCGAACACGTCGTCTCGGCAAGCTTGACACGCAGCCGATCAATACAAGTACAATACAAGTCGTGACGGACTGGAACCCTGAGCAATACCGCCGCTTCGCAGCCGAGCGAGCGCAGGCGTTTCACGATCTGGTGGCCCTCATCGAGCCCGCTTCGATCAGGCGAGCCGTCGATCTCGGTTGTGGCCCTGGCGAACTGACGGCTCTCGTGACCCGAAGTGCGTAAGTTGCGTCCACACACGTCGCGTTGAACTTACGCACTTCGCGGCGCCGGTTGGACGAAAGCCCTCAGCCGATAGGTTCCGGCACATGTCCGCTCCGGCCCCACGGGCCATGGCGGAGTTTGCGGCCTCTCGCCATGGTCTTGTCGCTCGAAGCCAGGCCGCCTCTTTCGGGTTCACGCCCCGCGACATCCGACTCGCCAAGGAGCGCGGATGGCTGACCGAACCAGTACGCGGGCTGCTCGTCGTGAGCGGGTACCCGCCGACATGGGAGCAGCGACTGGCGATCGTCACCGCAACGAGTGCCAGCCGACCAGTCGTCGGCGATGGCGCTGCAGCGAGGCTGTTCATGCTCGACGGTTTTGACTCCGCCGGCCCAGCGCTGACCGTGCTCCGGCCTGGCCGCGTCAGCTTGCGAGCGGCGGATGGAATCGTGATCCACCAGACGTCCGTCCTCGATTCGGTTGATCGGTTTGTGCGCGACGGTTTGCCCTGCACCAGTCTGGCAAGGACCCTGGCCGACCTTGGGTCGACGAACTCCAGCGACACAGTCTGGCGGGCATTGATTGCAGCCCGGAGAATTCATAAGGTCAGCCCGATCTGGCTGCAGCAGACTGCGGTCCGCCTTCATCGCCCCGGCCAGTCCGGTACCGGTGTTCTGATGCAAGCACTCCGCCGCTGGAATGCGGAAGGGACTCTGCCCGACTCCTGGTTCGAGGAGTTGCTTCGGCGCATGATCGACCATCCCGACATTCCGGCCATCACTCCGCAGTACGTCATCACCGACGACACGGGCGACTTCGTCGCCCGTGTGGATCTCGGAATTGCCGCATTACGTCTCGGCATCGAGGGCCACAGCCGGAAGTTCCACTTCGGGCCGATCAGGGAGACCGCCGACGAGGATCGCGACCTGCGCGCTTCTGCGTGCGGCTGGGAGTTGATCTACCTCGGCTGGTACGCGCAGCGAAGTCCCGCAGCGGTCGTTCAGATCGTCGCCAAGATCTGCCGAGCACGCCTCGATGCAAGAAGTGCGTAAGTTCGATGCGCACTGTGTGCACTGAACTTACGCACTTCGGCCTGGAGCCACCGGTTGGGCGGAGTGGATCAGGGCTGCGTCAGTGACATCGCGCCACTGGTCGATGTCGTGAGCGGTGAGGATGCCGGCGTCGAGATCGGTAAGTCGGCGCAGGCTGGTGAGGGCCTCGTCGGCATTGGTCGGTCGACCCGTGACGTGGTGTTCAACGACGGCTTGCAGGGTGTACGCCGCGTCTCCGGCGCACACGTAACTGCGGCCATCGGTGAACGAGACCAGCAGCGCCTGATGGCCAGGCGTATGGCCCGGCGTCGAGATCAGCTGCAGACCGGGCACGAGGTCGAACGAGTCGTCGTAGTCCCATGGCTCGCCAGTCAGTTCGGCAAGGTCGCCGGCCAAACACGCCGCTGGGCTTCGTTGCTCGTGTCCAGGCCCACTCCAGTTCGCGGGCACGCACAGAGTGGGTGGCCACCGGGAATGCTGCATTGCGTCCGACGTGATCGAAATGGAGGTGCGAATTGACCACCCAGCGAACCTCATCCACCGAGTATCCGGCTTGGCGCAACCGCTCGTCGACCAGCGCATGCCGAGGGCAGCGAAGATCGAACATCGTTGCCATCAAACCGAAGTGCGCAGCCAGGTCGGGGCCGCAGCAGGCCTCGTGCAGGCCGGTATCGAACACCAACACGCCGTCACCGGTGTCGGCTGCGAAGCACATCACCGGCACGTCGCCCATCACGCCTGTTGGCTGCCCGGTCACCAGGCCACCGATATCGGTGTGCAGGTCGCCGCACCGCAGGGCCCAGAGCTTCATGAACCGACCGTATCCCGGCCGCACGTGTCATCTACGATTGCGCCATGGCTCGATTCGGACGCGTGCTCAGCGCGATGGTCACACCATTCGACCGTGATGGAGGCCTCGATCTCGATGCCGCGAAGACGCTGGCTCGCTACCTGCAAGATCACGGCAACGATGGTCTCGTGATCGCCGGCACGACGGGCGAGGCACCCACGCTGGACGACGACGAGCGGCTCTCCCTGTTCGCTGCGGTGATCGAGGCCGTGTCCATTCCCGTGATCGCCGGGACCGGCACCAACGACACGCGTCACTCGGTCCACCTAACCAAGCAAGCCAAGTCCCTGGGAGCCGCCGCTGTCCTTGCGGTGTGTCCGTACTACAACCGCCCTTCGCAGGCGGGTATCGACGCCCATATGCGCGCTGTCGCCGCCGCCAGCGATCTCCCGGTGATGGTCTACGACATTCCCATCCGCACCGGTCGCAAGATCAGCACGGCCACATTGTTGACGCTCTTCCGAGACGTTCCCAACATCGTCGCCTTGAAAGACGCTGCGGCCAACCCTGGTGAGACAGCGGCCCTGATCAGCTCGTTGCCAGCGGGGTGCGAGGCGTACAGCGGCGACGACATCATGACGTTGCCGCTGCTGGCCAGTGGCATCGTCGGCACGGTTGGCGTCGCCACGCACTGGACTGGCGAGGATCACCAGGAGTTGTTCGACCTGTGGGAGAAAGGCGATACCGACGGGGCTCGCCTGGTCAACAGCCGCATGCTGGAGAGTTTTGCGTTCGAGACGGGTGACGACGCACCCAATCCGCTACCGACCAAAGCGATGATGCGCCACCTCGGGATTCCGGTTGGCCAGGCGCGCCTCCCCATGGGCGATGCGCCGGCCTTCGTCGAAGCGCGTGCCATCGAGGTATGGGCCAACCTGCAACGATGGAGAGATGCGTTTCCCGACCGTCCACTGTGATCCGGCTCCTGTCGAGAGCGGTGGTTGCTGATGGCTGACCCAGTTCGCGTGATCTTCCTGGGTGGTCTCGGTGAGATCGGCCGCAATTGCATGGCTATCGAACAACAGGACCGTGTGCTGTTGATCGACGTCGGGCTGATGTTCCCCGATCCCGACATGCACGGCATCGACTTGGTCCTGCCCGACTTCACATGGCTGCGCGAGAACGCCGACCGGATCGAGGGAGTCGTTGCCACGCACGGCCACGAAGACCACGTCGGCGCCTTGCACTACCTGCTGCGCGAATTGAGCTTCCCGATCTTCGGTTCGGCGCTCACGCTTGGCCTGGCCCGCAACCGCATCGAAGAAGCCGGACTGCTCGGCAAGACCGAGTTGATCGTGGTCGCCGACGGCGAGCGACGCATGATCGGACCGTTCGACGTCGAGTTCATCCCTGTCACTCACTCGGTGCCGCACGCTCACGCCATCGCCATTCACACGCCGCAAGGAGTGATCCTGCACTCGGGCGATTTCAAGCTCGATCTCACTCCAGTTGACGGTCGGCGAACCGACCTCGCCCGAATCGGCTCGATCGCCTCCAATGAAGGCATTCGTCTGTTGCTCGCCGATTCCACCAACGCCGAAGAAGCTGGCCACGCCCCGTCCGAGTCCAGCGTCGGTACGGTGCTGCGCTCGTTGTTCGCCGAGCTGCGCGGGCAGCGCATCATCACTGCCAGTTTCGCCAGCCACCTGCATCGCATCCAGCAGATAGCCGATGCAGCCATCGCCGAAGGGCGAGTCGTCGCAACCCTCGGGCTCAGCATGAAGAAGAACGTTCGACTGGGTCGCGATCTCGGCGTCGTGCGGATCCCAGACAAATCACTGGTCGACATCGACGAAATCGGCGACTACCCGCCGGGCAAGGTGTGTGTGATCTCCACCGGTTCGCAAGGCGAGCCGATGTCGGCGCTGGCCCTGCTGGGCCGCGGCGAGAACAAGTGGGTCAAGATCGGCGAGACCGACACTGTCATCCTGTCGAGTCATGCCATTCCCGGTAATGAGAGCAACGTCAACCGGGTGATCGACGGGTTGCTGCGGGCCGGTGCGCAGGTCATCCACTCCGGCGTTGCCGATGTGCACGCCACAGGCCATGCGCAGGCCGATGAGCTGAAGACCTACATGTCATTGACTCGTCCGGAGTACCTGGTGCCGATCCACGGCGAATATCGCCACATGGTCGCCAACGCCAAGCTCGGCTACCTCATGGGCATACCGCGCGACCATGTGCTCGTCTGTGAAGACGGCGACGTGTTGACGCTCAGTGACGACGGCCTCGAGGCCACCGGGCGCGTGCCCGCCGGCTACCTGTACGTCGACGGCATCGTCGGCGATGTCGGCCAGGGTGTGCTGCGCGATCGCAAGGTGTTGGCGGAGGAAGGTGTCGTCGTGGTCGTCGTCACCGTCGACATCGAGACCGGCAAGGTGTTGGTCGGCCCGGAGATCATCACCCGCGGCTGGGTGTACGCGCCCGAGGCCGAGGACCTGCTCGACGAGGCATGTGATGCGGTTGCCGACGCGGTCGAACGGACCCTCGCAACCGGGGTGCGCGATGTCGATGCGCTCGAGCGCGACGTTCGCCGCGCCGCGGGCAAGTTTGTCAACGAGCGCACCAAACGACGGCCGATGATCGTGCCCGTCGTCATGGAAGCCTGACCGGCAGTTGGCCCGCCGGTCGAGCGAGGCCAGTCGTCGATTGGTCGCCGCACTCGCGATCGCGCTCTGCGTCGCGGCGTGCAGTTCAGAAGGATCGTCGTCTGGCACGCAGGTAGTGGACTCGACCACTCCTGCCGATTCTTCAACCGCCGCGCCTCGCGTCGACCTGATCAGTCCGGCGATCACAGCGCTAGAAGCCAGGCTCGGCGGGCCGCAGCAGTACTTCGAGATCAACGCCACCTCACAGCTGGTCAACCTGATCGTGGCGTTGAACGACGGCGCCGTGGCGCAACCGTGGGTGTACCTCGACGGCGAGTTGTCGTCGACCGAAGGGGTCGAGGCCAGCGGCTTCACGTTCTCTGCCGCGGCCCTCGACTTCGACCCCGGCACGGTGCTCGGCAGGCTGCAGTCCGAGCTCCCGCAGTCCAGCGCCGATTTGTTCTTCGTCGAGGGTGGCGAGAGCGGCATCGTGAGATACAGCGTGGCAGTCACCTCGCGGCAGGGAGGGCAGTTGGTGGTGGTCGTCGGCCCCGACGGCACGGTGCGATCCGTCGACCCCGGCTGACAGTGCCCCGTTTCGGCGACACCCCCTTGGTACCGTTGGAACCTCTATGACGACGTGGGGTCAGCCCAAGAAGCGGTCGAGAACTACGACCACTGCCAAGCGAACGCCGGCAAAGCCGACGCCAGCGGCCGCGGCCTCGCCGACGTCGCGTCGCGATCAGGCCTCGGCCGAACTCCGTCAGGCCATCGAAGGCCGCGAGAATGAGTTCGCCGGGATCGGTTTCATTGCCGTCGGCATACTGCTTGGCCTGGCGATCTACCTCAATCTGGCTGGTCCGCTGGGCCGTGGCGTCGAGACCGTCGTCGGCTGGCTCACCGGGCTCGGTCGATTCGTCGTACCAATAGCCATGGTGGCTGTCGGCGCCGCCCTCGTCGGCAAGGGGCAGAGCATGCGCCGCTTCCGGCTGGCCGTCGGCTGGGGGCTGCTGGGCTTGTCGTTGCTCGGATTGCTGCACGTCGTACGCGGTCCCGAAAAGATCATGGCCAACTTCGACACGCTGGGCCGCGCCGGCGGATGGATCGGTGCGCTCATCGGCGAGCCGCTGCGTGGATTGATCGCTTCTGGTGGTGCGATCGTCGTGCTGGTGGCCACATGCGTCGGGGGCGCGTTGATGCTGACGGGCGCCTCGTTGAGGGCGATGTTGTCGCACACCGGACGAGGCGTTGGTGCGGTCGCAATGCCAATCGGTCGCCGGGCCCGATCGGCGTTCGGCAACATGTCGACGCTGAAGAGCGATCGCCAAGGTTCGGGCGAACTGCCCATGCCTGTGCTGTACGACGCGGCGCTCGACGAAGACTGGGACGAGCCGACCAAGCCGAAGAAGGGCCGGGTGTCCCGCCCGTTGCCCCCACCCGGCGCCATCGATCCCGGTCTGCTCGAGCAATCCGAACTCGAGCTCGGGCCTGGTGCTCAGCGTGGCCATTGGGTGTTGCCGCAGGCCAACTACCTCAACAGGTCGACTCAACAGACCATCAACAAGGCCGAAGTCGAGGCCCGCGGTCGCACGCTGGTCGACGCGCTGACCTCGCACGGAGTCGAGACCAACCTGCTGGGCCAGACAGTCGGCCCCACCGTCACGCGTTACGAGCTCGAGCTGGGCTCCGGCGTCAAGGTGGCCAGGGTCACCAGCCTCAACCGCGACATCGCCTACGCGATGGCCGCCACCGACGTGCGAATCCTGGCGCCCATCCCCGGCCGTACGGCCATCGGCGTCGAAGTGCCCAACCACACCCGTCAGCTGGTCAGCCTCGGCGACATCATGGCGTCGCCGGAGGCCAAGACGGCGACGCACCCGCTCGACGTCGCCATCGGGAAAGACATCGCCGGCCGGTCCGTGTTCCTCAACCTCGCCACCACACCGCACCTGCTGATCGCAGGCACGACCGGGGCCGGCAAGTCGAGCGGGCTCAACTGCATTCTGACGTCCATCCTCATGCGCAGCACACCCGACCAGGTGCGGCTCATCCTCATCGACCCCAAACAGGTCGAGATGGGCCAGTACAACCGACTGCCGCATCTGCTCACGCAACCTGTCACCAATCCGAAGAAGGCGGCCAACGCACTCGGCTGGGCAGTGAAGGAGATGGAGCGGCGTTACGACCTGCTGTTCGAGGTCGGTTTCCGCGACATCACCGGCTACAACGCGGCGTACGACCGCGGCGAACTCAAGGCGGAACCGGGGTCCGATCGCCAGTTCGAGCGCCTGCCGTACATCGTCATCATCGTCGACGAGCTCAACGATCTGATGATGGTCGCCGCCCGCGATGTGGAGGAGAGCATCACCCGGATCGCCCAGAAGGCTCGTGCCGTTGGTGTGCACCTGATCGTGGCCACACAGCGGCCGTCGGTCAACGTGATCACAGGCGTGATCAAAGCCAACATTCCGGCGCGTGCCGCGTACGCGGTCAACAGCCTGACCGACAGCCGGGTCATTCTCGACCAGCCTGGCGCCGAGAAGCTTGTCGGCAAGGGCGACATGTTGCTGCTGCCCGGCAACTCCAACGTCTCGCAACGCATCCAAGGCTCGTTCGTCAGCGAGGAAGAGGTGCGCAAGGTCGTAGCGCATTGGCGGCGGCAGGCGCCCGAGGTCGTGTACGTCAGTGGCGTGGAGGGCGAAGAAGACAGCGGTGCCAGAAGCGGGCTTTTCTCCGGCGCCACCGACGGCAAAGACGAGGACGAGACCCTGCTGCGTCAGGCCATGGAGTTGGTGGTTCGCAGCCAACTCGGGTCCACGTCGATGCTGCAGCGCAAGTTGAAGGTCGGTTTCGCTCGGGCAGGGCGGATCATGGACCTGCTCGAGCAGAGTGGTGTGGTGGGGCCCAGCGAGGGCTCAAAGGCTCGCGCCGTGCTGATGACCGTCGAAGAGTTCGAGCTACTGCAGGAGGCGCACCGCAACCGCGATCTGTGATCGAGGGCTGGGGTCATATCACCGGACCCGTGAACGGCTGCTCGGATACGCCACACTCCAGCGATGCGGTGGCCGAATCGCGACCTGCGGTCGTGGCTGCCGGTTGAGCGCCGATCAGTTCGTCCAACGTTCTGTGTCAGCTCATGGAACGACGGTCGTTCAAGGAGCTGACAGGGAAGTCAGCACAGCGCTAGAACTTCCGTTCGTCGGGCGTTGTCCGGGTGGTCCGGGTGTCGGCCCCGCCAACCCCCGCCCGCGGGTTTTGAGGCCTGCGGCCCCCTATGGGGGGCGCCAGCAATCAAACGGCTTGGTCACGCAGGTGCGCTTGACGGCTCCGGCCCCTATGCGGGGCGCCGGTCATCAAACGCAGTGGACCTGGGGCTGCCCGATTCGACCGACGCTGTCCTCGAGGGACGGTCCGGGCGTGACAACCTCGGGGAACCGGTGCGGCGTCGGTAGCCTGGTGGGTCGTGGCACAGCGGTTTTACGTCGAGACCCTGGGATGCCCGAAGAACCAGGTCGACAGCGACAAGCTGGTCGGCACGCTGCTGGCCGACGGGATGACACCGACCGACGATGCGGCGCTCGCTGACCTCGTCGTCGTCAACACCTGTGCCTTCATCGACGAGGCCCGCAAGGAGTCGATCGACACCATCCTCGCGCTGGAGGATCAACGCAAGGATGGCGCCCGTCTCGTCGTCACCGGTTGCATGGCCGAGCGTTACGGCGACGAACTGGCCGCCGCGCTGCCGGAGGTCGACCAGGTCGCCGGTTTCGGGGTGCCGATCAACCTTGGCCGCAAGCCGTTGTCGATCAGTGATGCACCGATCCCGATGCTCGATCTGTTGAACCTGCCGCGGCCGAAGTCAACGAGCCCGTGGGCGTACATCAAGATCGCCGAAGGCTGCGATCGCAGCTGCGGCTTCTGCGCAATCCCGTCGTTCAGGGGCCCGCAACGCAGCCGGGATGTGTCGTCGATCCTCGACGAGGTCGAACAACTCGAGGCGCAAGAGATCGTCCTCGTCGCTCAGGACCTTGCGAGCTACGGCAAGGATCGGCCCGACGAACTTGGTGCCGGCTCGATCGTGCCGCTGGTCAAGGCGGTCAGCGCTGTTGCTCCATGGACGCGCCTGCTCTATCTGTATCCCAGTGATCTCACCGACGAACTGATCGATGCCATCTTGTCGACGGGGGTGCCGTACTTCGACCTGTCGCTGCAGCACGTCAGCAAGCCGCTGTTGCGTCGCATGCGCCGCTGGGGCGACGGCGATCGGTTCTTACGTCGAATCCAAGACATTCGCGAGCGCCAACCCGACGCCGCGTTCCGCAGCAACTTCATCGTCGGCTATCCCGGCGAGACCGAAGAGGATCACGACCAGTTGCTGCGGTTCGTCGAGCAGGCAGAACTCGACTGGTGCGGATTCTTCAAGTACAGCGCCGAGGAGGGGACGTACGCCGTCGGCCTCGATGGTTCGGTCGAGTCGAGCCTGATGAACGAGCGCCTGGCCGAGCTGCGGGAGTTGCAGGACGACATCACCGCCCGTCGGCGCGATGCGCTGATCGGCACCACGACGAAGGTGCTGGTCGACGAGCCCGGTGTCGCCCGCAGCAGTCGCGAGGCCCCCGAGATCGACGGCATCATCGAGGTGCCCGCGACTCTGACGGTCGGCGAGTTCCACGTGGTGCGAATCGTTGACGCCATGGGACCCGACCTCGTGGCAGAATCGAACTGATGCCCGTCGACCCCTCCGCAGTGAAGACCTGGGCAAATCTGGTCACGGTGGCGCGGGTGCTGATTGCCCCGTTCATGTTCGTGCTGATCCCCGATGAGCCGGGTGGATCGTGGTTGGCGTTCGGGTTGTGGTTCGTGTTGTGCAGTACCGATGGAATCGATGGATTCCTGGCCCGCCGTCACGGAGCTACCACCATGGGAGCCTTCCTCGACCCGCTGGCTGACAAGGTATTGGTCATCGGGGCAATGGTCTTCCTCGTCAGTAACGATGTGTTCTGGGTCGTGCCCGTGGTGATCATTGCCGCGCGCGAGTTGGCCATCAGCTTGTACCGCACGTTCGTTGGAGCAAAAGGTGTCAGCGTGCCGGCCAGCAAGGTTGCCAAGTGGAAGACGGTCACCCAGCAACTCTCGGTCGGTTTCGCCCTCGCCCCGTTGACCGCCCTCGACGCCAAGTGGCTGTGGAACGGGCTGTTGTGGATCTCGGTAGCGCTGGCGCTGATCAGCGGGAGCCAGTACATGTGGCGTGCCCATCGGTCGAGGGAACCTGCCAATGCGTTGTGATGTTGTCGCGGTCGGCACCGAGTTGTTGCTGGGCCAGATCGTCGACACCAACAGCGCGTGGCTGGGCGAGCAACTCGCCGCCAACGGCATCGACTCGCTGCTGCAGGTCAAGGTCGGCGACAACCTCGGTCGTGTCGAGTCGGTGCTGCGCAACACGCTTGCCGACGCTGATGCGGTGATCATGTGTGGTGGGCTCGGCCCCACCCACGACGACCTCACCCGCGAGGCGATCGCTGCCGTGATGGGTGTTGCGCTGCTCCACGACGACGGCGTCGCCGAGGTGATCACCAACATGTTCTCATCACGCGGGCGGTACATGGCGGCCAACAACCTTCGCCAGGCGCTCGTGCCGGTCGGCGCGACCATCATCCCGCAAACCCGCGGCACGGCACCCGGATTGATCTGCCCGGTCAACGTCGATGGCGTCGACAAGGTCGTGTATGCAGTGCCCGGGGTGCCGCACGAAATGAAGGAGATGGTCGAACGGGCGGTGCTGCCTGATCTGCGTCGCCGTTCGGGCGATACTGGCGTCATCGTCAGCCGCACTCTGCGCACGTGGGGCGAGAGCGAGAGCGGGCTCAACG
Organism: Ilumatobacteraceae bacterium; assembly: GCA_031430695.1. Lineage (GTDB taxonomy): Bacteria > Actinomycetota > Acidimicrobiia > Acidimicrobiales > Ilumatobacteraceae > JAENVT01. Next base: position 28,541 of record JANPBZ010000047.1, read on the forward strand.
AGCGCCTCGACCCGTTGATCGCCAGGCTCGACGAGACTGGGAACCCGACCCTGGCCTTCCTCGCCAGTGGATGGGAGGGACTGAAGGTGCGCCTCACCGCCAAGGCGTCGACGCCGGCCGAGGCCGAATCGCTGCTCGACAAGTGGGATGTCGAGGTTCGCGTCCTGGTTGGCGAGCACGTCTTCGCCGTCGACGACGAGACCATGGAGTCAGCGACGCTGGCACTCATGCGCGCCCAGGGTTTGACGCTCGGCTTGGCCGAGTCGGTCACCGGTGGTTTGGTCGCCGGCCGCTTGACGGCCGTGCCCGGGGCAAGTGATGTGTTGCGCGGCGCGGTGGTTTCGTATGCCAGCGAGGTGAAGTTCGACCTGCTGGATGTACCACCGGGTCCGGTGGTCAGCGAGGCTGCTGCGGCAGCAATGGCATCCGGGGTCAGGCGTGTGTTGGGTGCCGATGTTGGGCTGGCCCTGACCGGTGTTGCCGGACCTGCCGAACAAGATGGCATGCCGGTCGGCACCCTGTGTGTCGGAGTCGACGACGGTCGTACCGTGGTCAGCCGCACCTTCCGCCTGCCCGGCCAGCGCGAGCAGATGCGCCAGATGAGCGTGATCACCGCGCTCGATTACCTCCGCCGTCATCTGCTCGCTGCCGAATAGGCTTCGCCCACGCCCCCGTAGCTCAATGGATAGAGCAGCGGGTTTCTACCCCGTAGGTTGGGAGTTCGATTCTCTCCGGGGGCGCTGCAATCGCCGGCCACACGGAACCTGAGGGCGTCGGATGGTGTCTGGACGTCATGAAACGACGCATCTGGTTGACAACATGTGCAGCGGCAGTGCTGCTCTCCACGCTCGGCCCGGCACAGGTGTCGGCCGGCGGCTGGGCGATCACTTCGCTTGACCCGTTCGAGCAACCCGTTGCCGGGCAGGCCACCACGATCGGGTTCACCATCCTCCAGCACGGCGTGACGCCGGTTGACCTCGACGACGTAGGCATCCGCGTCTTCGCGGAGGGCAAGGCGGGCCAATTCTTCCCAGCCGTCGCCGACGGTCCAGGGCGAGTAGGGCACTACACCGCACATGTCGTGTTCCCCTCGGTGGGCACGTTCACCTGGCTCGTCGAGCAGGGATACTTCGCTCCTCAGGATCTCGGCCAGATCACGATCACGAGTGGGGTAGCGCCGCCAAGCGCGGCGAGTTCTTCGCCACAGCCAGCAGCGCTTCGGTACGGGTTGCCGCTGATCGCTGCGCTGTGCCTCGTCATCGTCGTCGCCGAGACCGTGCGCGATCGTCGCCGGTTGGCCGCACATTGATCCAGTTGAGGTTCGCAGCCGGTGTGGTCGGTCTGGTGGCGACCGCGCTGTCGTTCGCCAGCTGGAGAGGGGATGCTTCAGTCTCGACGCCGGTCCAGGCGGGCGCCGCCGACCTGTTCATGCGCAAGGGCTGTGCTTCGTGCCACAACGGACCGCAAACGACGGCGAGAGTCCCTGTGGGACCGAGCCTGGTGAATGTCGCCGAATGGGCGGGCGAACGCAAACCCGGCGTCAGTGCGGGTGACTATGTGACAGAGTCGATCATCAACCCGCCGGCGTTCATATCTCCCGAGTTCCGCCAGAGTGGTCCGACCGAGATGCCGTCGCTCGAACTGACCGAGACGGAAGTCGAAGCCCTCGTCGCGTACCTGCTCCATTCCGAACCGCTGCCGGCCATCAGGACGACGGTGCCGTAGCGATCTCGCTCGCTGAAACGGGGGTAAGGTCGCCGATCGCAGTTCGTCGTATCTGCAGTTGGGGGCATCGGTGCAGGCAACAACTACTCGCATAGCAGTGCTCGGTGGTGGCCCTGGCGCCATAGCCGCAGCGTTCGAGCTGACCGCCACGCCCGAGTTGAGGGCGCGCCATCACGTCACGGTGTACCAACCCGGGTGGAGGTTGGGTGGCAAGTGTGCGAGCGGTCGCAACGCGGCGCATCATCAACGCATCGAGGAGCACGGTCTGCACGTTCTGTTCGGTTTTTACGACAACGCGTTCGATGTCGTGCAACGGGCGTATGACGAACTCGGGCGCGACCCGAACTCGCCGTTGGCGACATGGGAGAAGGCCTTCACCCAGTGCCACGAACTCGTGTTCTTCGACCAGTACAGCGGCAATTGGAACAAGCAGGTCCTCAACTTCCCGACCAACGATCGCGTGCCAGGCGATGGCGACCGCGTATACATCGGTGAGGTGGTTCGCCAGTCGATCGAATCGGTCCTCGGTCGACTCGAAACGATCACGGGCATTCATCGCGACGACGCGGTGCCGACCGCCGAACACTCGCACCGGGGACTGATCGGCGAGGTAGTGCACGTCGTCAGCGAGCACGTGTCGCGGTGGTTTCACGACCTCGCCGAGGCCGCCGAGCGCGAGGTGCACCACGAGGTCATCCGGTTGCTGGCAACCGAACTGCATCGCCTCGAGTCCGGCATCGACCATCTGCTGGCGAGCGCATTCAAGGACGTCGCCAAGGCGTTGCGGACCGCCCGCGATCTGCTGTGGAAGCTGTGGGTCGAGCGCCATCTGCAGGAGAACGAGATTCGCTTCGCCTTCACCTCGCTCGATCTTCTGGGCACGATGGTGACCGGGATCATCGACGACAATCTGCTCGGTGACGGTTTTCAGAAGGTGAACGGAGAGGAGTTCAGCGCCTGGTTGCGTCGGCATGGCGCCGAGCCGTTCTCGGTCGACAACTCGCCCATCGTGCGCGGGCTCTACGACCTCACCTTCGGGTTCGAGGGGGGCGATCCGAGCAAGCCCAATCTGGCAGCCGGACAGTCGATCGAGGCGCTGGTGCGCATTGGCTGCCTCTACAAGGGCTCGATCACCTACAAGATGATGGCCGGCATGGGTGACACGATCTTCGGCCCGCTGTACGAGGTTCTGGTGAAGCGCGGCGTCGAATTCAAGATGTTCAACTGGGTTTCGAAGCTCGTCGCCGCAAACGACGACGATGTGATCGACTCGATCGAAGTGATCGCTCAGGTCGACCTCGGGCCCGACTACCCGTTCCTTGTCGATGTCGGGGGATTGCCCTGCTGGCCATCGCAGCCGGCGTGGGACCACATCGTCGACGGCGACACGCTGCGGGCATCGGGCGTCGACCTGGAGCAGACCGCCAATCCGTTGAAGCGCCCGCCGACCGTGCTGCGACGTGGAGTTGACTTCGATCAGGTGGTGCTGGGGATCTCCGTCGGAGGGTTGCAGCCGGTTTGTGCCGACATCGCCGGCGAACGCAACCCGAAGCTGCAGGCGATGCTCGACAATCTCACCACGGTCGGCACGCGAGCGGTACAGGTGTGGTCGGGCAAGACCACCGAGGACCTCGGCTGGTCCCCGACAGTGAGCTCGATCGCGTCCAGCTTTGCCGAGCCGCTTGATACCTATTGCGACATGTCGCACCTCATCCCTCGCGAGGGCTTCCCGGCCGGCGAGGTGAACAGCATCGGCTACTTCTGTGGCCCGCTGACCGACGCGGTCGATCACGATGCCGATCTCGCAGCCGTCAAGCAACAGGCGATCGAGTTCTTCTCCACTGAGGCGAAGCCATTGTGGCCGAAGGCGGTGACCTCGTCCGGGTTCGACTGGGACGTGATGGTCGATGAGAGCAATGGCCAAGGGCAGGCACGGCTCGATGCCCAGTACTGGCGAGCCAACACCCAGGGAACCGAGCGCTACGTGGCGACTCGGGCGGCAACGGTGCAGTACCGCCTGCGTTCGGACGACAGCGGATACGCGAACCTGGTGTTGGCTGGTGACTGGACCCGCAACGGAATCGATGGCGGATCCGTCGAGGCAGCGTTCGCCTCGGGGCGAATGGCGTCGCGGGCCCTGTGCGGGTCGCCCTCCTACGTGCCAGGCGAGCACGGCCCGCTGGTCGACGGGCGGGGCGTGGCAGAGCCGCCGACCTATGTCGACTTCGGCGGGCTCGACACGTTCCCCGGTCCGTACGACTGCAGGAAGACCACGCTGTACTCATTCATGGTGATGGCCGATATCGGCGCGCTCGAGCGGCTCGTCGATCTCGTACTTACTCGGCCGACATTGGGAGCGGCGGAGTTCCGTCCCCTCGCGCCGATGGTGATGTTGAGTGGCGGCGACATTGCCAACGTCGTACCGCTGACCCCTCCGTACAACTCGTATGGGAGTGTCAACGAGGCGCAACTCGCGGTCTGGGTTCCGGTCGTGCAGGTTTCGGGGAAGGGAGCGGACAAGAAGGCGAAGAACTTCTGGATGTTCACGTCGTACATCTGGGTCGACAACCCGATGTCGATGGCGACAGGCAGGGAGATGTACGGCTGGCCGAAATCGATGGGGGTCATCCACCTTCCCGACGACAACGATGCATCGCTGTCGTTGAAGACCTATGGCCTCGACTTCGCCCCGGGCAACCAGCCGTCGTACCTCGACCTGCTGCGGCTCACCCCCACGACGAACAACTCCGGGGATTTGCGGACCGGCTCGACCATTGCGGCATTCGCTCGGGCCGTCGTCGACACGGTGAAGGCGCAGCACAGCATCGACCTCACTGCAGGACTGGGGATTGCCGTGGACTTGACCGACGATGCGATCGAAATGGCCCTGCCCGAGATCTATCTCAAGCAGATCAGGTCGATCGAGTGCGGCACCGACGCTGCCATACAGCAGTTGTGCGACTCGCACGCCACAATCGAGACCGCCTCGTTCCAGCAGTTGCCAACTGCCTACGCGCTGACCATCCAACATGTCGACAGCCATCCGCTGGCGAGGGACCTTGGCATCGCCGACCAGGAAGTTAAGATCGCCTTCAAGATCGAGATGGACTTCCGCCAAGACGTCGGCCGGGTGCTGTGGGATGCGTTCGATCCAACAGTGGTTTTCTAGTCACGCCCTCTACAGGCTCGCCGCTGCCTGCGACGCCTCGGTGAGGGCTGCGCTGGTGAAGTCGATCGCCCCGCGAAGAGTGCTCGAGGAGAGCGTGGCAGAGGCCGCATCGATTGCGTCGTCGCCGAGTGCATCTCGTGTCGCCGGCATCAGCCGTTCGATCGCGGCGAGTTGATCGGGATGAACCGGAGTTGCTCGGTTCCGCTGTTCCCAACCGAGAATGGCGAGAGCCGCCCGGTGATGACCTGCCCGAAGCAGGAGGATTGCCGATTGCATCATCCAGCCGAGCGCCTCGCGAGGATCCGCGAGCGAAAGCGTGGCCATGCCGTCGACTGCATCCGCCAATGCCCGCGACTGCGCCGTTGCTCGGGCCGAATCGAGACCGACGAGTTGGCGGGATGCCGTCGCCGCGAGAAATGGATTGCGCACCTGAAGGAATCGGTCGCGGTATCCAGCAACGCGCTCCGACAGCTCGATGGGGTCGATGTTCGAGTAGCGGGCGACCTGCCATTCGGCGAGGATGTGCCAGGTCGGTACATCGTCGTCGGCGAGCATCGTGAGTGCTGTCTCGGCGAGTTCGCGGGCGCTGCCGGGCCGGTTCGAGTACCCATGGATGTTGGATTGGCTAATGGTGGTGATGGCCAGAGCGATCGATGGTCCGATGGCGCGGAGGCGGGCACTGAGCCGTTCGGCAATGGCTTCGCCATCGGCGAGCTGGCCAAGAAAAAAGTAGATCGAGCTGCCGCCGACCAGTTCAGCCGGGATCTCCTCGGGCGCCAGCTCGGAGCTGAGCGTCTCTGCTCGGCCGATGAGATCGCGGGCGCGGTCGATGCGGCCCTCGTTGATCTCGAGGCATGCCGCAGTCTGGAGGAGACAACACCGATCGGCGATGCTCAGCGAGGACAGGTCGAGATGATCGACGGCCTCCGTTGCCCAGACCGCCACCTCGATTCGTCGGTGCATCATCACATCGATGGCGCCGCGTGCAACGAGGTCGACCACCAAGTCGACCCGACCGTGCGAGCGGCTCCACATGTAGGCAGCACGGATGTCGTCGTGGGCGCGGTTGCGGTGCTGGACGGCTGCGGCCTCGCCGGGGCTCAACATCTGGTCGAACAGCCGTCGAGACAACTTGGCGAAGTGCTGAGCGTGGACGGCGTGTAGCGGTTCGCGCTCGTCGCCGAGCGCACTGTAGCCGAACTCTCGTACCGTGTCGAGCAGTCTGTATTCGGCCATGTCGGCCGATACGTCGACGATCACCATCGAGTGGTCGACGAGCTCGTCGAGCTGATCCGAGACGGTGAGCAGATCGACGGACTCGCCGCCGATCACGTCGAGCACGTCCCCGGCGGAGAAGTGGCCGGCGAAGACCGCCAGGCCGCGCAGCAGGTCCTGCAGCTCACGGTCGAGGTGTTGGTACGACCATTCCAGCGTGTCGTACAGCACGCGATGGCGTTCGTCGAATCCCTTGCTGCCGCGCAGCAGACGAAATCGTTCGTCGAGGTGCTTCTCGATCTCTTCAGGCGGCATCGATCGAACACGGGCCGCCGCCAGCTCGATTGCCAACGGGATCCCGTCGAGCCGCCGACAGATCCTCGATACCACGGTCTCGCGCTCGCCGCTGAAGTCGACGCTCGCGTTGGCTGCTTGTGCCCTGGCGATGAACATCTGCTCTGCCGGGGAGTCGTATGTGCCGGTGGGCAGCGCCTCGATGGCGTAGACATGCTCACCGGTGACACCGAGGGCGGTGCGGCTGGTGGCAAGAACCCGAAGGTTTGGGCACGCGCTGAGTAGCTCGGCGGTCAGCTCGGGTACTGCACGATCGAGGTGTTCACAGTTGTCGAACACAAGCAGAGTCGATGACGAACCGATCGCTGTCGCAATCGTTTCGACGGGCGTCTGGCCGGCGGGCTGTGAGAGCCCGAAGGTCTTGAGGACATGGAACGGAAGCGAGGCGTGGTCGGCGAGCGGGGAGAGTGCGACGAAGCGAACGATGTCGACCGAGTGCCCGACCGCCTCGGCTGCGATCTGCAGCGACAACCGCGTCTTGCCGATGCCGCCGAGACCGCGCAAGGTGACGAGGCGCGTGGACTCGAGCAGTTCGAGCACGTCGGCGATCTCTCCAGAGCGGCCGACGAAACCGCTGAGCTGAGTGGGCAGATTTGCTCGCATGCGGTCGAGTGAGCGCAGTGGTGGAAACTCGTCGCGGAGTCCGGAGATCACGACCTGCCACACACGCTCGGGCGCCGACAGGTCCTTCAGGTAGTGAATACCAAGGTCGATGACGTTGGCATCGGGGCAGTCGGTGCGAGCCTCATCCGAGACCAGCAACTGGCCGCCGTGCCCGGTCGCCATGATTCGTGCCGATCGATTCACCACTGAGCCGAAGTAGCCCCCTCCGCGCAGATTGGCAACGCCGACGTGGACGGCCATCCGCGCTTTGATGTCGATCGGCCTCGGCCATGGCTCGTCGGCCAGCAGTCGTTGGACCTCGCTCGCGGCCGCGACGGCGTCGTCGACGCGAGCAAATACCACCGCGAAGCTGTCACCTGCGGTGGAGAACACGATTCCGCCCCAGCGGTCGATGGCTTCCGCCACCAGGTCGTCGTGGCGCGACACTGCGAGGTGCATGAGCTCGGGCTCAGCCTCCCACTGTTTCGTCGACCCTTCGAGATCAGTGAAGAGGAAGGCGACTCGGCCCTGTGGCATTGCACGCCCGCTGGCAGCGGGCGCGCCCGTTGCGTGTCGCAGGGCAACGTGACGAGATGGAGGTGACGCGCTATCCATGTGGAGCGCCCCTGGCGCTGGCTCGGTCCCGCATCGGAGCGGGTGGGGTCCGAATGTAGCTCAGCCCGGGGCAGGCCATCGGCTAAGGATTGAGGGATGAACCCTGACTCGTTCGCCGTTGCTCGGGCCGACCTCGAGCAACTGGTCGCCTCGCAGTCACAGCAGTGTCAGTGCTCGATCGCGTGGGGGGTGGTTGCCGACGGAGCACTCGTGTTGACCGGAGGTCACGCGTCCGAGCCGGATCCGTTACCGACGGAGCACATGGTATTTCGCATTGCCTCGATGACCAAGAGTTTCACGGCGTCGGCGATCCTCATACTTCGGGACCGTGGACTGCTTCGACTCGACGACGTCGTGGCCGACATCGCACCCGAGTTCAAGGCGGTGGTTGGTCCGACTGCCGACTCGTCACCCATCACGGTGCGTCACCTGTTGTCGATGGGCGGTGGCATGGCGACGGACGACGTCTGGGCAGACCGTCACGTCGACTTCTCCGACGAAGACCTCGACGCCGTACTGGGCAACGGGGCGACCTTCGCGTGGGCGCCGAACACCCGCGGCGAGTATTCCAACCTCGGGTTCGCGATGTTGGGCCGGCTCGTCTTGCGCGTCACGGGCCAGCGCGCTCAAGAGTTCATCACGGACAACTTGCTGCAGCCGCTGGCGATGGACCGCACCACGTGGGTGCAGCCGGACCACGACGACTGGGCTCGCCCGTACGTCGTCGTCGACGGCCAGCGCGTGCCCGACCTGGAACCGCTGGGCGATGGAGCGATTGCACCGATGGGAGGACTGTGGTCGTGCGTGTCCGACCTTGCTCGGTGGGTGGCGTGGCTTGCCGACGCCTATCCGCCTCGCGACGACGTCGACGGCGGGCCCTTGTGCAGAGCTTCGCGACGGGAGATGCAACAGGTGCACCAGTCGTGGCCGACCGTGCACACCCCCGCCCGTGGCGAAGGCGACGGCATGGTGCCCGAGCGAATCGACGGTGGTGGCTACGGATTCGGCCTCTTTGTTCGGCACGACACCCGTTTCCAGCACTTCGTGTACCACTCAGGCGGTCTGCCGGGCTATGGGTCGAACATGCGATGGCTACCGGGTCGGGGTATCGGTGTGATCGCACTCGGCAACGCGACCTATGTGCCGATGTCGACCATGGCTCGTCGGATGTTGGAGATCGTCGATGACCATGGCCTCGTCGCCGTGCCGTCGATCTGGCCCAGCGCCGCATTGCTGGAGGCCGCTCATCGACTGGCGATACTGCTGTCGGATTGGACTGATCGTGCCGCGGCCGCGTTGTTCGCCGACAACGTTGAGCTCGACGAGTCGTTGGAGCGGCGGGCCCGCCAAGCCGGAGAACTGATGTCGTCACACGGAATCCTGCGCGTCGATGAGGTCACGGCGGAAACGCCGATGCGAGGTCGAGCGACCATGCGCCACGTCGACCGCACGGTGCGGCACGTCGACCTCGAGCTGTCGCCGCAGGTTCCGCCTCGACTTCAGTTCTACGAGGTGCTCAGCGAGTAGGGATTCGGGCGATCTGGCCCTACCCTAAACAAGTCCGCAGTTCGAGCCGCATGAGGTCGTGTGTGAAGTTCAAAAAGGGCGACACCGTCATTTA
>JANPBZ010000048.1:0-1903 GCA_031430695.1 Ilumatobacteraceae bacterium
GACTGCGTCAAGGCCGCCCGGCCCGACGTGAAGACCCGTGCCAAGTTCTGGAACGCCCGCCAACCAACGCTGGTCACCTACGCCCTGATCGCAATCAACGTCGCCGTCTACATGTGGACAGTGAGTACCCGCCGGAGCGAGTTCAGGCTCGCGCTCGCCAAGCCGTTCCTGGTGAACGGCGAGTACTACCGCTTGGTGACATCTGGCTTCTTGCACTACAGCCTGTTTCACATCGGTATGAACATGCTGCTGCTGTTCCAGCTCGGCCAACTCCTCGAACCCGCTGTCGGTCGCGTACGGTTCGGGTTGCTGTACTTCGCCAGCCTGCTGGGCGGATCGCTCGGCGCACTGATGCTGCAACCGAACGGCCTGACCGGCGGCGCCTCTGGTGCGGTCTTCGGACTCATGGCTGCGGCCGCCATCGGGATGCACCGACGCGGCGTCAACGTCTTTCAAACCGGCATCGGCACGATCCTGGTGCTGAACCTGGTGATCACCTTCACGCTGCCGGGGATCTCCGTCGGCGGTCACCTCGGTGGCGCCATCGCCGGCGCCATCTGTGGGTTCGTGATACTCGCCCCGCTCCACGCGGTGCTGCCGAAGTGGGCGTCCTACGCCACGCCGATCGCAGTAGTCCTGTTCAGCGTGATAGCCAGCCTGGCGATCGCGGCATAGCGACTACGCCCGCCGACGCCGCCTGAAGCGCAGTCGTGGTAGCTCGAGCTGGTCGATTCGATCGCTCGACCACTTCGCCGGCGGAGCCATGGTCAGCGCGCACAACCGGACCAAGACCTGGTCGTAGTTGACTCGCCATCCGTTGAAATCACGCCACGCCTGATCTAGGTCACTCTTCAACCGCACGTCGGCGGCTCGCAACTCGACGCACAGCGAGTCGAATTCACTGCGCGAGATCGTGATGGGATCCGTCGGTTTCGGATCGGGGTCGTAGGGAATCTGGAACGCATCGGCGATTCGCCGCAGGCTGAGGTATCCCGAGCGGATCATCACATCGCAGCTGGCGTTGTGCGGCCTGTCAAGCGTCGACGCCGTGATCGCAGCAGTGTCGAGCACGCAACCCGCCGCGGTGATCCAGCTTCGTTCGGGATGCGGCGAACGGAAGAACACGAGCGACGGCTGCGACGTGTGGCTCTCTTCGATGTCGACAAACCACGATTCCCACCGTTCGAACACGTCTTCGTCGATGCGGTCGAGCCACCCGATGAGTCGGTAGCGGATGAGCAACTCGGCGGGGTTGGGCGGCAGCCCAGCACGCACCTCGAGCATGCCGACCAGCGCTTCACGACGACTGAACGCGCTGTAGATCGAGGGCAGGTACGAGATCATCAACGAGATCAGGCCAAGCCCGATGCCGGCCTCGGCGAACTCGAGCACAATACGGGGAGTACCTCGGGGACGGATGAAACCGAGCGTGAACAGCGACGAGCCACTGGTGGCGAACGCCTCCGTCAGCGGCCGAACATCGGTGCCCCAGAAGATCGAGGTGAATCCGGCCAGCACCATGATGACCCACACTCCCGGCAGCGAGACCAGGGCGATCGGCGCGTACAGGCTCATGGTGCGATCACGGCTGTCGAACGATCGTTTCGGCCCGGCAAAGACATTGAACAGCTTTCGGAGCGCCACGAAGTGGAATCTCGTCAGGCTGGTGATCACGGCACGCGGAACCACCACCGTCCTCACCGCCGACAGCAACGTCCAGGCCACTAGCGCCACCCCAGCCGCCACAGCGATTACCTGAGCCACGATCACCAGGCCACTGTGTAACACCGGCGATGGGGTTGACAAACCGCGGCTGAGAGAATGAAGTTTGGGTTGGCTCGGGTGACGTCGATGTGAGGGATTGGTGCTGATGGTTCAGCCCGCGTGACACCATGACGGCGGG
>JANPBZ010000049.1:0-6702 GCA_031430695.1 Ilumatobacteraceae bacterium
CTGGATGGCATCTTCGGTCACGCGCACGGCGACTTCCGAGGCCTTGTACTTGCTCATCGATCCTTCGCCGTTCTTGAAACCGCCGTTGCGGGCAAGCCACGCGGCACGCCAGATCAGCAGCCGGGCGGCGTCGATCTCGACAGCCATGTTGGCCAGCTTGAAGGCAATCGCTTGATGCATAACGATCGGCTTGCCGAACGCCTTGCGCTCCTTGGCGTAGTCGAGTGCGAACTCGAAGGCGGCACGGGCGATACCGAGCGCCTGCGCGCCGACTGCGGGACGTGTGGCCTCGAACGTGGTCATGGCCGGCTGCTTCTCGCCGCTGTGGCCCATCTCGCGGGCCCGAGCCAACTTGGCGTCGAGCTTCTCCTTGCCACCGAGCAGGCAGCGACCAGGAACTCGGCAATCGTCGAGCACGACCTCGGCCGTGTGTGAGGCGCGGATGCCATGCTTCTTGTACTTCTGGCCCATGCTGAGGCCCTTGGTTCCGGGCGGGACGATGAACGACGCCTGCCCGCGACCCTTCAATTCGGGATCGACCGTGGCAACCACCACGTGCACGTCGGCGATTCCACCATTGGTGATCCATGCCTTCGTGCCGTTGAGCACCCACTCGTCGTTGGCCTCGTCGTACACAGCGCGGGTGCGCAACGAGGACACGTCTGAACCGGCGTCGGGCTCGCTGACGCAGAATGCGCCGAGCTGCACCTTGTTGGCGTCGCCGTAGCACTGGGGGATCCACTCCATGACCTGCTCGGGCGTCCCGTTGCCACTGATCCCGGCCGCAGCCAGCGCCGATCCCATAATCGCCATGCCGATGCCGGCATCGCCCCAGAACAATTCCTCGATGGCCACCGGCAATGTCAGGCCGGTCGGATCGCCGAAGCTGTTCATCAAGAACTCCCAGCCGTACAGGCCGATCTCGGCAGCTTGCTCGACGATCGGATAGGGGAATTCCTCCCGTTCGTCCCATTCGTGACCGGCAGGGCGGATCACATCCTCGGCGAAGTCGTGCACCCATTTCTGGATCTGCAATTGATCTTCGTTGAGCGCAAAGTCGGCCATGTCCCACTCCCAGTCAGCAATGTTACCTGCGGGTAACTATACCGCCGGGTAACTGCCGCATGTCAAGTCCTGCCTCAGGATCTCGGAATCGCCAACAGGGCGGGCGCGATGGTCTCGTAGATCAATTTGGCGCCGGGTTTGTAGACGTGCACGCCGTCCCATCGGTAGCCGAGATCGGTCGAAATGGCCTCGTCGTTGCACCATGCGGCCGGACCAGCAACGAAAATCACGTTGGTGGGGTCGGCGGCCGCGACCTGACGTAGCAGTTCGTTCAAATGGGCGATGCGGGCATCGTCGCCACGCTCGGGCAGCGCCGGCACGCCGGCGCCCGATACATCCTTCGGTCGCATGCACGGCACTTCCAGGAGCGCCACCTTCGTGCCAGCCGCCCGCAGCGCAGCCACCCCGATGTTGAGGTTGTCGGTGAACCGCTGATCGGCCGCCGCAGTGTTGAACGGGATCATCTGGCCGTCGACCTCGACGTCGAACACGTCCCATGCGCCGAGCACGACCAGGGCGAGTTGCGCGTCACCATTGGTTGCCGCCCTGCCCCACTTGTCGGCCCATCCCCCACAGTCTGCGAACGACCGACTGAACCCGTTGCGCGACGAACGCACCTTGCCGTCGTCGTACACACTGCAACCCTCGACGGACCCATCGGTGATGGTGAATGCGCCCTCGATCCCGGAGGGCAGGTTGATCGCCAACGAATGCGCCTGCGAATCGCCGACGATCACCATGCGCGCCGGTCCAGCAGGCTGCACGACCGGAGCTACCGCGACCGCAATAGTCGTCGTTACGGCAACGGTGGCTGCCGGAGCCGCAGCCGCGGTGGTACCCGTGGTGGTTCCGGTCGCGGCAACGACGGCCGATGACGGCACGATTGACGTCGATGTGGGTAGTTGCACACCGGAGAGGTCGATCGTCACGTCTTCCCCACCGGCAGCTCGATCAAATCGCTCGACACGCGAGTAGTACATCACCACCGATCCGACCAAGACCGTGCCGACCACGCCGGCGGCAATCGTTCGTGTCGACCAGTCGGTGTTGCGCGGGCGGTCGAACCACCGGCGAAGCCCACCCTTGCGAATCGGTGTCTCGATGTAGACGTAGGAGAACTCGGACACGACGATCGTCACCGACATGGCCGCGATGAACCTGGTCCACGAGCCAACGTAGGCACCGCAGATCACCGAGATCGGCCAGCTCCACAGATAGACGCCGTAGGAACGCTTGCCGAGGGCGACCAGCAATGGCGATGCGAAGAACGAACGAGCCACCAATGCCGCCGGATGTACGACCACTGCCACGACCACGAGCGACAGCATCGAGACGACGGCCAGTTGCCAGCGGTAGATCGACCGCTCGGTGAGGTGCGCTGCAGTGAAGGCGTAGACCAGGAGCGCCGTGGCACCAAGTCCGGCGACGTTCAACGTGATGCCGGCACGACTGGAGACGGCGCTTCTCGCCCGCCAGGGGCGCCAGAGGAATGCGGCGCCGGCACCCAAGAGCAGACCGCTCGACCGCGTCAGTGTCGATAGGTACAAGAAGTTGGTGCGATCAGATGTCAACGCGCTCGGCGCGGCCAGCCACCACGTGATCACCATCACGACAACGGCGGCGATCAGGATCGATCGTCCGACGTCGGCCGTGCGCTTGCTGCGACGCGTGATCAACACGAACGCAAGCGGCCACAGCAGATACCACTGCTCCTCGACCGCAAGGCTCCACAGATGACGGAGCGGCGAGAAGTTGCCGAAGTACTGCGCGCCACCGAAGATCTGACCCCAGTTGGCGAAGTAGAAGATGCCGGGAAGGTAGTCGCGGCGCAAGTCGGACTGCTGCTGCGCCGTTCCGAACAACGCGACCCAGACTCCGACGGCAATGAGCACGCTGAACAGCGCCGGCAACAGGCGGCGCGCACGCCGCAACCAGAACTGCCGCAGACGGATGACACCGCTTGTGTCGCGCTCCTCGATGAGCAGTGACGTGATCAGGAACCCGGAGACGACGAAGAACACTTCGACGCCGAGGAACCCGCCCGGCATCCATCCGAACCCGGCGTGGTAGAAGATGACCGCGATGACCGAGATGGCCCGCAGCCCGTCGAGGCCTGGCTGATACCCCATCGGTGTTGAAGCCCGGCGCGTTGGCAAGGAATCCGAACGCCATCGGGCTTCGAAATCGGCAAGCCGGTCGAGCGCGGGGTGTTCGAGCATGTCAGTCATTGATCCCGACAGTCTCGCAGCCGTCAGCAGAAACGACAGGCATTCCTGTTTCGACGCCCCACATCACCAGCAGCCCCAACGCCACAGCGCACAGCACCGCGCCGGCGACGTAGGGACTCCAGATTCCGACCCGGTCGAACATCGCCCCGGCCGCCGGTGGCCCAACGACGCGACCGACCGCGTATGCCGATTGCTGAAAGCCCAACGCTTCACCGCGCCGATCGGCTGGCGCGTGCTGGGTGACCAGTGAGGTGATCGAGGGCGAGGCGCAGCCCTGTCCGATCGACAGCAACAGCAAGGCGATGATCAGCACTGGCCACACCTTGGCGACGGCGGTGACCGCCAGCCCAGCGACCAACATGGTGAGACCGAAGGCGAGCAGGTGCGGCGTGCCGAATCGTTCGACCAACCTGCCGTATGCACCGCCCTGAATCGCCACCAGAACGAGACCGACACCGAGGAAGACCGCTGCCGATGACGCCTCCGTCAGCCCGAACCGGCGATCGCCGAACAGCGAGAAAGTCGCCTCGAACGCGGTGAATGCCACCACCGTGATGAAGCCGACCGTGGCGAGGTGGCGAAGGATCGGCGAGGTCGGAGCCGTCAGGGCGGGCCGACGAACGCGATCGCCAAGTTGACGCGTCTCGGGCAGTCGAACAATGGCGGCGACGGCGTTGATCGTGGCGAGGACACCCGCCACGTAGAACGGAACATGCGGGCCGCCGAGTGCCGCCAGCCCGCCGATGGCCGGGCCCAGCACGAAGCCGACACCGAAGGCCGCACCGAGCAGACCGATCAGACGCGGCCGTTCCGCCTCAGGGGCCAGATCGGCCACCGCCGCCTGCGCGACCGACAAGCTGCCGCCTGAGGCTCCATCGATGATCCGGCCGGCGAACAACAACCACAACACCCCTGCAGCACCGGTCACGAAGCTGCCGATCGCAGTTCCGATCAGCGAGATGACGATGACCGGCTTGCGACCGATGCGATCCGACAGCCTGCCGAGCAACGGCGCACACAGGAGTTGGGCGAGCGAGAACGATGCGAAGAGGAACCCGACCGTCAGTCCGGATGCTCCGAACCGCTCGGCATAACGACCGAGAATCGGCACGATGATGCCAAACCCGACGAGGTCCAGTGCCACCGTGGTCCAGATCGTCCAGAACCCCTTGGGCACAGGGGTGCGCTCTCGATTCGCCACGACCCCCCGTTTTATCGGATCTGGCCCCGGGTGGCAGCAATACCGGCACCGAGCCGGCTATTTCGGTGGGCCGCGGTGGCGTACCGAGTTCATGCGCCGCGATTGCGCCAGTCGGGACGCCCAGTGAACCCTGGGCGCGAATCGACGCCGAAGCGCGGGGCCAAGGACCCGGCGACGAGTAGTGCGAGCAAGATCAGACCTGCCATGATGAATCATCTCCTTGAATCGAAGTTGTACAGTAGTATCGTCCGTTGCGATCAATAAGGGAAATAGATATAAATGCATAAGTCAATCTCTGAATTCGATTTACCGGTGGGCGTTGAAGTTCGCCACTTGATGGCTCTCGAGGCCGTCGCCCAGACCGGCTCGTTCTCCCAAGCGGCCACTCGACTCGGCTATGCCCAGAGTGCCATCTCACAGCAGATCTCGACCCTCGAAAAGGCTGTCGGGCACCGGCTGGTCGATCGCCCGGGCGGTCCACGGTCGGTATCGCTCACCGAGGCCGGCAAGGTGCTGCTCGATCACGCCGGTCACATCATCTCTCGTCTCGCCGCAGCGAAGGCCGATCTCGACGCGATGGCCGCCGGAGACGCCGGCGTCTTGCGGGTCGGAACCTTTCAGTCGGCGAGCAACCGCTTGCTGCCACCGACGCTGGCCCTTTTCCGCACCGGTTGGCCGGACATCAACGTCGAACTTCGCAACGAGCCGATGATCACCAATGTCGAGGGTCTCATTCGTAGTGGGCAGGCGGATCTGGCGTTCGCCGACGTCGCAACGCTCGACGACGCGTACGCGATGGTCGAATTGATCCGAGACCCCGAGGTGCTGATCACGGCACCCGACCATCCCTTGGCACAGAACGACACCGTCGACCTCGCCGACCTCGCCGGGGTACGAATGATCTCGATGCCGGTCGGCGACCCATGCGCGACGCGCGTCGCCCGCGCGCTCGAACGAGTCGGCGCCGAGCCCGACATCGTCTTTCGCAGCGACGACAACCTCACCACCCAACGTCTCGTGGCCATTGGCCTCGGTGTGGCCATCGTGCCGCTGCTCACTGTCGAACGATCCATCCCCGATGCACAGGTCGCGATCCGCGGACTGAACGCGAACCTCGACCGGCAGATCGGCATCATCTGGCATCGCGATCGCCTGCAGTCACGCGCCGCGGAAGCCTTCATCGAAACCGCGATGCACGTCAGCAGCGATGTTGACATGCCGGCCGTGCCCTCGATGTCGTCCAACGGCTGAGACACACGCGGGCGCGAAACCACGCCCGACGTGGCACTTCTCGCGCCCACGGGCGCGAAAATGCGCCCGGGATGGCACATGCGCCCGGGATGGCCCACTTCGCGCCCAACCAAGGTTGAGGCGCGTGCCTCGGGTATGACGAGTGGGTGGCCGTCAGCGGCGCAGGGTGGTGCCGGCTTTGGTGGTCTCCACGGTCCAACCGGCGGCCTGCAGCTCGGCGCGAATGGAATCAGCGACAGCGAAGTCCTTCGCGGCACGGGCGGTATCGAGCGCCGCAGCCTTCGCCGCATCCTCCTCAGGCACATCGCCACCGGCGTTGAGTACCAACCCGAACGCGGTGCAGATCTCGTGCACGGCGGCCACCAGCGAGGCCGCGGCTGGGTCTGCCGCGTCGAGCGCTGCGTTTGCGCGTCGCACGGTGTCGAACAACAGAGCCGTCGCTCCAGGCGTGTCGAGATCGTCGTCCATGCGCTCGCGGAATCGGATCAACACGTCGACGTCAGCATCGGCGGCCGCGAGGGCAGCAGTGCGCGACGCGAACGAGTCGAGACCGGCGAGTGCGTTGACGGACGCATCGATGTTGTCCTGGCCGACCGACACCGGGCCGCGATAGTGCGACTGCAGCAGCAGCATGCGGTACGCCCGAGGGTCGTAGTGCTGCATGAGGTCGAGCAAGTTGGCGACGTTGCCGAGACTCTTCGACATCTTCTCGCCTTCCGCGTCGACCACGAATCCGTTGTGCATCCAGTGGTTGGCGAATCGCTTGCCGAGTGCGACGGCCTGGGCCCGCTCGTTCTCGTGGTGCGGGAACTTGAGATCCATCCCGCCGCAGTGCAGATCGAAGCCTTCGCCGAGGATGTCGAGGCTCATCACCACGCACTCGCTGTGCCAGCCGGGCCTGCCGTCGCCCCATGGAGACGGCCACGATGGCTCGCCGGGCTTGGCCAGCTTCCACAG
>JANPBZ010000050.1:0-26243 GCA_031430695.1 Ilumatobacteraceae bacterium
ACGATCTCATAGTCGCCACCCGAGTACTTGCCTGTGGGTGGTTCCTTGCCGTTACCCGACTTGTCTTCCTTCTCGACGATGCCCATGCCGTTCAAGAACCCTTGGTCACGCCCGGTGTCTACCGAGACGACCGAGTCGTTGAACAGGTCGAGCATGGCGATGGTGGCCTTCTCGCCGGCGAGCTGCCCTGCTGCCCACTGGCCGATGAGCTGGCCGGCGTTGTAGTTGTCAGTGGCAAAGGTGATGTCGACGGCGGACGCCGGGTTCGGAGGAGTATCGAGGGCGATGACCAAGAGTCCTGCTGCGCGTGCGGCGTCGAGTGCAGGCACGACTGCGTCGCCGCTCGGGGTGATGAGGATGCCCTTGTCGCCCTTGGCGACGGCGGCCTCGATGGCAGCGATCTGGCTGGCGGTGTCGCCGTCTTCTTTGCCGGCGGCGACTGTCAGCGACACGCCGATCTTTGACGCCTCGGCCTCGGCAGACTTCTGCATCGATACGAAGAAGGCATTGCTGGTGTTCTTCAGGATCAGCGAGACACCGACGGTGCCGCCCGTTGCGGCAGCGGTATCGCCGGAAGCAGCAGCGGTACCCGTCGTGCCATCGCTGGTGGTGGTGTCGTCGTCGCCACATGCTGCAAGAACAAGCGATGCGGCCAGACAGACGGTGACGGCGCTGCGGATGACACCGCGGCGTGAAGTCATTGCACTCATGATTCTCCCCCTCAGGATTGGGATGGAACGCTGCGTTGACAACGTTGTCAATATTCAGCCACACGATATGGAGCTTTGTCAATAGGCAAATCCTTGACAAAACAAAAATGTTCGACCAACGTTGTCAATTGTGTCTGAAACGCCCAACACGGTGGCCCGACCGACGATTCGAGACGTGGCCGCGCTCGCCGGCACGAGCCTCAAGACCGTGTCGCGGGTGGTCAATGGCGAAGCCGGAGTGTCCGACGAGCTCAGTACGCGCGTCCGTTCGGCCATTGATCGGCTCGGATATCGCCACAACCTCACGGCCAGCAACCTCCGCCGTAGCGGCGGCAAGACCCGCTCGGTCGGCATGCTCGTCTCGAACGTCACCAACCCGCTCGACGCTGCGGTGCACCGCACGATCGAGGAGATGGCATCTCGACGCGGCGTCGCCGTGCTGGCCACAAGCCTCGACGAGGACCCCGTTCGCGAACGTCAACTGGTCGAGGCATTCGCCGAGCGGCGCGTCGACGGGTTGATCATGATGCCCGCCAGCCACGACCACAGCTATCTCATCGAAGAGCGGCGGATGGGCATGTCGATCGTGTTCGTCGACCGGCCACCTGCCTTCTTCGACGCCGACGCGGTACTGGTCGACAACCGCTTCGGCACCAGCCGCGGCGTGAAGCATCTGATGATGCACGGCCATCGCCGGATCGCGTTCCTCGGCGACCGTCGGTCGATCGTCACGGCAGCCGAACGGTTCCGCGGTTATGTCGATGCGCTCGAAGCCGCCGGCATCGTCGTCGACCCCCAGCTCGTGCGCCAAGACATCCTCGACAGCGACCACGCCACCGCGGCGACGCTCGACCTGCTGTCGCTCGACGAACCCCCGACCGCGATCTATGCCGCACAGAACCTGGTGACCATCGGCGTCGTTCGCGGCCTGCGGTCGGCAGCGAAACACCACGACACCGCCCTGGTTGGGTTCGACGACGTGCCGATGAGCGACCTGCTCGAACCCGCCATCACCGTGCTTGCCCAGGACCCGACCGCGATCGGCCGGCAAGCCGCAACGACGCTGTTCGCCCGCCTCGACGGCGACCGCTCGCCGACGCAGACCTACATCGTTCCCACCACGATGATCATTCGGGGCTCGGGAGAGATCCCTCCCCCTCGGTAACGCCTACCCCACCCGGCGTTTGATGACTCCGCCCCCGCCACGGGGCGTCCGTCGTCAAACGCCGGTGGAGTTGGGGGGCTACAGATCGGGTGCGGCTGGCAGGAGCGGCAGGGTGAAACCAACGGTGCTGCCGCCGCCATCTCGGGGTTGGGCGAACACCGTGCCGCCATGCGATTCGATGATGTCTCGCACGATCGCTAGTCCCAGCCCGGAGCCCGGCTGGCCGCGCGACGACACCGAGCGGTAGAACCGATCGAACACGTGAGACAGATCGTCGGTGGGGATGCCTGGGCCGCGATCGCTGACCGCCACACGGCCACCACTGACTTCGACCTCGATCACGCTTCCCGCATTCGTATCTGCGCTGAACTTCGCGGCGTTGTCGATGAGGTTGAGTACGGCCCGATCGATTGCCGCCGGGCGGCACGACACCAGCGAGTTGTCGCCAACCACGGAAATCTCGCGAGCGGTTCGTCGCCGCACGCGAGCAGCGGCCTGCTCGCACAAGGCACTGAGGTCGCAGTCCTGCGCAGGTTCGTCGTCGCGCCGATCAGTGGCCAACTCGACGAGTTCGTTGACCAGCGACGTCAACTCCTTTGTCTCGGTGTCGAGATCGTCGACCAGTTGTCGGCGAGCATCGGGCTCGAGGTTCTGCCACCGGCGGAGCACGGAGACGTTGGTTCGCAGGCTCGTCAACGGTGTGCGCAATTCGTGGCCGGCGTCTTGCACCAGCTGCTGTTGCTGGTCCCTGCTTCGCGCCAGCGCGCCGAGCATGCCATTGAAGGCCAGGCCGAGCCGCCCTGTTTCATCCGACCCGCTGACCGGCACCTCGACGTCGAGCCGGCCGGTCATCGCAACGTCGTCGGCCGCCTGCGTCAGACGAACCAAACGACGAGTGACCTGACGGCCGATCAACCAGCCGGCGATCGCCGCGGCAGCCATGACCAATGCGACCGACAGCAGGGTTCGGGTGCGAATCACGCCGAGGGCACGTTCGGTTTCGCGCGCCGAGCGGGCGAATTGTACGGCTCCACCGTCGAGGGCGACCGTCAGCATGCGGTAAGCCTCACCCTCGATCGTCACGTCGCGAGGCCGGCTGGTACCGGCGAACGCACCACTGGCCACCGCTCGGTCGGCGTCGTCAACCGGCAGTTCTCCCGACCGCGGCGACTGCAAGATCGCGCCGTCGGCATCAATGATCTGGGCCAGTACCGAGTCGAAGACACGCGGCGGGACGCCGGGCCCACCGTCGGCATCGCCCTCGTTGTCGAGGTCGAAGCCACCACGACCAGGCCCGAAGCCGGGGATCTGGTCGCGGCCGAAGAGACGTAGTACCTGACCAGGGTTGGCGGCTGCGTCCTGCAGCGACCGATCGATGACCTCGTTCAATTCCTTGCGAGTGCTGATGTACGACGACACACCGACAGCCGCTGTCGCACAGGTGGCCAAGAGGACCAGAGCGGCCACGATCTTGAGACGCAGGCTCACGACGATCGCGCCGTGTAACCCACACCGCGAACGGTGTGGATCAGTTTGGATTCACCGGGCAGTTCGAGCTTGCGCCTCAGGTACGAGATGTACACGGCGAGGTTCTTGCTATCAGGTCCGAAGTCGTAGCCCCAGATGCGGTCGTAGATCGTCGAGTGGTCGAGCACGATCCCTTGATTGCGCAGCAGCAGTTCGAGCAGTTCGAACTCGGTCTTCGACAGCTCGACCTCGCGCTCGCTGCGCCACACCCGTCGCGACGTGGGATCCAGGCGCAGATCGGCAAGTTGTACCGCATCGCCGTCCGGAGCGTCGTCGTTCTTGGTCCGGCGAAGCAGCGCCCGCAACCGGGCCAGTAGCTCGTCGAGGTCGAATGGCTTGGCGAGGTAGTCATCGGCGCCGGCATCGAGGCCGGCCACCCGGTCGGGGGTTTCGGTGCGAGCTGTCAGCATCAGCACCGGCAGACGATTGCGCTCGGCCCGCAGGACGCGGCACACGGTCAGCCCGTCGATGTTCGGCATCATCACATCGAGGATCGCCACATCGGGCTGCGTCGACTCGATCAGTGATAGTGCGGTGTTGCCATCATTCGCCTGCACGACGTCGTACCCCTCCAGGCCCAGGGCCCGGGTCAACGCGTCGCGGATGGCCCGATCATCGTCGGCGATCAATACTCGGGCGCTCATAGGTAGTCATTCTGACCGGCCGGGATGACGAGGGAGGAAGCCATCCCGGCCGAGCCAAGAACTTCAGCCGGCGACCGTGTCGGTCGTGGCAGTGGTGTCGGTCGTGGCAGCGACGTCGTCATCATCATCATGATGACCTGGGCCACCGAAGCCGCGACCGCCGAAACCTGGACCGCCGACCGGGCCCGTGCTGTTCACGAACTCCGTCACCCGGGTGGTGAGGTCAGCCAAACGTGCGTCGGCTTCGGCCTGGGTGAGCGTGCCTTCGGTGACTTCGGCGCTGATCCGTGTCGTTGCGTCGGCGACGACGGCATCGATCACGTCCTGGGCGGTCTTGCCGTTGGCAACCGCCAGTTCGGCAATCGTCTGGCCGCCCTGCAGCGCAGTGCGCACCTCGTCGGCGGTGATGCCGAGCGTGGTGGCGATCGTCTCGAACTTCGGTCCGATATGCCCACCGCGGCCGCCCGGCCCGCGATGACCGCCGCCGAGACCGCCCTCGGGACGAGCCGCAGCGAGCGCCGCGACCACAGCGTCGGCTTGTGCCTGGGTGATGGTGCCGTCGTCGACGAGGGGTTTGAGCGCTTCCTGCAATCGGGTCGACGGGTCAGGTCGAACCGGATCCGCCGCGGTCGTCGTGTCGGCAGTTGTGTCAGCAGTCGAATCGTCGACGACTACCACGGCGGCCGCTGTGCCCGACGCTGCGCCGGCGGAGCCGGACAACTCGAGGATCAAACCTGCGCCTGCGCCTGCGACCAATCCGATCGCCAGGCCCGTGCCTGCAAGCTTTCTGTTCATTGTGTATCTCCAATTCGGTAGGGGTGACGATTGACATCATCGACCTCGCAGGTGAGGTGTCTACCGACGCCGAGTTAAAGGCGGGTGAGAAGTCAGGCGAGCGCGAACGCGTCGATCAGCTTGAGCAACGCCTGCTCGATCACCTCCGACAATGCCGGGTGGATCCAGATCTGGCCGGTCGCCATTTCATCGACAGTGCTGCCGAGATGCATGCCTTGCACTAGCAACTGCACCAGCATCGACGCCTGATAGCCGATGACGTGCGCACCCAGCAACGTGCGCGTTGTAGGGTCTCCGATCAACTTGCAAAAGCCGCTCGTGTCCTCCAGCGCCCACCCGTATGCCGTGCCTGCGTATGAATGGCTGATCACCGAAATCGGCTGGTCGAGTGCTCTCGCCTGTGCTTCCGTCAGGCCGACCACACCGATCTGCGGGCTACTGAACACAGCATGCGGTGCAGCACGGGTGTCGAGCGGGAGCAGATCGCCGGGATGCAGAAGGTTGTGTTGCACCACCTTGGCCTCGCCGTTGGCCATGTGCTTCAGCTGGTAACGCCCGTTGACATCACCCAGTGCCCAGACCCCCGTCGCGCTGGTTCTGCCGTACCCATCGACAACCACTTCGCCCAGAGGGCCGATCTCGATGCCCGCCGCACTGGCATCGAGCTGGTCGCCGTTCGACATGCGGCCGGCAGCCACGAGCAACGTGTCGCCCTCTACGGTGTGTTCGCCGTCCTTGGTCGATACGTGCAGTCCGACGCCCTGCGCTGTCATGTAGACCCGCTGCACGTTGGCGCCCAGCAGTAGTTCGAAGCGATCGCCGGCGATTTCGGTGAACCGCCTCGAGACGTCGAGATCCTCGGCGCCGAGCAAACGATGACCGCGATTGATGATCGTGACGCGCGAGCCGAGCGATCGGAACACATGGCTCAACTCGGCTGCAATGAATCCGCCACCCAGCACCACGAGATGCTTCGGTTGGTGGGCGATGCGCATGATCGTGTCGCTCGTGTGGAACGGCACCTCGTCGATGCCGCGAACGGCTGGGACGAACGCCCGAGCGCCTGCTGCGATCACCACCTGTTCGCCCACGATCGTCCGGCCATTCACGCTCAAGGTGCGTTCACCGACGAAGCGTGCGTCGCCTTCGTACAGCGTCACGTTCGGCAGGCCGAGACGATACTGACGACCATCTTCGGCGATCGGATCGATCCGCCGGAAGACACGCCGCACGATCACCGGCCAGTCGGCTGACTCGAACGTGGTGGTCACTCCATACTTCGGGGCGTTGTCGTTGGCAGCCGATTCGGCGACATCGGCGGCGTAGACCAGCATCTTCGACGGGATGCAGCCGCGATTCAGGCACGTGCCTCCGAAGGTCCAGCGTTCGACGATGGCGATGCGCCAGCCATCCATCTCGTCGCTGATCACCGAATTGCCAGACCCGCTCCCGACGATGATCAGGTCGTACTTTTCCGTCGTCACGCCGCCAGCCTTGCATCACCGCATCGGAAGATGCATGTGCGAGTACACGGAGCAGCGCGGATCTGCGCGGGTCGCGCCCGATCCTCCGGGGAAGCCGATTGGGCGCGAAATCACGCGGCGGGCGGCCGAAATCGCGCCCGACCAGGGTCAACGGGTTCGGTTTCGGACCTGGCAGTACCAGAATCGCGCCCAACCAGTTCACTCCGCCGAGACGGGGCCGACTCCCTGGAACACTGCGCACGGATCAGTGGTGTCCCGCTGGCAGAATTGCTGGGTGGCGACCATTGATCAGATTCGACCGACCGACTCGTGCCTGCACGTCACCTGGGATGACGGAGTGGAGAGTTGGTATCCGTGGCTGTGGCTACGCGATCACGCCCACGACGACGCCACGATCCATCCGGTCACCCAGCAACGCCGGCTGGAGACGGCGACGTTGCCCCCCGACCTGCGCGCCGCATCGGCAACGGCCGACAACGGGGTCGCTCGAATCACGTGGATCGGCAACACCGAGGTTTCCGAGGTCCCAGTCGACTTCCTCAACAGGTTCCGTGCGCCTGCCGCGGCACGAATCGCGGCCACCACACGGCCCGTGTTGTGGGACGGCGCATCGATTGCGAACGCCCCACTGCGCATCGACTACCAGCGCGTGATGGCGAGCGATGAGGGTGTGCACCAGTGGCTATCGATCGTGGCCACCTACGGATTCGCCATCGTCACCGGCACACCGGCATCGACCGAGGCCACCGAAGCGTTGATCCGCCGTGTGGGCTACGTACGCGAAACGATCTTCGGGGGATTCTGGGAGTTCACTGCTGATCTCTCGAAAGCCGACCTTGCGTACACCAACGTGCACCTGTCGTCGCACACCGATGGCACGTACAGCCACGACGCCCCCGGATTGCAGATGTTGCACTGCCTGTACTTCGACGGCACCGGCGGCGAATCAACGTTGGCCGACGGCTTCAAGATCGCCGAGGTGCTGCGCGCAACCGAGCCCGAGTTGTTCGACGTGCTGTCGAGCGTCGCGATCCCGGGCCAGTACATCGGCGATGGCGCACACCTGATGGCGGCTCGGCCGGTGTTCCGTCACGATCACAACGGCACCCTCGTGCAGGTCTCGTACAACAATTCCGATCGCGCCCCGTTTCTGCTGCCGGCGGACGAGATGGCCCAGCTCTACACGGCGCTGCGAGCATTCGACCACCTTGCCAACAGCGAATCGATGCAATGGCGTCAGGTCCTCCGGCCCGGCGACGCGTTGCTGTTCGACAACTGGCGGGCATTGCACGGCCGGTGTGCCTACACCGGCAAGCGCACCATGTGCGGCGCCTACCTCAACCACGAAGATTTCGAGAGTCGACTGCGAACGGCCGGGTGAGCGAGGAGATCGTCGACGGCAACGTCACGTGGCACTTCGATCGCGACTTCCTGATATCGAACTGGAAGTGCATCTGGGGACGCGGCTGCAAGGGGATTCTCGACGAACCCGCCGAACACCTCAACCAGGGTTGCTGCTCGATCGGCGCCGAACTGACCGACCAGGACGAAGCGATGACCATCTCGGCGCTCGCCGCGACGCTCGAGCCCGAGGTCTTCCAACATCATCACGCGATCGATGACGACGACGTGTTCAGCGACGACACGCGCACCAACACCAAGGTGGTCGACGGTGCGTGCATCTTCCTCAACCGGCCCGGATTCGAGGGTGGCGAAGGATGCGCGCTGCATCTCGCCGCGGTACGCGCCGATGAATCGCCCATCGCGTGGAAGCCGTCAGTGTGCTGGCAACTGCCGATCAAGGTCGATTGGGAACTGTTGGCCGATGGTAACGAGGTCGCCACATTGCGCAGGTGGCAACGACGTGATTGGGGCGACGATGGCGACACCATGCATTGGTGTTGCACAGAGGGACCCGAGGCTTACGTCGGCGACCGCCCGGTTGTCGACTCGCTCGCCGATGAATTGATCGCCGTGGTCGGCGACGAGGTCTACGTCGAGCTACGTCGACGCTTGAGCTGACGCTCGCTGGCCGAAGTTGCGGCGCTGCCCGTCAGTGCTAGTACCAAGGTCCAGTAGGCCACGTCAGCAAACTCCGTCACGCTGTTCACCTCGGCAACATGTCCTCGTCGCCGAGAGTTCACCTTCGCCGACCGGGACGAGAGAGGCCTACCAGTGGCCACTGCAACGACTACGAACCTGACGAATCGCCCCGCCAGCCGCCGAGCAACACGAGTTGTTCGTCCGCTGCTTCGTGCACACGTGCGTCGGTACTGGCCGGCACTGCTCCTCGGCTCGTTGCTGGCGGTACTGCAGGTCGTCACCAAGCTCGCCGAGCCGTGGCCGCTCGGTTGGCTCGTCGACAACGCTCTCACCGGACCGGCAACGGGCGCGGCGTCGATCCGCAACGACCTTCTCATCGCCGTTGGCAGCCTCGCCACCATCGTGGCCATCGGCGCCCTGTTCGACTACTGGTCGACGCGACTGCTGTCGTCTGCTGGACTGCATGTCGCCAACGACATGCGTGGGCGGGCCTTCACTCATCTGCACAGATTGTCGCTGGGATACCACAAGCAGCATCAGGTCGGCGACCTCACTGCTCGCGTCACGGCCGATGTCGACCACACCCAGGACCTGTTGGTGCAGATGCTGGCCAACCTGTTCCCGAACCTGCTGCTCCTGCTTGGCATGTTCGTCGTGATGCTCAAGGTTGATCCGTTCCTGACATTGCTCAGCCTGGCAACCACACCGCTCTTGGCAGTCGCGATCCACACCGCCAGACGAACGCTGCGTCAGGCCTCGCGGCGTGTGCGTCGCGCCGATGGTGCGGTCGCCTCGGCGGCGACGGAGAGTCTTGGCGCGATCGGCTTGGTGCAGGCGTTCACGCTCGAACGGCATCAGTCGGGTCACTTCGAGCAATTGTCGGGCGACAGCCTGGTCGCAGGGGTCGAGGCCGTCAGGCTGCAGGCCCGATTCGCTCCGATAGTCGATGCCGCAGGGCTGACATCGACGCTCATCGTGCTGTGGGTTGGTGCAAACAGAGTGGCCAGTGGCCAGATGAAGCTCGGCGTGCTGCTCATCTTCCTGACATACGTCGGGTCGCTGTACAAGCCCGTCAGAGCACTCTCCAAACTCACATCGATCTTCACCAAGGGCATGGCTGCGGCCGAGCGCATCGAGGACGTGCTCTCGACAGAGCCCGACATTCGCGACCAGCCCGATGCCATCCTGGCGCCACCTTTCCGCGGCCACATTCGTTTCGACGAAGTCACGTTCTCGTACGGACGTGAGCCCGTGCTGTGGGCCGTCTCGTTCGACGTCAACGCCGGAGAGACCGTCGCCCTGGTCGGCCCGACCGGTGCCGGCAAGTCGACCCTCGCCTCCCTCGTTCCGCGCTTGATCGAACCCCGCCTCGGCAGGGTGATGATCGACGAACACGACATCCGCGAGTACTCCGTTGCATCCCTGCGGTCGCAGGTCTCGATGGTGCTGCAAGACACCGTGCTGCTGCGAGGCACCATCCGAGACAACATCGCCTGTGGTCGACCGGGGGCCTCGTGGAGTGCGGTCGAGCGAGCCGCCAAGCTCGCCCTCGTCGACGAGTTCACCGACCGGCTTCCGGACGGTCTCGACACGCACGTCGCCGAGCGCGGCGTCGATTTGTCGGGTGGCCAACGCCAACGCATCGCCATCGCCCGGGCAATCCTGCGCGACTCGCCGATCCTTATCCTCGACGAACCAACCAGCGCGCTCGACACCCAGTCGGAGGAACTGATCGTCACTGCCCTCGACAACCTGCCGAGGTCGCGCACCATGCTGATCATTGCCCACCGGTTGTCGACGGTGCGACGGGCCGACCGCATCGTCGTGCTCGATGGTGGCACGATCGTCGAGGAAGGCACTCACGACCTGTTGATGCGTCGAGGTGGTCTGTACTCACGGCTGCATCGACGTTCACGGGTGACACCCACTGGCTTCCTCTCGCAGTTCAGCGCTCCCGACCCGGCGACCATGGTCGGCAACCTCACGGGTGCGCACCGATGAAGACCTCCATCGTTCCTGCATTCCTCGAATCAGACGGGTTGCGCGCTCTGTTCATCACCAACGAGTGCGCCGGCCTTGGGCACCTTCGTCGAACCATCAACCTGGCCCGCGCTGTCACCGAGAACGACCCCGACGCCACGGCGTTGATCGTCACCGGCTCGGCCGCACTCGGCAGCTTCGAACTGCCCGAGCGCGTCGACACCGTGAAATTGCCCGTCTTTCGACGCGAGGCCGACGGAACGCTGTACGCAGCAACGCTCGGTGTCGACATGCCGATGATCGAATCGATGCGTTCCGAGATCCTGCGCAGCGCAGCAGCAACGTTCGACCCCGACGTCGTCGTCGTCGACAAGACCCCGCTCGGCCTACGAGATGAGCTAGTGCCCATGCTCGAGCATCTCCGAGCTCGCGGCCGCTCGCGCATCGTCTTGGGTTTACGAAATGTCGAAGACGACCCGGCGCGCGTTCGCGCCGCGTGGTCCGAAGCCAACACCTTGTCGGCCGTCGCCCGCTACTACGACTGCGCGGTGGTCTACGGACCCGAGAACACCACCAACGACGCATTGAGCTGCCTCGACGGAATCGAGATGCCGGTGCCGGTGACCCATGTCGGCTTCGTCGGCAATAGTCCGGCGACAACACCGCCCGACGATCTTCCCAGCGGCTACCTGTTGGTCACGGTCGGCGGAGGCAGCGATGGTCACGACATGATCGACGCAGTACTCGACGCCGAACTGCACGCGCCGCTGCCATTCCCCATCGTGCTCATCACCGGTCCGCTGATGTCGGCGTCGGCTGTCAGCCGATTGGCGAGCCGTTGCGACGGTGACCACATCCGCTTGTTCGAGTTCCGCCACGACATGGCCAACGTATTGGCCGGTGCGCGCGGCGTGGTGACGATGGGTGGCTACAACACGATCTCCGAAGTACTCCAAACCGGAGTACCCGCCCTGGTGATTCCCCGGGTGAGGCCCAGCGAAGAGCAACTCATCCGGGCCAACGACCTCGTCGCCCTCGGCCTGGCCGACATGCTGCACCCCGATTCGATCATGCCCGAGCGCACGTGGAACGCCGTGCAGCAGATGGTGGCCCGCCCGCGTCGACCGATCGACCGGGCCGACTACCGGGGTGCCGAACGCACCGCCGACCTGCTCGTCGGTCTAGCCAACGAACCACGCAGCCCAGTCCTGGCCGCGTCATGACGAAGAGAGATCGAGACATGCATGCAATCGTTACTGGAGCAGCCGGCTTCATTGGCTCACACCTGTCCGAGCGGTTGATCGGCGAGGGCTGGCGAGTCACCGGGGTCGACGCGTTCACCAACTACTACGCACGGACCGACAAGGAAGCCAACCTCGCGGCCCTGCGGAACGAAAAGCGATTCGACCTCGTCGAGGCTGATCTGGCCGATGCGCCGCTGCAGCAGATCTTCGCCGATCGCCCAGTCGTGTTCCACCTCGCTGCGCAGGCAGGAGTGCGTGCCAGCTTCGGCGACTCGTTCGCCGGATACGTGCACGACAACCTGATCGCCACCCAGCGGGTTCTCGAGAATGCTCTCGAAGCCGGGTGCCCGCGGGTGGCCATGGCGTCGTCGTCGTCGGTGTACGGCGATGCCGAGGAGTACCCCTGCATCGAGGGTGTCACTCCGACCCGGCCGCGTTCGCCATACGGCGCGACGAAGCGCATGTGCGAAGACCTGGCCGACATCTACCGAGGGCTTGGTCTGTCGGTCACGGCGTTGCGCTACTTCACCGTCTACGGCCCACGTCAACGCCCCGATATGGCCATGCGCCGGCTGTGCGAAGCAGCAGTCGGCGGCCCGGCATTCGTGCTCAATGGTGATGGCCTGCAGTCACGAGACTTCACCTACGTCGCCGACGCCGTGGACGCCACCGTGCGTGCCGGGGTCGTGCTCGACGTTCCGCTGACGCTCAACGTCGGTGGTGGCGAGGAGGCGACCATGTTGCAGGTCATCTCGACCATCGAGCACCTCGCTGGGAAGCCGCTCGATGTTCGACCGGCGGAAGACGGCAAGGGCGATGTTCGCAGGACGGCGGCCGACACCCGTATCGCCCGGCATGCGTTGGGCTGGTCTCCCACGATGTCGCTGGTCGAGGGTCTGGCCAATCAACTCGACTGGGTACGAACTCGTTCGCTCGTGCTCACTGGACGCTGAGGCCACCATGACAAGCACACAACGTGTCGTGGTCGTCGGACAGGGTTATGTCGGTCTTCCACTGGCCATGGCTGCCGTCGCAGCCGGATTCGACGTCGTCGGGTTCGACCTCGATGTCGAACGCACCAAGAACCTCGCCGACGGCACGTCGTTCACGGCCGACGTGCCCGACGCTCAGCTCCAGGCCGCACTGTCCACGGGTCGTTACGCGGCAACCGACAACCCGCACGACTGCGCAGACTTCGATGTCGCTGTCATCACCGTGCCCACACCGCTGCGCGAGGGTGACCCCGACCTCACGTACATCGCTGCCGCTGCTCGCACCTTGAGCGGCTACCTGCGGTCGGGCGCAACCGTCGTACTCGAATCGACCACCTACCCCGGTACGACCGAGGAGTTGATGGTGCCGTTGCTCGAAGCGGGATCCGGCCTGCGTGCCGGCGATGACTTCTCCGTCGGATACAGCCCGGAGCGCATCGACCCAGGCAACGACGTCTGGAAGTTCGGCAATACACCCAAGGTCGTCTCGGGGATCAACGAATCGTCGTTGGCCAAGGTCGCAGAGTTCTACGGATCGATCGTCGACACGGTGGTGCCTGTCGCCGCGACGCAGGTCGCCGAGTTGTCGAAGCTGCTCGAGAACACGTTCCGTCACGTCAACATCGCCCTCGTCAACGAACTGGCGGTGTTTGCCGCCGAGCTCGACATCGACATCTGGGCTGCGATCGACGCTGCCGCATCCAAGCCGTTCGGCTACATGAAGTTCACGCCGGGGCCCGGCGTGGGCGGGCATTGTCTACCCATCGACCCCAGCTATCTGTCGTGGACCGTCCGCCGCCGAGTTGGTCGACCGTTCCGGTTCGTCGAACTGGCCAACGACGTCAACGAGCACATGCCCCACTATGTCGTCGAGCGAGTTCGCGCTGCCCTCAACCAGCAGGGCATCGCCCCGTCGCGCAGCCGGCTGCTGCTGCTCGGGATGTCGTACAAGCGAAACACCAACGACACCCGCGAGTCACCGGCCCGCACCGTCGCCAAGCTGCTCGTGGCCGATGGCGCCGAGGTACGTGCGGTGGATCAGTTCGCCACGCTCGATGCCTTCGGTGGCGGTGTGATCCGCGCCGAACTGACGGCCGAGGAAGTGCGCGCCGCCGATCTCGTCATCGTGTTGACCGACCACGACGATGTCGACTACGACATGGTGGTCGATCAGGCAACTGCCGTGCTCGACACGCGGCACCGAGTGCAGGGTTCCAATGTCGAGTACCTTTGATGCTGCATCGGCTCACAGCGGCACGCGACGAATCGCCGTCGTCGTGTCGGGTTGGCCGCGACTGTCCGAGAGCTTCGCCCTCAACGAGCTGCTCGCACTGAAGGCGGCCGGCATGCTCGTGGCCGTGTTCGCCACCAAGCGTGGTGACACAGACAATCGTCATCCTGCAGTCGCGATGCTCGACGACCACGTTCACTATCTCGGCGTGGGCACCGCCGAACAACAGGCCGCCGAGGTCGTGGGGATCCTCGGCGGCCTGCAAGCCGCCGGCGACACGATCGACGGTGTGCATGGCTACTTCGCCCATCAACCCGCCGCAGTCGCCCGCGCCGCCGCGGCGATGCTCGGCGTGCCATTCGGTTTCAGCGTGCACGCCAAGGATCCGCGCAAGGTCGAACCGGCCGAGCTCGCGGATCGGGCTCGTGCCGCGGCGTGCATCGTCGCCTGCAACTGGCAGGTCGCCGAGCAACTCGACGCCGTCGGTGCCGACCCGATCCTGGTCCCGCACGGCGTCGATCTCACGTCGTTTGCGCCGCAACCTCGCCTCGGCGACGACCGGGTGGAGTTGCTTGCGGTCGGTCGGCTGGTAGCGAAGAAGGGCTTCGACGTGCTGATCGACGCGGTGCGCCTACTCGACTTCGATTGGCGCTTGCGCATCGTCGGAGACGGTCCGCTGCTGCAGGCGCTGCAACACGCGGCGCACGACGCGGGGGTTGCCGAGCGTGTCGAGTTTCTCGGAGCCCGCACGCACGCCGAGTTGCCGTCGCTGTATCACGGGGCCGACATCGTTGCCGTGCCCAGCGTGATCGATGCCGAGGGCGACCGTGACGGCTTGCCCAACGTCGTGCTCGAAGCCATGGCCTGCGGGCTGGCGATCGTCGGCAGCGACGTCGCGGCCATCCCCACCGCAATCGAACATCGTGTCACCGGCTTACTGGTCGAGCCCGGCGATGCTCACGGACTGGCCAACGCACTCAACGAGTTCGCCAAGGACGCCGACCTTCGCGCCGCTCTCGGCGTCAACGCACGGTCACGAGCCGAGTCGAACTTCGGTCTTGGGGCTTGCACCGGTCGCTTCCTGTCGATCCTGGCGGCCGCTTATGGATGAGCAATCCATTGCCTATGTGCTGATGGGCTACCCGCGCATGTCGGAGTTGTTCATCGCCAGCGAGATCGCTCGCATGGAGGAGCAGGGCACACGCCTGCGCCTGCTTGTACTGCAGCCCAATGACGAGCAGCAACATCATCCCGTGGTCGACCGCATCAAGACACGACCGATGTACCTGCAGGATTTCACCAGCCTGTCCGACCGATCATTCCTGCGCTGGCTGCGTGAGAACCTGCCGGAAGCGGTGGGGCCACTCCGTCGCGTCGCCGTTCGGCACCCGCTGCGGCTCGCCCGCATCACGGGTTGGGCTGCGGCGCAGGCCTGGCGAGACCGTCGCGGGTGGCGGCCGCTGGCGGTGTACGCGAAGGAGTGGATGCGCGCCGCGGCGGTGGCCGACGAACTCTCGCGCGGCGACAGGGTCACACATCTGCATGCACACTTCGCTCATCGCACGACCACGGTCACGTGGTGGGCCGCGCACCTGCTGAACCTGCCGTTCTCGTTCACCGGCCACGCCAAGGACATCTACCAGCCCAGCCAGAACCCACACGGTCTGCTGGCCCGCAAGATGCGCGCCGCCAAGTTCGTGGTCACGTGTACCGACGCCAACCGACAGCACCTCCAGGAGATTGCTCCGGGTCGACCGGTGCACGTGATGTACCACGGTTTGAACGCCGATTTCGCCCGGCTACTCGCCGACACGCCCGTTGCTCAGCATCACGACCACAGCGAGCGCCTGCGGATCATCAGCGTCGGCCGTCTGGTGGAGAAGAAGGGTTTCGATGTACTGGTCGACGCGATCGCGCTCCTCGTCGAGCGCGGCGTCGAGCTCTGCGCAGCGATCGCCGGCGAGTCCGGCGACCACGAAAGCGTGATTCGTCAGCGCGTGACAGCGGCAGGACTCGACGATCGGTTCGAGTTCCTCGGCACCCTCAGCCAGGCCGACCTCTTCGACGAGTATCGCCGGTCGAACGTGTTCGCGCTTGCGTGTCGAATCACCGATGATGGCGATCGTGACGGGATCCCCAACGTGTTGATGGAAGCCATGGCCGCGGAGCTCCCCGTGGTGTCGACCGCCGTCTCGGGTATTCCTGAATTGATCGACGACGGTGTCAACGGATTGTTGGTCCCTTCCGAGGATGCGTCGGCGCTCGCTGATGCGATCTGGCGCCTGGCCAAGGATCCGGAGCTCAGTCATCGATTGGCGCATGCAGGCGCAACCACGATCGCCGAACACTTCGACGGCGAGGCGTTGGCGCAGAAGATGGCCGCGCTGTTCGCTGGTGCATCGTGACTGGGCTCGGCATGACGACGACGCGACTCGAGCTCATCGCTCCGCAGCCGGTGATCTGCGTGATCGATCACCTGTACCGAGACCTTGCACTGGCCGATGCGGCCCGTCACGGTCGTTTCACACACGCCGGCGTCGAACTCGAACTGGGCCGCCGTCCTGACTGGATCGACGGTGGACTGGTGGATGATGTCGAGTGGCGAATCGAGTGGGTCAAGCTGTACGAGGGTCTCGCTCTCGCCCACGCCTACTCGACCAGTGGCGAGATCGACTACTTGACTGCCTGGGAAGACCTGGTCGAGACGTTCTGCGATCAGGTCGCCGTTGGCACCGACGTGTCCGACGTCTCGGCGCGGCGCCTGCAGAACTGGGTCTATGCGTGGCTGCGATTTGCCGATGCGCCTCACTACGAAGGCTTGCGTCCGGGCCTCGCCGAGCGGATCGCGCGGCGGATCACCGCCGACGCAGATCACCTGCGCCTGAATCTCACCCCGAATCGCAATCATCGCACGCTCGAGTTGTATGCGCTGCTGATCGTCGGATTGTCGTTGCCCGACTACGACGACGGCTTGGCACGCTTCGCTCTCGACGAACTGGGCGACAACTTGCTGACCGACGTGTGGATCGACGGTGTCCATCGCGAGTGCTCGACCGACTATCACTGCATCGCGCTGCGCTCGTATCTCGGTGCCATCGCCAACGCGCGCGCTGCCGGGCTCGACCTTCCCGACGGATATCTCGACCGGGCCTCGCTCGCTCTCGATTACGCACTGCACATTCAGCGTCCCGATGGGTTGACGCCGTCGTTCTCCGATGGCGACACCGTCGACTTCGGCGAACTCCTGGCGCTCGGCGCCGAGCTGTTCGATCGCGATGACCTGCGCTGGGCTGCCACCCGCGGCAACGCTGGCAAGCCGCCTGCCAGCCGCGACGCGACGTTTCCGACCGGCGGATACCTCACCGCTCGCAGCGGATGGGGTGCCGGATCGACCGCCTACGACGACGAGTGTTTCATGCTGATGGACGCCGGCCCGATCGGCGACGGCGGGCATGGCCACTACGACCAACTGTCGATCGAGCTCTTCGCCGCGGGCCACTCGCTGATCGTCGATCCCGGCCGTTACACATATGCCGACAACCAGTGGCGACATTGGTTCAAGGGGTCGAAGGCGCACAACACCGTGACCATCGATGGTCTCGATCAGACGCCCTACCGTCGTGGCTCGCCGAAGCAGCCGACCTCGCAGGCGCGCATCGTTCGCCGCATATCGCGCGACGATTTCGACGCCGTCGAGGCCGAGGTCACCAGCCCGCGCCACGAGGTCGTGCACCTTCGTCACGTGCTGTTTCCGCGGCGCGAGTACTGGGTAGTCCACGACCATGTTCGGGGCGACATCGACCACACCTACGAGGCGCGCTGGCACTTGCCCGCCGAAGCCGAAGGCCGCGTTGCCGTCGAATGCGCAGCACGCCAGACGATCGTTCGAACCCCGGCGGGCACGCTGCTGTTCCCCGCATCGGTCGCAGTCGACATCGAACCAGGCTGGGTCGCTTCGACCTATGGCATCAAGGAGCCCGCGCCTGTCGTCGTTGCGCGAACGCGCGGGACGCAAGCCGACATTGTCACGGTGCTTTCACCGGGTGCTGCCGCCGTGACGATCGACGATCAGTCGGCACATGGTCTGCTGCGCTGCGAGGTACGGCGCGGTTCGACAACAGACAGGATCGAGTGGGCGGCGCACACGGACGTTACGTGGGAAAGGTGGAGCAGGTGATCATGACCACTGCCCGCCCGCCGGTCGGGTTCACGGCCGATCCGGTCGTCCCTGCGCGGGATCTGCTGCTCGACCCCGACAACGTCGCCGAGCAACTCGGCCGCATCTCGCATCGGGAAGGATCGATCGAGTTGTGCACCCTGCGGCGCGTCAAGTACCGCATCGGCGAGAGCCTCCGCGTGGTGTACGACGTAGTTGCCGACGGCCGCCCGTACGTGATGTCGGCGCGCACATTCCCCAACAGCGCCGCAGTGTTTCGACGAGCCGAGGTCAAAGCGTCGCGGGTCGACGGCATGCCCGGCGCCGCCCACGACCCACAGACCAACAGCGTGTGGTGGACCGTGCCGAACGATCGAAAACTGCGCAACCTGGGCACGTTGCTCAATCCCCCTGTGCGCGTGCGCCAGAGCAGCGGCGTGGAATGGGAGCAATCAGTCCTCGTCGAGTACGCCCCGGAGCGATCAGCGACGGCCCGCCTGCTCGATGCACACGGCATCGTGACCGGTTTCGCCAAGGCGTACCACGATCGCGATGTAGTCGACGTCGCCGACCAGTACAACCGTGTAGCCGCATCGCTCGCGCTGTTCGACGGCATCCGGACGCCACGTGCGCTCGGTTGGGCGCGCCCTGACCGCATCCTCGTGTTGGAGCCGATGCGCGGCCGCACGTGGACCAATCTGCCAGGCGACGCGCAGTCTGTGGCCATGCAGCGTTTCGGCGCTGCGCTGGCCAACGTGCACGGCCTGCCGACCGACTTCGGGCGCGGGCCCTTTCAACGGTACCGATCGGAGCGCGTGCTGAACAGCGCCGATCTTGTTGCGATCGCGAGGGTCGACGTCGCCGCGGCCGCCCAACGCCTTCGCCACGCGCTCGCCGCAGGGCCGCCGACCGGGGGAACCGTGGTGTGCCTCCATGGCGACGTGCACGCCAACAACGTTCTGTTCGACGGCGACCATGTGCACGTGATCGATTTCGACCAAGGCGGCTCGGGCTTCGCCTCCGCAGACATCGGCAGCATGTTGGCATCGCTGATGACCACTCGTCTGATCAACCCCGACGAAGCAGTCGCCGGCCTCGGCACCGCGTTCCTCGACGGCTATGCGGCCGTTCGGCCGTTGCCGAGCGCGGCCGAGTTGCGCTGGTATACGGCTGCGGCGTTTGTCGCCGAGCGGGCGATTCGGGCGGTCAACCGGGTGAACCGACCGGTGCTCGCGGTGCTGCCCGAACTGTTGGAGATGGCCGAAGCGATCCTTGCCGGAAAGCTCGACGTCGATGGCTGAGCGACCAACCCTGCTGTTCTACTGCCAGCACGCCTTGGGACTCGGCCATCTCGTGCGATCACTGACGCTTGCCGCGGCGTTGAGCGAACGGTTCAACGTCGTCCTGCTGAATGGCGGACGATTCCCCGAGGGCACGACCGTCCCCGCCGGTGTCCGAGTGGTCAACCTGCCGCCACTCGGACACGACGGGACGTACAGCCTCGTCAGTCACGATCCGGCGTGGTCGGTCGAGGCCTCGATGTGCGAACGCCCGCGCGTCATTCTCCACGAGCTCGCCACCACGGAGCCCGCCGTGGTGCTGATCGAGCTGTACCCGTTCGGTCGCAAGAAGTTCGAGTTCGAGCTGCTGCCGCTGCTCGACGCCGTGCATTCGATGGGCGTCGAACGCCCGCGTGTCGTGTGCAGCGTTCGCGACATCCTGGTCGGCCACCGCGTCGACCAAGCCCGGCACGACGAACGAGCTGCCGGGCTGGCCAATCGATACTTCGACGCCATTCTGGTGCACTCCGATCCGCAGTTCGCCCGCCTCGAGGACACGTTCCATCCGGCCACGGCACTGACCGTGCCGGTCCACTACACCGGCTTTGTCACGCACACCGCGCCGACCGAGCCGGACCCTGAGCAGCGGTTGAGGCGGGTGCTGGTGTCAGCTGGTGGAGGCATGGTTGGCGAGCCTTTGTTCCGTGCCGCTGCCGGGGCCCATCGCCGGTGGCACGCCGAAGCAGGATTGACCACCACCGTGCTGACCGGGCCGTTCGCGCCGGAGCCGGTGTGGGCGTGGTTGCAGGACGAGGCGGCACGACTCGACGGGTTCGAGGTCGTTCGCTATCTCCCTGACCTGCGCCGCGAGATGGCACGCTCGGCAGTCACCGTCAGCCAGTGCGGATACAACACGACGATGGACATCCTGCGCGCACGCGTGCCCGCCGTGGTCGTTCCCTACGCCGAAGGCGGCGAGGACGAGCAACGCCAACGCGCTGAGCGACTCGACAACCTGAGGATACTGCGCTGCGTCTCGCCTCAACACCTCGATGCTGCCCGATTGGCCGAAGCAGTCATGGCTGCTGCGACATCGACCCCGGCGCCGGTAACGCTGGATCTCAACGGTCGCGACATGTCGGCTCACATCATCTCCGAACTCTTCGGCGCAACGCTGGCGCAGGTCGTGGTGTGAGCGACTGGCTCGACCCTGTTCGCTGGGCGCTCGACGCGTCGCCCGCGCCTGTTCAGTTCTTCTTCCGCGACGATGACGCCGGTTGGGACGACGAGGCGCTGTGGCGCCTGCTCGACTGCTGCCAGGCCCAGGAAGTGCACATCGACGTGGCCGTCATACCGGTCGAGCTCGACGCCGATCGGGCTACCGCACTGTGCGACCGGGCCGCGACGGGTTTGGTGCACCTGCACCAGCACGGCTTCAAGCATGTCAACCACGAGACCGCCGGGCGCAAGTACGAGTTCGGGCCGAGCCGCAGCCACGACCAGCAGCTCGCCGATATCGCCCAAGGCCGGGCGTTGATCGGCGGGCAACTGCATCCGTACGTCGAATCGATCTTCACCCCACCGTGGAATCGTTGCACCGAGCAAACCGCCGCAGCGCTCGCCAACCTCGGATTCGAGATCCTGTCGCGCGACCGGTCGGCAAAACCGTTCGGTCTCGCCGAGCTCGCTGAGGTGCCCATCACGGTCGACTGGTTCGCCAAGACCAAGGGCGATCCGTGGACGCGCGATCAGGTCGGCACACAGATCGCCCAGCAGATCATCGATGGCGCGGCGCCCGTGGGGGTCATGCTGCATCACGCCATCACCAACCTCGAGCACTTGGCGCTGATCGATCAACTGCTCACGTTGATCGCCCGCCATCCATCGGCGGTATCGACGTCGATCTACAACTCGTCGTTCTGAGTGATCGCCACCGTGTGACCGTCGAGCAGGGCGAGGCGTTCGCCGACGGTATGACCTGTCGCGGTTACGCGCACGGTGAGGCCGGCGAGATTGGCCACCGGGGCGTCGGCGAGTCCGTTCGACCGGGCGAGTGAATGGATCACGCCGCCGTGCGTGATCACCAGCAGCGAACCGCCGGGGCTCGCCTTGTGGATCGCGTCGAGGGCCTCGAGCACCCGCTCCATCATCGCATCAGCAGCTTCGAAACCGTCGGGGCGGCGACCGTCGTCCAGCCACCCTGGCCAGCCTTTGTGGATCTCGACATCCGTCAATCCCGACCATTCTCCGACATCGCGTTCGCGCAGTCGTTCGTCGACCATCACTGGCCCGATGCCGAGTTGCTGGGCGATGATCGCCGCCGTCTCGGCAGCGCGCAGCAAGTCGCTGGAGATGATGCCGTCGACCGCACCGATCGACCCGGCCGCAACAGCGGCTTGGCGCCGGCCGAGCTCGGAGAGCGCAGGGTCGGCGTGACCCTGCCAGCGACCGATGGCGTTCCACTCCGATTGCCCGTGGCGCACGACGAGCAGATCGGTGGCGTGCATCGGCGCGGACGCTACCGCCGTCGCTTCTTCGCGCGGCCAGGTTGTCCGTACTCGTATTCGCCCGACACCTCGTTGTCGATCTTGGCCCGGTTCAGCACGATACCGAGCAGTGGGGCACCGACTCGTTCGAGGGTCGCCAGGCTCTCGCGCAGCTGCGGCACCGACACTCGCTTCGCCTGGGCGACCAGCAACACGCCATCGACGTGACGAGACAGTGCGGCGGCGTCGCTGACTGCCAACAGTGGCGCCGAGTCGATGATCACGTAGTCGAATCGTCGAGCCAGTTCCTCTGCGAAGGCGTCCATGCGTCGACCACTGAGCAGTTCGCTGGGGTTCGGTGGCACGGGGCCGCCCACGATCACCCACAACTGGTCGGTGATGCGCTGGATGGTCAACTCCATCGGGTCGCCGGCGAGGTTGTTGGTCAGGCCGTTGCTGCCGTCGACGGCGAACATGCGGTGCAGGTCGGGCTTGCGCAGGTCGGCGTCGACCAGGACGACGTTCGAGCCGGTCTGCGACAGCACGATGGCGAGGTTGGCGGCAGTCGTGCTCTTACCCTCGCCGGGGCGCGTGCTGGTGACCTGGATCGACCGCATCTTGCGCTCGATGCCAAGGAACTGCACGTTGGTGCGCAGGTTGCGATACGACTCGACAGCCGGGTTCTCGGGCGCGGAAACAGACAGCGGTCTGTTGTCCTTCGTCGACACGTTGGGCACCATCGCCAGCACCGGCACGTCGGTTCCCAGCCGGGCGAGGTCGTCGGTATTGCGTATCGAATCGTCGAGGTGGTCCACCAGGAACGCGGCACCGAGACCCAGCAACAAGCCGACCACCGCAGCGAGCATGGCTGTGCGCACCGGCGTTGGTTTGATCGGATTGATCGGTGCAACCGCTGGTCGCACCAATTCGGCGTTGCCTGCCGACAGTGCCGCGTCGACCTGGAGTTGATCGATGCGTTGGCTGAACAGCGCCTGCTGATCGACCAGTGCACGACGGTCGGCCTCGGCCCCCGAGTCGTCGTCGGTGCTGCTCGAACCGATCTGTTCGTCGAGGGTGTCGATCTGCGTTTGCAGTTCGGTGATCTTCGTTTGCAGTTCGGCGCTGGCCGCGACCATGCCACTGACCGCCTGCTCGCGCTTCACGTCGATGTACGCGTCGACGTACGCGTTGGCGAGCATGGCCGCCGTCTCGGGGTCGCCGCTTTCGACACTGACAGTGATGACATCGGCGTCGTCGAAACCGCTGCCGGTGACGCCGGGGGGATCCTCTTCGAGACCAAGGTTGTCGATCAACCGGAAGTACACGACGTCGCCCTCGAGTACCGATATCTCGTTCTGCACCAGTCGGTCGGGGTTGATGTTCTGTTGGCCACTACCGAACACCGATTCCCCGGGCAGGACGCGGATCAACATGTCGGCATCGGCCTGGTAGATGGGCGTTTGCTGCTGCGACAAGGCGACGGCCGGTGCGGCGGTGGCGATGATCGCGGCGATCACGATCCACGACCGGCGGATGATGACGCGC
The DNA here is from genome assembly GCA_031430695.1 of Ilumatobacteraceae bacterium. Lineage (GTDB taxonomy): Bacteria > Actinomycetota > Acidimicrobiia > Acidimicrobiales > Ilumatobacteraceae > JAENVT01. Next base: position 23,283 of record JANPBZ010000050.1, read on the forward strand.
CAGTAGTCGCGCAAAGTCATCTCCGGACGCTCGCCGACGCTCATAGAAGTCGCCAGCCTACCGGTGGTGATCGATCCACGGAGTCAACGCGGAGCATCTGGACCGAGCACCAGGATCACGTCACCGGCGTTGTCGGAGTTCGTGATCTGCGCTCCGTTGGTGGGGAATGCAGCGATGATCGCGTCGGGTACGCCGACGTCTTTGGCGACGATCTCGGCCTCGTCGTCGAAGCCGGGGCGGTAGTAGATGATGGTCACATCGACGGGCACGAGCGCATCACCGAGATCGATGTCGTAACCCAGCGGCCGCAGCCGATCGGCAGTCGTGCTGGCAAGTCGGAAGCGACCGTCGCCGTTGCCGATCACCAGTCGCACCTCGTCGCGCGGCAACGGGCCGGCGATGGTCGTGGTGGTAGCGGCCGCGGTTGTCGTTGGCGCCACCGTTGTGGTGGGCGCCGCTGTATCTGGCGCCGGAGGTTGTGTTGTCGAGGATGCAGCCGAAGTCGTCGTCACGGCGGGTTCCGCCGTCGTGGTGGTGGTCGACGATTCCACCGTCGATGGGTTCGTGTCGTCGACAGCAGTGTTTGCAGGGTCGAGCACGAACGGGTCGGCGGGTACAGGACGGCCGGCGATGGCCAGACCGGCAAGACCGCCGACGACGATCACGGCGAGAGCGAACGGCCACGACTTGCGCATGAGGCCAGTCAAGTTACCAGCGCACTCTCGGCCCTGACCGCGGCGGGACGGAAGTCTTTGGGGCCAGTAGCCTCACCCGATCGTGACTGAAGGGCATAGGCGGGATGTCCGCACCATCAACGCTTGGGTCGCGGGCATCGCAACCGCGGCTGGCATCGGCGCGGTGCTGGCCGGCCCGTCCCCGACCGGATCGACGATCATCGACACGTTGCTGCTCGTGGCGACGGTCGGCCTCTGCATCTTCGCCATCGCCACGGCTCCGTGGGTTCACCACTGGCGGGGCACCATGCGCCCCGTTGTGACCGCTGGGGTGGTGGGTGTGCTGGTGCAGGTGCTGGCGAGGCTCGGCAATGTGTGGCACTTCGGAGTCAGTGCAGCGATCGGTGTCGTGCCGGTCTTGGGTCTCACCCTGGTGGCCGTCAACCGTCGCTCGGGCCAGCGGCGGCTGCAACTGTGGTCCGCGGTCGGAGGCTTTGTGGCTGCCGGACTGTTGGCGCTACTGGGGTTTGGCGTGGCGGCCGCCGCGGCCCGTCCCAATCTCACCCAAGGCACGGATGCGGCCAAACAAGCGTTGGACTCGCTGAAGGCGGGAGACTTCGACGGAGCACAGCGCGGCTTTGAACTCGCCGGCGCATTTCTGCGAGGCGCGGGCGAGGACCTGGATGCCCCATGGGCCCAGCCGTCGCGTCTCATCCCGGTGGTTGCTCAACATCGGCGCGCCGCGGAGGATCTCGCCCGGTCGGCAGAGTCGGTGTCGAAGACCATCGCACGCGTACTGGGCGACATCGACTTCGATCAGTTGCGCATCGTCAACGGGGCGATCGACATCGCCGCGATCACGGCTCTGCAGGATCCACTCGCCCAATTGAACGCCGCGCTGGCCGATCTCCACTCGACCGTCGACTCGGTCGACAGCCCGTGGTTGGTACAGCCGATTCGATCGCGGTTGGCGACCCTCAGCGAGCAGATCGACAAGCAGGAGGCCGAGGGCGAGCGGGCGACTGTTGCCGTGCAACGCGCGCCGGCCATGTTCGGCGCCAACGGCAAGCGGGTGTACTTCATCGCCTTCACCACCCCTGCCGAGAGCCGCGGCTTGGGTGGATTCATGGGCAACTGGGCCGAGGTGACCATGGAAGGCGGTCTCATCTCCGTGACAGGATTCGGGCGCACCGCAGATCTCGCTGTCGACGGCGACACCGAACATTGGATACGCATCACCAGCTCGCCACACTTCCCCGACGTGGCCCAGTCGATTGCCGATGGGTACCCGGCCTTCAGCGGCCACCCGGTTGATGGCGTGTTCGCGATGGACGTGTACACCGTCGCCGCGCTGATGACGCTGACGGGCCCAATCGACCTGACCTCGATTGTGCAAACGGTGTCGGCCGACAACGCCGTCAACTTCTTGCTCAGCGACCAATACGCCGCTGTGCAAGATCGTGCCGATCGCATCGACCTGCTCGAGGAGGTGGCCCAGACGACGATCTCGCGGTTGCTCTCGTCGACGCTGCCCAATCCCCCTGATCTGATCAAGCTGCTGAGCCCGTTCGCGAACCAGGGTCGCCTCGTCGGCTGGTCGCCGAATGCCGACGAGGAGGACCTGTTCGATCGCATGCGTATGTCGGGCAAGCTGCCGACGTTGGATGGCGGCGACGGTCTGGCGATCGTGATCAACAACGTCGGCAACAACAAGATCGACTACTACTTGACGGGTGAGGTCTCGTACACGGTCGACACCGACACCGACACCGTTTCCGGCACGGCGACGGCGACGTTGGACATCACGCTGCGCAACGGAGCCCCGCCAGGTGCGACCGAGCCATCGATCGTGTTCGGCAACTCCGAGGGCGCGCCGCCGGGTACCAACGTGATGGAGTTGAGCGTGTACTCCGCGCTCCCAGTTGTGGCGATGACCGTGGATACCGTGGCGCGGCCGGCCGACGCGACCTCGTCGACGGAGGAATTCGACGTCTCCACGCTGAACCTCCAGATTACCGCCGGATCGACAACGCAGATCCAAGTCCAACTCTCCGGCCCATTGGATCTCACCGATGGCTACCACCTGGTGATTCGCAACGGCGCAGCAGTGCGCCCGCTCGATATGACCCTGGTTGTCGACGAGGCAATCGCGGAAGACCTTGGTGCCGACGCGGGCCTGTACGACATCGACGCGTAGGTCAAGCGTGCGACGCCCCTTGGTAGCGTCGTTCTGTATGTTGCATGGGGGCGGAGGCGAACTGACGTGAGGGTCGTTGTCGTCCACAAC
>JANPBZ010000051.1:0-31505 GCA_031430695.1 Ilumatobacteraceae bacterium
CCGGCCCCATACGGGGTGCCAGTCATCAAACGCCGTGTCGAATATGCGCCCCGGTCTGCCAAATCGAGGCGGTAGACAGAGTCTCTGAAGACACCACATCTCAAAGCGAAGGATTGGCGGCGGCTTTGGTGAGGCGGTCGCGGATTGCGTGACCCAAACCGACCGCCGGAGGAAGCACGGCGATCACGGTGTCGATGCCCCGGTCGTCGGCGTCGCGCAGTCGGGCGAACAACGTGTGCGCGTAGCGGACGAGGTCGTCGTCGTCGAGGATTTCGCTGTCCACTTGGCCTGCGGCCAGTCGTCGAGCGTCGTCGATTGTCGCGGCAATGACAACCCGACAGCGTGGTGCATAGTGGGAATCGAGCATGCCCGGTGCTCGACTCGCACCGGAGGTGACGCCCAGGGTGAGGTCGAGCAATGCGGCAATGTCTTCGATCGGTATTCCACCCGGGCGCAGGACCTGCGGTGGATCCACCGTGCAGTCGACGATCGTCGACTCGACGCCGACTGGGCAGGGCCCTCCGTCGAGCACGAAGTCGACGTCGTCACCGAGATCGACGCGCACGTGTTCGGCCGTCGTCGGGCTGACTCGGCCGAAGCGATTTGCCGATGGGGCGGCCAGCCCGCCACCGAACTCGGTCAACAGTTCGAGCGTCAACGGATGCGCCGGGACGCGAACACCGACAGTCTCGAGTCCACCGGTCACGACATCCAGCACCCGCGCAGCCCGGGGCACCAGCAGCGTGAGCGGCCCAGGCCAGCATGCATCAGCGAGCACTGTCGCTGCGGAAGGAATCGTCGCTGCCCAGTCATCGAGTTGTTCGGCAGCGGCGATGTGGACGATCAGTGGATGGTGGACCGGCCGTTCCTTCACCGAGAAGATCTTGGCGACCGCTTCGGGGTTCGAGGCGTCAGCGGCCAAGCCGTAGACGGTCTCCGTAGGGATGGCGACCAAGCCGCCGGCGCGCAGCACGGCAACTGCGCGATCGATGTCGTTCACTGCGGGACGGCGTCGAGAAACCCGAGTGCCGCATCGATGAACCCGAATGCCTCGGGCGTGGCGAAGTGGTCGACGTTGCGCAACGTGCGCAGGGTCGCGTTCGGCAGCGCCTCTGCCAGCGGCTCACCGGGGCCGGCGAAGTCGCGGTCGCCGATCACGACCAGTGTCGGGCACGTCACTGCGGACAGCATCTCCGGCCGCAATGCGTGGCGGATCCGCTTCATGACCGCGGTCAGAGCGACGATGTCGTTTCCGGGTTGGGTGGCGTACTGCACGAACATGCGCGACAGGTTGTCGTCGGGATCACCGTGACCTTCGAGGGCGGCGACGATCCTTCGCGTACGCGAGTCGTCGGTCTCGAACAGCGACGCTCCGACGCCGGCCAGCACGAGCCGGTTGAAACGTTGTGGTTCGCGCACTGCCAGTTGCAGCAAGGTGATAGCTCCCAGCGAGAAGCCGATCGCGTCGACCTCGTCGGGTGGACACGCCTCGACCACGCGGCTGGTGAGGTCCTCGTAGGCCGTCGCGTCGTGGGGCTTCGGGGCGCTGCCGTGGCCGAGCAGATCGACGCCGATCACCGTGCGACCGGCGTCGCGTAGGAGTTCGGTGAGTCCGTTGGCCTGCCACGTCGACTCGAACGACCCGCCCCATCCATGCACGAGAACAACTGGCGGTGCCACGGGACAAACCGTATCGGCCACCGGTCGTCGCACATGGCCCGCAGAGGCCGTAGCCTTGAGCGGTCCGCCATGGCCACCGTCGATCTGGAGCTGTTATGCGCCTGCTGAACGAAAGCCCGCCGTACGACCTGACCTATAGCGACGTGTTCATGGTGCCCAGTCTGTCGTCGGTGGCATCGCGGTTCACCGTCGATCTCAGCACCCCGGATGCCCTCGGCACCACCATTCCGGTTGTGGTCAGCAACATGACGGCCGTCGCCGGTCGCCGAATGGCAGAGACCGTTGCGCGGCGTGGCGGCCTGACAGTGCTGCCACAGGACATCCCACTCGATGTCGTCGAGGGGGTCATCGAGTACGTCAAGTCTCGCCACACGGTGTACGACACACCCATCACGCTCAGCCCTACTCACACGGTTGGCGACGCCCTTGGGCTGATCCACAAGCGCGCACATGGTGCCCTCGTCGTCGTTGGCGACGATGGTGCGCCCGCCGGAATCTTCACCGAGCACGACGCAGTTGGCTTCGACCGCTTCAGCCAACTGAAGAATGTGATGAGCAGCGACCTGATGGTGATCGAAGATGGCACGCCACCCGACGAGATCTACGATCGACTCAGTGGCCAGCGGCTTTCGGTCGCACCCGTCGTCGACAGCTCCGGACGACTGATCGGGTGCGTGACACGCAAGGGTGCGCTTCGATCGACGATCTATCGACCGGCGGTTGACGACGAGGGTCGCTTGCGCATCGCTGTCGCCGTCGGCATCAACGGCGACCCGGCAACGAAGGCGAAGTCGTTGCTGGCGATGGGCGCTGACGTGTTGGTGATCGACACCGCTCACGGCCACCAGACGCGCACATTGCGAGCCATCGAAGAGGTTCGGGCAATTGCGCCCGATGCTCCGATTGTCGCGGGCAACGTCGTGACCGCACAGGGCACGCGTGATCTCATCGACGCCGGCGCCGACGTCGTGAAGGTCGGAGTTGGTCCGGGGGCAATGTGCACGACGCGGATGATGACCGGTGTCGGCCGGCCGCAGTTCAGCGCCGTCCTGGAATGCTCTGCCGAGGCTGCATCGCGTGGCAAACACATCTGGGCCGACGGTGGTGTGCGCTATCCCCGCGATGTCGCGCTTGCCTTGGCCGCCGGTGCCGCGAACGTGATGTTCGGATCATGGCTCGCAGGAACCTACGAGTCGGCAGCCGACACCTTGCGCGATCCCGACGGTCGGCTCTACAAAGAGAGCTTCGGCATGGCCAGCAACCGTGCAGTGAAGATCCGCAACCGCACCGAGACCGCATTCGAGCGGGCGCGCAAGGAATTGTTCGAAGAGGGCATCAGCACCTCGCGCATGTACCTCGACCCGGACCGGCCCGGTGTCGAAGACATCATCGACGAAATCGTCGCCGGGGTCCGGTCCGCATGCACGTATGCCGGGGCGGCCACCATTGCCGAGTTCCATGAACGGGCTGTGGTGGGCGTGCAAAGCGCTGCGGGCTACAGCGAAGGTCAGCCGCAGGGGACGAGCTGGTAGGTGCGAGTCATTGCTATTGATGGTCCGGCAGGAGCCGGCAAGAGCACCGTTGCGCGGGCCCTCGCGGCTCGCCTGGGTCTGGAGTACCTCGACACCGGGGCGATGTACCGAGCGGTCACCTACGCGGCGATGCGCCGCGGTATCGACACGACCGATCTCGACCGCGTCGCCAAGCTGGCCGAAGACATCACCCTCGAGGTCGGCGAGCACGGCGTGCTCGTCGACGGGTTCGACGCCACCACCGAGATCCGCAGTCATGAGGTGACCACGGCGGTCAGCGCCGTCGCCGCCAACAGCGAGGTGCGCGCCGAACTCGTACGGCGGCAGCGCAACTGGGCGAATCAGCGAGGCGGGGGAGTCCTGGAGGGCCGCGATATCGGGTCCGTGGTGTTTCCCGATGCCCAGCTGAAGTTGTATCTCACGGCATCGCCTCGGGTGCGGGCCGAACGCCGGGTAGCCGAGGCAGGGGGCGATGTCGACGAGATCGAGGCGGCGATCGAGCGGCGCGATCGCCACGACAGTTCGCGTAACGACAGCCCGCTTGTCGAGGCTGATGGCTCGATCGTGGTAGATACCACCGGGCTGAGCATCGACGAGGTGCTCGAACGGATTGAACATCTTCTGGAGCGGGCATGACCAAGATCTCGACTAAACTGATCGGCAACACGATGGTGGATCGCATCGCGTATCAGATCGTGCGCCTCATCGTGACGTGGTTCTGTCGCATCTGGTGCCGGATGACCGTCGAGGGTCGTGAGAACGTGCCGGCACACGGCATCTTCCTGCTGGCACCCAGTCATCGCAGCATTCTCGACACGCCGATCGCGTCGGGAGTCACGCGCCGCCGCATGCGGTTCATGGGTGCCGACAAGTACTGGAAGAACAAGGCATTCGGTCGTCTGCTGACAGCGCTCGGCGGATTCCCGGTCAGCCGCGGCACCGCCGACCGGGAGGCGCTGAAGCGGTGCATCGCCGTGCTCGAAGGCGGCGAGCCGCTGGTGCTGTTCCCCGAGGGCGAGCGCAAGAGTGGCCCACTGATGCAGCCTCTGTTCGACGGCGCGACCTATATCGCGGTGAAGGCCGGCGTGCCGATTGTGCCGGTCGGCATCGGGGGATCCGAGCGAGCCATGCCAAAGGGCGCCAGATTCGTCCGCCCTCACAAGCTCTACGTCGTGGTCGGCCGGCCGATCCAGGCGTCGACCGACGCAAAGAGTCCGAAGGAACAGCGCGACGCGGCGCGGCTGTTGACGGTTGAGTTGCACGCCGAACTGCAGCGTCTGTTCGACGTCGCTCAGGCTCGCGTTCTCTGATCAGGGACGGTCGAAGTAGTGGCGCAGGCCGATGGCAAGTGAGATCGGATCGTCGACGCCACACAGTTCGCGTGCGGAGTGCATCGACAACTGCGGTACACCGACGTCGACCGTCTCGATCCCCAGGCGAGTTGCCGTGATCGGGCCGATCGTCGAACCGCACGGCATGTTGTTGCGGCTGACGAAGATCTGCGACTGCACGCCGGCTTCGTCGAACACCTGTCGCAACATGGCGGCCGAGTGTGCCGAGGTGGCGTAGCGCTGGTTGCTGTTGAGCTTGATGGCCGGCCCGTGGTTGACGAGTGGCTGATGGTCTGGATCGTGGCGCTCGCGGTAGTTGGGGTGCACAGCGTGGGCGTTGTCGGCGGAGACGCATGTACTCGTTGCGAGTTGGGTCAAGAAGTCGGCGCGGGTGGCGCCGTTCGATAGGGCCAGTCGCTCGAGCACGTGCTCGAGTAGCGGCCCGGCAGCGCCAGTGATGCTTTCCGAGCCGACCTCCTCATGGTCGAACAGGGCGATGACCGCAGTGGCACCCGGTGCGCTGTCGACGGCTGCGATCGCATCGACGGCGGCCCAGCACGACACCTGGTTGTCGAGGCGGCCGGCAGCCAGCAACGACTGATCGCCGCCCAGAACGGCAGGAGGAGTGTGATCGAACAGGCACAGCTCCCAGGTCGACACGTCGGCTGCTGCGACACCGAGATGGCCGGCCAGCCATTCCGAGAACTCTCCAATGCGCGGTGAACCAGTTCCCCATACAGGCGTCAGATGCTGTTGCTTGTCGAGGATCAGCCCGCGCTCGTTGACGTCGCGATCGAGATGGATTGCCAGTTGCGGAACGCGGCAGACCGCCTCGTCGATGCATACGTCGACGGCGTAGCCGTCCATCAGTTCCACGCGCCCGGCGATGCCGAGATCACGATCCAGCCACGAATTGGTCAGTACCCCGCCGTACACCTCGACGCCGAGCTGTTTCCAGCCAACACCGCCCGTGTCGGGCCGCGGTTTGACTCGCAGGCCGGGGGAGTCGGTGTGAGCGCCGACCAGTCGCAGCGGTGACCGTGGTTCGGCCGAAGATCCCCGGTTCCAGGCGACCAGGGCTGCGCCTCGTACCACGAATCCGCGCGCCGGCACCTCGTTCCAGGGTGCTCCGATGTCGGTGGCTTCGAAGCCGGCAGCGGTCAGCCGGGCTGCAGCAGTCGACACCACGTGCCACGGCGAGGGCGAGGCCGCGAGGAAGGCGATGAGATCGTCGAGTTGTGCCATCATTCTCCCTGGAACAGTCCCATCGGCAGGCCGGTGCCTCGGAGGTGCGACGTCTCGTTGAGCGTCACCACTGTGCGCGTGCCACCGCGAGCCGCGGCGATGCGGTTGATGCTGGTGTAGTTCGGATAGAAGAAGCCTCCACCGGGACTGACAAGTCCCAATACGTGGCACAGGTAGCTGTTGATCACGCCGCCGTGACACACGACGGCGATTCGCTGGGCGGGGTGTTGGTCGATCAGTTCCTCGATCGACTGCACGACACGGGAACGGAACTCGGCCGAGGATTCCTCGTCGGTGTCCCAATCGCCGGCCAGCATTGCGTGATACCGCGGATCGTTGGCGGCCCTGAGCTCCTCGGTAGGGATGTAGTCGGACGAGAGCCGGTCGAACTCGGCCAGTCCGTCGCGGAGCTGCACCTCGACAGCGTGATGCGCTGCGATCGCAGTTGCGGTTTCGTACGCACGCCGCAACGGACTGGCGTAGATTGCATCGAGATGCTCCGACGACAGGTACGTAGCCACATGCTCAGCCTGGGCGCGGCCGTCGGCGGAGAGCTCGGGATCCGCCGGGCCGTCGACCAACTCACGACGAACAGGCAGGGCGTGGCGAACCAACAGCAGCTCCATGGACCACTAGCTAATCAGGCATGAACGCAAGAACGAAGATCGTGGCCACGCTGGGTCCGGCCACCGATCCCCCGCACGTCCTGGAGGCCCTGCTGCTTGCTGGCGTCGATGTCGTGCGGCTCAATCTCAGTCACGGCCATCTGCCTGAACACGTCGCCCGGCTGCGGGCGGTGCGTGCCACAGCGTTGCGAACCGGCTCGATCGTTGCCGTGCTGGCGGACCTGCCCGGGCCAAAGGTGCGCGCAGCCCCGTTCCCGGCGGCGGGCGTCGAGCTCGTGGCCGGATCGATGGTCACGTTGGTGACCGACGCCGAGACCAGCTCCAGCGACGTGATCGGTGTGGACTACGCAACGCTGCTGGTCGACCTGCACAGTGGTGATCGGATCGTGATCGGTGACGGTGCAATCACATTGAAGGTCGACCGAATCACCGTGCGCGGTGCCGAGTGTCAGGTACGCAGCGGTGGCCATACACAGGGCCGACCTGGCGTGCATCTCCCATCAGAACGGCTGCGAATAACGACACCAACACCCGAGGACCTTGTGCTTGCCGCGGCCATGGCCGCCGAGGGCGCCGACTTCCTCGCGGTCTCGTTTGTTCGCGGCGCGGACGACCTCCACAAGGTGCGCAACGCAGTCGCTCCGATAGCGACCAGGCTGGTGGCCAAGATCGAGACCTTGTCGGCGATCGAGCATCTCGACGAGATCATCGCCGCGTCCGATGCGACCATGGTCGCCCGCGGCGATCTCGGTATCGAGTGCCCTCTCGAGGATGTGCCGCACATGCAGAAACGCATCGTCCGCGCCTGCGTTGAAGCCGGTGTGCCTGTGATCACGGCTACACAGATGATGGAGAGCATGGTGACCGCTCCCTCGCCGACCCGCGCCGAAGTCAGCGATGTCGCCAATGCGGTGTTCGACGGCACCGACGCGCTGATGCTGTCGGGGGAGACGGCGATCGGTGTGGATCCGGTCAACGTGGTCAAGACGATGGCCAGAGTCGCCGAGCGCGCCGAACGCGAAGCTGACTACGCGCACTGGGCCGACCACCTTGGCCGATTGCAACGTACGAGCTTTCCCCAGGGACCGGATCGAATCACCATGGCCATCACCCATGCCGCCGGTCTGGCAGCCAGTGATGCCGGAGCAGATGCCATTTTGTGCTGTACCCGGTCGGGACGCACCGCGCTGGCCATGGCCCGGTTCCGTCCCTCGGCCAGGCTGATCGGATTGTCTCCTGATCCCGTCACCGTTCGAGCCCTGGCGCTGTCGTGGGGTGTTACGTCGCTGCAGGTCGAGACCTACACGACCACCGACGAACTGGTGTGGTTCGCGGTCGAGTCGGCTGTCCGAAAAGGCCTCGTTCGTTCTGGCGAGACAGTGCTGGTACTCGCGGGTGCGCCCGACCGCCCCAGCGGGGCATCAACCGACGTGCTGCGCATTGTCCGAGTTTCGTGAGCAGCCTGTGGGCCGAAGAAGCAGGTGATGCCGACCATCCCCTGGTCGTCGTGATCCACGGGTCGATGGATCGATCCGCAGGAATGTTGAAGCTCAGTCGCCGCCTCGATGGTGACTTCAGGGTCCTGCGGTACGACCGCCGCGGCTACGGCCGCTCGTATCCGCACGCGGGTCCATTCAGCATGGGCACCCAGGTCAACGACCTCGTCGGCTTGCTCGCCGGGCGCAAGGCGGTGCTGGTCGGTCATAGCTACGGAGGCAACGTTGCGCTGGCCACCGCTGATCGACATCCCGATCTGGTTGCCGGGGTTGCCGTCTACGAGACACCGCTGTCCTGGGAGCCATGGTGGCCGGGCACAACGGCGGGTGCGATCGCGGTCGCTGCGGCGGGACAGCCCGAGGAAGCCGCCGAGCGGTTCATGCGGCGAATGCTGGGCGATCGGCGCTGGGAGGAACTGCCGGAGCGCAGCAGGCAGATCCGACGCGCCGAGGGACTGGCCATGGTCGAGGAACTGGCAGACCTACGACGTCACCAACCGTGGACCGCATCGCACATCACGGTGCCGGTGATCACGGCCTTCGGCAGCCTTGGCGCGCCGCATCACCACCAGGGAATGCGACACGCGGCCACACTGCTCGACTGTCCGCTCGCCGAACTGGCGGGCTGCCGTCACGACGCACCCCTGAGCCACCCCGAATTGTTCAAATCTGCAGTGATCGACCCGCTGCTGGCGATGGTCGGCGCACCGTGGGCCGCGTTGGCGACTCCGTGAAAACCCCTACGGCACCGAGACGTTGATATCGGATCCCATGAACGAACAGGTGACATCGCTTCGGTCGCCCAGCACGCCACGTGCTTTGACCTTGTCGGCACAGTCCTGCAGCGACGACCGCTGCGTCCATACGCCAAAGGCCAGTCCGCCTACGATCACGATGCTGAGGAGCTTGGCGGTGACGTTCTTGATCACGACGGACAGCACCAGCATGAGAGCAACCAGAGCAACGGCGACGGCGATTCCAATGTTCTTCGCCGACTCAACGGTCATTGCGGTCATGGGCGAACCATAGGGCCTAGGGTGATCCCGTGAGTGAGCACTCCATTTCGATGCACCCGTCCGGACCGCCGCGCACGGTGCTGCCCGCCGAGGCAGCGGCGGTCGATGAGGCCCTCCACCGAGCAATCGCGGCACCGCTCGACGATCGGCGCTCGCACGTCGCCCACGTTGTCGCCTCCAACCCGCGATCGCTGAATGCATGGGCGGCACTCGGCGCGCTCGGTCGCGACGAGATCGAGCGCTACGCGGCATTCCGGGTGGGATACCACCGTGGTCTCGATGCCCTGCGCGCCAACGGATGGCGAGGATCCGGCTACGTGCGCTGGGTCGACGAGACCAATCGGGGGTTCTTGCGGTGCCTACGCGGTCTCCAGCAAATGGCTGCAGCCATCGGTGAACACGATGAGGCCGATCGCATCGCCGTGTTCATGCAGCAACTCGACCCCAACGGCGTTCCCACCACCGGGTGATCCGAGCATGACGGCCGCTCCGATCGGCGCGGTGCTGTGTGGTGGTGCCAGCAGTCGCATGGGTGTCGACAAGGCAACGATCGAGGTCGCCGGCGAGGCGATGGCGCGCCATGTGGCCGACGCATTGCTGGCAGCCGGGTGCTCTCGGGTTGTCGCGATCGGCGGCGACCGTGCGTTGCTGAACGATCTCGGACTCGAGTACATCGACGACGAGTTTCCGGGCGAGGGTCCCCTCGGCGGCATCGTCAGTGCTCTCGCGATCGGATCGCCCGCCGCCGTGGTCGCCTGCGATCTCCCGAGCCTTCGCGCAGCAACGGTGGCAGAGTTGGTCGCGTCCCTGGGCGATCACGATGCGGCCATCGCATTCACGGATCGTGCCGAGCCGCTCTGTGCGGTGTGGTCGGGTCGCGCCGCTGAGGTGCTGCGCGGACGGTTCGAGTCAGGTGAGCGCGCCGTGCACCGGGCGATCGACGGCCTCGACATCGCCTGGGTGACGGCGCCTGCGACCGACCTTCACAACATCAACACGCCCGGCGACCTGGGAAAGCTCTAACCTGAGCGGTTCATGGCCATTTCCGAAGTGAGCATCGAAGAGCTCGAATCAGCGCTGCAATCGGGCTCCCGACTCATCGACGTCCGCGAACCCGACGAGTACGAGGCCGGTCATGTCCCAGGCGCCGTACTGGTGCCTCTCGGAAACGTTCCGGCCGCACTTGATCGTTTCGGCACCGGCGAGACCAACTACGTGATCTGCAGAACCGGCAGCCGCAGCTACCGGGCGTGCGAGTTTCTGGTCGAACAGGGCCTCGACGCTGTCAACGTCGAGGGTGGGACCATGGCGTGGATCATCAGCGGTCGCGGCACGGTGGCCGGGGATCAGCCTGCGTGACGTATCGCTGGGTCGATTCACAGTCGCAATTCGCCGCACTCGTCGACCGCCTGTGTGTTGAACCGCGCTACGCACTCGACACCGAGTTCCATCGCGAACGCACCTACTTCCCGAAGCTTGCGCTCATGCAGTTCGCCACCCCCGGTGGAGAAACGACGCTGGTCGACCCGCTGGCTGTCGACCTGTCGGCTCTCCGACGGCTGTTCGAAAGCGAGTCAGTTGCCGTTCTGCACGCTGCTCAGCAAGATCTCGACGTTCTGACGCACGCTTGCGGCGCCGTCCCGGCCAGGATGTACGACACCCAGCTGGCATCGGGATTTCTGGGGTACAGCACCCCCTCGCTGGTGTCGCTGCTGATGGCCGAGTTGAAAGTGTTGGCTGCCAAAGGCGACCGCCTCACCGACTGGTTGCGCCGCCCACTGACGGCCGAGCAGCTTGCCTATGCCGCTGCAGATGTCGACCACTTGCTGGCCCTCCAGGATCAACTCGACGCTCAGCTCAACGAGCTCGGACGTTCCGAGTGGGTGGCCGCGGCGTGCGAGGAACTGCGCCAACGCCCGGCTTCGGGCACCGATCCCAGCATGGCTTGGCTCCGGATCAAGGACGTGCGCATGCTCAAACCACGTGCCCGCGGGGTTGCCAGGGCCATATGCGAGTGGCGAGAACGACGGGCGATGTCGGTCGACGTGCCCGTTCGCCAGATCCTGCCCGACCTGGCTGTGCTTGGTATCGCCCAGCGGCAGCCGAAAACCACGCTCGATCTCGTCCAAGCCCGCGGCGTCGACGAACGGCACAGTAAAGGAAACCTCGGCAAGGAAATCCTCGAGGCGGTCGCCGAGGGGCAGCGCAGCGATGTCGATCTACCCGCACCCGACGGCGAGGAGCTGGAACGTCAGCTGCGTCCCGCCGTGGCGCTCATTTCGGCCTGGATGGCCGATTTGGCCCGGAAGCAGCGGGTTGACACCACGCTGCTGGCAACGCGGGCGGACCTGGTCGCGCTGCTGCGCGGCGACAGCGACGCCCGCCTGCTCCAGGGTTGGCGCGCCCAGCTGGTCGGCGACGGAATCCAGCGGCTGGTGCAGGGCAAGGCCGGGCTGACGTTCGACGGTCGAGACGGGTTGCGCCTGATCGATGTCGTCGACGGATAGCTCAGCTGCGCGCAAGCTTGCGCAGTTTTGACCACAGTGCGTCGAACGAGTGGCTGACATCGGCAGATCGGGCCCCGAAAGAATGAATCGAACGCCGTTCGCCGATTGCCTGATTGACAATGACGCGTTGGGGAATCGAGGGTTGCCAGATGGTCTTGCGCCCGACGATGCGGGCCAACTCTTCATACCGCCGGTCTGCCTCGCCGCTGATCGCCGGAACCTTGTTGACGACGACTCCGGCCAGTTCAAGGTCGGAGTTGTGGGTGGTCCAGACGTTGTCGATCGCGTCGGCGACAGCGCCGATCCCGCGCAATCCGAGGGCCGCCGGCTCGACCACGATCAATGCCAGATCCGCAGCAATCAAGCCGCTCATCGTCAGGTTTCCCAACGAGGGTGGGCAGTCGATCAAGACGGCGTCATAGTCGGCGGCGATGTGTCGGAGGGCTCTGCGCAGTCGTTTGGGCCTGCCGGCTTCGTGATCCTGCAGTCTCGGGGACGAGGGGACGAGGTCGACCTCCAGCCCCCAGTGCGACATGACTACGCTGATCGCGGCCCGACCGGGGCCAAGAACGTCGGCGGTCGAGGGCCGGCCATCGGCGGGATCGTGGCCGAGGACCCAGGTGCTCGATCCCTGTGGGTCGAGATCGACGACCAGCACCCGGTCGCCGGCGTGGGCCGCCGCCGACGCCAATCCGAGGGTGACCGTGGTCTTGCCAACACCGCCTTTTTGGTTCAACAACACGGCAATACGACCCATAGCGGCCATCGTGCCACACCGGGCGGTAGTGGTGACACCCGCTACCTGGGGGGATGCCGCATGTTGCGCTCGCAACCAGGTAGAGTGGCATCCAATGTCAACTCTCTAGGTTCGGGAGCCCTACCGTGAAGAAGGGTCGTCATCGCCGCTTCGAAGAAGCGCGAAAGCTTAAACAAGCTGGTCCCAGTGCATTCGATCTGGGATTCGGAAGTAACGATCAACGTCAACCGACACAAGACGACGAGTACGCCGCGCTTGCGGAGAAGTACGGCGTCACGTTCGATGACGATGAGGAAGACGAGTCCGACGACTGAACCTCAGGCAGCTGGCATTGTCCGCCTCAACACCCCCCTGATAGGTCATGTCTAATTCTCTCCGTAACGTTGCTCTGGTCGCCCATGTCGATCACGGCAAAACCACACTCGTCGATGCGCTGCTGCGCGCTACCGGTACCTTCGCGGCCCATCAGGCGGTGGTCGACCGTGTCATGGACTCCAACGATCAGGAGCGTGAACGCGGCATCACGATCTTGGCCAAGGCCGCCTCGATCACCTGGAAGGGCGTCAAGATCAACCTGGTCGACACGCCAGGGCACGCCGACTTTGGCGGCGAGGTCGAGCGCGCCCTGACGATGGTCGACGGGGTGTTGTTACTCGTCGATGCCGCCGAGGGCCCTCTGCCTCAGACTCGGTATGTCTTGCAGAAGGCATTGGCGCTCGACCTTCCGGCCATTGTCATCATCAACAAGGTCGACCGTGGCGATGCCCGTGCCGACGAAGTGCTGGACGAGATCTACCAGTTGTTCATCGATCTCGACGCCGGCGACCATCACATCGATTTCGAGATCATCTCGACCGTGGCCCGCGAAGGCAAAGCCGTCCGGGGCGTTGGCATGCCAGGCGACGATGCCGATCTGTCGCCGCTGCTCGACACCATCCTCGAGGCGATTCCGGCGCCAACGGGCGATCCCACGGCGCCGTTGCAGGCAATGGTCACAACACTCGACGCCAGTGAGTACCTCGGCCGTTTGGCGATCGGCCGTGTCGTCAATGGCGTCATGCGTCGCGGCGAAACTGTCGCGCTGCTCGAGGCCGAGTTCCACGAGGGTGAAGCGCCGCTGAAGCGTCGCTTGACACAGTTGATGGCCTTCGAGGGTGTCAGTCGCAACGAGGTCGACCAGTTGTCGGCCGGCGACCTGTTCGTTGTTGCCGGCTTCCCCGAGGTCGAGATCGGCGACACGATTGCTTCCGCCGAGTCGCCGGTTGCGCTCACCCGTCTGATCGTCGACGAGCCGGTGCTGCGAATGACCTTCGGGGTCAACACCTCGCCGTTCGCGGGACGCGACGGCAAATACGTCACCAGTCGTCACCTCGTGGATCGGTTGAACAAGGAGCTGCTCGGCAACGTTTCCATCAAGCTGTTCGAGACCGGTTCGCCCGATGTCATCGAGGTCGCCGGCCGTGGCGAACTGCAGCTGGCGGTCTTGATCGAAGCGATGCGTCGCGAGGGATACGAGCTGCAGGTCAGCCGCCCGGAGGTCATCACCAAAGAAGTCAACGGCAAGAAGTTCGAGCCCCAAGAACGCGGCGTGTGCGACGTACCAGACGAGCATGTCGGCACGGTTACCCAGGAGCTCGCACCTCGCAAAGGCCGCATCACGGACCTGCGCACGGGCGATGCCGGTCGCACGATCGTGACGTTCGAATGCCCGAGCCGCGGGCTGATCGGTTTCCGCTCGCTGTTGATGACCACAACCCGTGGTACGGCACTCCTGCATCAGCACCACATGGGGTGGATGCCGTGGGCGGGCGACATGCCCGATTCACGTGGCGGGGCAATGGTCAGTGACCGCGTCGGCCAGACCACCGGCTATGCGCTCGACAAGCTTCAGCTCAGTGGACAGTTCTTCGTCGCTCCTGGCGAGCAGGTCTACGAGGGGATGGTCGTCGGCGAATGCGCGCGCGACGACGAGATGGTTGTCAATGCAGTGCGGCCGAAGGAGAAGAACAACATCCGCACGCACAGCCACGACGATGCCGTGAAGCTGCCAAACCCGAAGATTCACACCCTGGAGACGGCCATCGAGTGGATCGTCGAGGATGAACTCGTCGAAGTGACCCCCAAGGCGATTCGCATCCGCAAGCGCCACCTGGCCTTGGAAGAGCGCCGCAAGGCAAACAAAAAGGTCAGCGCCTAACCCCTCATCGAGTGTTTGCCGCCCCGCGTCGGATCTCGGCGCCTTCCGGTCGAACTGGGCAGCCCCAGAACCGTACGTAGCGTTCTGGGGCTGCCCGAATCGTCCAAGTGTTGCTGATCGGATGGCGCGGGGATTGAATCCGGCACGTGACCAGTGTCAGTCGCCGATCGGCGACAGCAGATGGTCAGCGACACGACGTGTCGCTTCGAAGCCGAGACCTGAGCGGCATCCGCAGTCGGGGCAATAGCCCTCTCATCTACGCCCGCCATCTACTTGAACTCAGAGAGTTGATCGCCTCGGTCGGCCCGCCGTGCTGGGCGTTTGGGCCGACGGCGGGCGCCCTCGATGGCTTCGATGGGTTTCATCTGGAACCTCCCTTTCACCTCGTGGTCCCGCGCGATAGATCGGTGAATCGGATCGGGCACGTCATCCACCGCGGTCGCGACCTCACCCGCTTGGACATGACGGAGGTGGACGGCATCCCGACGATGTCCGCCACCCGAACCATCATCGACCTGGCCGGGACCGAGACCAGAGAACGGTTGGCCGCGGCGATCGACAGCGCGCTGCGAGATCGACTGACGAGCGAGGACTTCCTGCACAGACGAATTGTCGAGCTTCGCTGCCGAGGTCGCGCCGGACTCGCCGGACTCGTGTCAGTGTTGGAAGGCAATGAGATCACCCGAGGTGGTCATTCGTGGCTTGAACGTCGTTTCCTGGTGCTACTGGCTGAGATGGGTTTGCCGAGACCGCTGACTCAAGCGGTCGTGGGCAGGCGCAAAATGCGGCTGATTCGAGTCGACTGCCAATTTCCGGGCACCAACGTGGTGGTCGAATTGCTGGGCTATACCTTTCACCGCACGGTGATGCAGATGCAGAACGACACCGAACGGATGAACCGAATGATTCTCGACGGGCTTCGCCCGCTGCAGTGCACCTACCTCGACGTCGCGAGCGAGTCTCCAGCGATGATGGCGTCTCTCCGGGAGGCTTTCAGGCCGTGAGCATGAGCCGAATCGGGCAGCCCCACAACCGTACGTAACCTTCCGGGGCTGCCCAAATCTGTGCAAGCCACGGTGATGTCGACGGTTTGGGCGAACCGTTAGCGGCGGATGGCGGGATGAGGCAGGGGAGTCCACTTGGGGCGCTCGAGCAGAGCGACCATCTGGTCGTATGGCTCCTGGCCGACCATCTCGATGATCTCGTCGCGCAGGTAGGCGTAGGCCGGCACGCCTCCGACGAAAGCGTCGTCACGCTCGGTGCACCACCAATGAAAGTCGGCGCCACCGTCGCCCCAATCACGGCGCTTCCATTCGCGCAAGGTGGATGTGAGGTAGCCGTTGTCGTCAGTGTGGTGTTCGAGCCGCAGCGGTAGCTGCCAACAGACGTCTGGCTTCCAATCGATGTAGCGCTCGCCGGCCTCGACCGCAGCAATGTGCAAAGCACAGCCCGCACCACCTTCGAAGTCGGGCTCGTTGTGGAAGATGCAGGCGCCCCGCACGACTCGGGTCTTGGTCGCCTCATCTTCGGTCTCGAGTACGCCCTTGTTGTGACCCTTCTTGTAGTTCTGCCAGTGCCGCGGTTCCAAGCGGGTCAGCGCGTTGAGCACGGTTTGCACGTCGGCGTCGTCGATGAAGTGGGCGCCGTGGCTACAACAACCCTGGGCCAGAGCAGTGGCGTCGTCCTCGAGCACACCTTTGCAGCCGGCGCCGTAGATGCAGCTCCAGTTGGATCGCAAGAAGGTGGCGTCGAACACCCAGGTGCGGCGATCGTGGTTGTCTTCGAAGCTGATCCATTCGTGGCGATCGAGCGGCTGCTCGTGCGACGTGTCGGAATGCTTGGGCACGCGCTGAAACTACCTCGGTAGGCTGGCAACTCCATGGCTACACCACCACAGAATGCCGACCAACTGCGCGACGCCTTCATCGAATTCTTCGCTGCACGCGCCCATGCGGTGGTGCCATCGGCCAGTCTGATCCCGCACGATCCGACCGTGTTGTTCACCGTTGCGGGCATGGTGCCGTTCAAACCGTTCTTCGTCGGCGACGAGGCGCCGCCGTACAAGCGCGCCGTCAGCAGCCAGAAGTGTGCCCGCGCCGGTGGCAAGCACAACGACCTCGACGATGTCGGGCGCACCAAACGTCACCTGGTCTTCTTCGAAATGCTCGGCAACTTCAGCTTCGGTGACTACTTCAAGAGCGTGATCATCCCGTGGAGTTGGGAGTTGACCACCGAGACCTTCGGCATCGATGGCGACCGCTTGTGGATCACCGTGCATGACACCGACGACGAGGCCGAGGCGATTTGGCACGAGCAGGTCGGCGTGCCGATGGAGCGCATTCAACGCCTCGGCGACAAGGACAACTTCTGGCAGATGGGCGACACCGGGCCATGCGGTCCGTGCAGCGAGATCCACATCGACCGCGGCCCTGCGTTCGGCCCCGATGGTGGCCCCCTCGGTGATCCGCACGGCGACCGATTCATGGAGTTCTGGAACCTCGTGTTCATGCAGTACAACCAGGCTCCAGATGGCAGCCGCACGCTGCTTCCGAAGCCGTCGATCGATACCGGTCTCGGCCTGGAGCGCATGCTGTGCTTGCTGCAGGGCGTCGATGCGGTGTGGGAAACCGACCTCATGTTGCCGCTCATCGACCAGGCCTGCAGCCTGACGGGCAAGGCGTACGTGGCGGGTGACTACACGGATCGCGAGACGTTTGCGATGCGCGTGCTGGCCGAGCACGCCCGCAGCAGCACCATGCTCGTCAGCGACGGGGTGTTCCCGTCGAACGAAGGTCGCGGCTATGTGCTTCGACGAATCATCCGCCGTGCTGTTCGCTACGCGTACCTGCTCGGCACCGAGAAGCTCGTCATGCCATCGCTCGTCGAGACGGCCGTCGACATCATGGGCAACGCCTATCCCGACGTCTCCAAGAACCGCGATTTCATCGTCGGAGTACTCACACGCGAGGAGGAGCGATTTCGTCAGACGTTGAAGAATGGCCTGTCGATCCTCGAGGACGAGTTGAGCGGCGATCGCACCGAGCTACCGGGATCAACGGCGTTCCTGCTGCACGACACCTACGGATTTCCGCTGGAGCTCACCGAGGAGATCGCCGGGGAGCGCAACATCGCCGTCGACAACGCAGGTTTCGACATGGAGATGAAAGCCCAGCGCCAACGAGCCAAGGCGGCGCGCAAGGGCAGCGCGACCGACGATGATCGTCTCGACGTATACCGCGAGATCGTCGAACAGTTCGGCATCACCGAGTTCCTCGGCTACACGGACGACACAACCGAATCCCGCCTGCTAGCCGTCGTCGACAACGACGACGGAACCCTCGAACTGTTTCTGGATCGCACACCTTTCTATGCCGAGAGCGGTGGACAGGTCGGTGACACCGGCACGATTCGGTCCGCCGACGGTGGCCTTGCCGAGATACTCGATACCACGTTCGCTCTACCGGGCTTGCGACGGCACACCGCTCGGATCACCAGCGGTGTGCTGCAGGCGGGTACGCCGGTGACAGCCTCCATCGACGAGGACCGTCGCGCGGCAGTTCGCCGGAACCACACAGGCACGCACGTGCTGCACTACGCGTTGCGCAAGGTGTTGGGCGAACATGTCAAACAGGCCGGATCGTTGGTCGCTCCCGATCGGCTGCGCTTCGACTTCAGCCATTACGACGCCGTGACCGACGCCGAGATCGCCGAGATCGAACGGATTGCGAACAGCGAGACGCTCACCAACGCACCGACGCGAGTGTTCGAGACCACCAAAGATGAAGCCGCAGCCCTCGGTGCGATCGCCTTTTTCGGTGACAAGTACGGCGAGGTCGTCAGGGTCCTCGAGGTCGGAAACTCGATCGAATTGTGCGGTGGAACTCATGTGCGCGCCGCTGGTGACATCGGCTTGATCAAGATCGTCAGTGAGTCGTCGATCGGCTCCAACCTGCGACGTATCGAAGCTGTGACCGGCGAGAATTCCGTTCGGCTACTGCAGCGCGACGAGAAGCTGGTTGCAGATGCGGCTCGACTCGTTGGATCAACCACCGAGGAATTGGTCGGTGGCGTACAGCGCCGCCTCGACGAGATCAAGGCGCTGCACGATGAGATCAAGACCCTGCGCGGTCAGTTGGCCAGTGGCCGGGCTGCGGAGTTGGCGACCGGTGCGTCAGACGGTGTCGTGGTCACCAGGGTTGATGGCATCAGCCCAGGCGATCTGCGTGATCTTGCCGTAGCCGTGCGCCAGCAGCCTGGCGTGCACACCGTGGTGCTCGGCGGGGTCACCGATACCGGTGGTGTCTCGCTGGTCGCAGCGGTGACCAGCGAATCAGGCAAGGTCGCAGGCGATCTGATCAAGGACGCGGCCAAGGCAGTGGGTGGCGGCGGTGGCGGCAAGGGCGACATCGCCACGGCCGGCGGCAAGAACCCAGCGGGTCTCGACGAAGCGTTGCGCATAGCTGCGGAGGCGGCCGAGAAGTGACCCGCCCGGCGACCCGCGCCCTCGGCCTCGATCTGGGGTCGAAGCGCATCGGGGTGGCTATCGGGGATCGCACTGGCACCATCGCCTCTCCGCTGCAGGTATTGCAGCGCAGTGGAAGCGTGCGGCGAGATCACCAGGCGATTGCCGAGCTGGTTGTCGAGGAGGAGGCCGACATCGTCGTGGTCGGCCTGCCCCTGAACATGAACGGCAGCAACGGGCCTGCCGCGCGGGCTGCCATCGACGAGGCTGCGGCGCTGGCTACCGTTGTGGGCGTGCCAGTGGTGACATTCGACGAGCGACGCACAACCGTGACCGCGGATCAGGCGATGATCGAGGCCAACATGCGTGCCCAGGCGCGGCGACGGATCGTCGACAAGATCGCTGCCGCAGTGATGTTGCAGAACTGGCTCGACGCGGGAGGGCCCAAGTGAGCCGGCGCGGCCCACTCCTGGAGGAACGCGAGTGGCAGCACGATCCTTGGGACGATCCCGACGTCACCGACGCGTTGGTGATCGAGCGCCCTCGCCGATCGCACCGCTCGATCAAGTACATCGTCTACTTCGCTGGTGTCGTTGCGATCACCGGACTCATCGTGGCCGGGTGCGTCGGGCTGTGGTATCTCCGCCAGGTCAATCCGTCTGGCGACCCAGGTCCAGTCGAGGTGTTCAGGGTGTTGCCGACCGACTCGGTCGACACCGTTTCCGAGCGGTTGCAGGACCGCGGTCTCATCAACAACGCCAGGGTGTTCCGTTACTACGTCGACCACAATGGCGGCCTCACGCTCACACCCGGTGACTACGAGCTGCGTCCTCGCGATCACATCGGCAACGTCATGAGGGTGCTGAGAACACCGCCATCGTTGACGTACACGAAGGTCACCTTCCCGGAAGGCTTCACGCTCCAGAAGATGAGCGAACGCCTCTCTGCGAAGTTGCCGCGCACCGACCCGTTGGCCTTCATGACCGCTGTCACCGATGGATCGATTCGGTCGCCGGTTCCGGGGCAGCCCGACGGGCTCACCTCACTCGAGGGGCTGCTCTTCCCCGACACGTATCAGATCTCGGCCGACGAGTCACCCAGCCATCTCGCCCAGCGCATGGTCGACCTGATGGACCTCGTGGTGCGACAAGAGAATGTGGTCGACAAGGCGTACCCGCTGCAGTGGTCCGCGTACCAGGTGCTGATCGTCGCCTCGATGATCGAGCGAGAAGCCAAGGTCGACGAGGACCGCCCCAAGATCGCCCGGGTCATCCTCAATCGTTTGGCACTCGGCATGCCGCTGCAGATCGACGCCACGTTGCTGTACGGGCAGCCCGTCGGGGCGTCACCTACCGCCCTGAGCCAGATCGATACGCCGTACAACACCTACATGCACACGGGTTTGCCTCCCACCCCGATCGCGAATCCGGGCCGGGCTTCGATCCAGGCCGCGGTCAACCCCGCGCCCGACCCGTCTCAGGGTGACCCGATCTGCATCGCCCTTCCCAATCCGAAAGATTGCCACTACCTGTTCTACGTGGTGGCCGACGAGGATGGTCGCCACGCCTTCGCGGCGACGCTCGAACAGCACGAGATCAACGTGCAGCACGCTCGCGATCTCGGGTTGCTGGGGTGATCTCGGCCAGCACACGTGTCGCCGCGGTCATCGGCAGCCCCGTGCGTCACAGCCTGTCGCCGGCGTTGCACAATGCCGGGTTTGCATCGACCGGTGTCGACTGGGTGTACACCGCATTCGACGTTGCTCCCGGCGCCGCAGGCGCCGCGCTCGATGCGATGCGCGTGCTGGGCCTTGGGGGCCTGTCGGTCACGATGCCGCACAAGGAAGCAGTCGCCGACCTGGTCGACGAGCTCGATCCGGCAGCTGCCGCACTGCGTAGCGTCAACACGGTCGTCCCGATCGGCGATGGTCGGTTGAAGGGATTCAGTACCGACGGTGCTGGATTCGTGGCGTCGCTGGCCGCGCAGCACGCGGAGATCGCCGGAAAGGAAGTTGGTGTGCTCGGCGCCGGTGGTGCGGCACGCGCGATCATCGATGCGCTGGTGCGCGCCGGTGCAGCGAAGATCATCGTCGTCAACCGCTCTACCGAGCGAGCGGCTGCAGTGGTCGACCTGGCGGGCGGGATCGGCCGTGTCGGCGGTCCCGACGACATCGGTGCTTGCGACATCGTCGTCAATGCGACGTCGGTCGGCATGGGCTCCGATGACCTGCCCTGCGATGTCGACGTGCTGCATTCGGGTCAGGTCGTCGCGGACATCGTCTATCACCCGCGCCGAACTGCCCTACTCGCAGCGGCCGACAACGCTGGAGCCCGCACCGTCGAGGGGCTCGGGATGCTGGTGCACCAGGCCGTGCTGCAACAACAACTGTGGACCGGTGTCAGCGCCGACGCGGCCGTGATGTGGGCAGCAGCAGAGCGGGAGTTGGCATCGCGAGGCCAGTAGCCTTGAGCTGATGCTTCGATATCTCACCGCCGGTGAATCGCATGGTCAGGCCTTGGTCGTGATCATCGAAGGCCTGCCCGCCGGGCTGTCGATCACGGTCGAGGAGATCCGAGCCGAGATGGCTCGGCGTCGCCTCGGCTATGGCCGCGGCCCTCGCCAGAAGTTCGAGCAGGACGAGCTCACCCTGCTCGGTGGCGTTCGCCATGGGCGCACACTGGGCTCGCCTGTTGCAATCGAGATCAAGAACAGCGAGTGGTTCCGCAGCGACAAATGGCACGAGGAGATGTCGCCGGCACCCGGTGCGACGAAAGCGCCGCTGACACAGGTGCGTCCGGGCCACGCCGATCTGGTGGGCATGCAGAAGTACGGCTTCACCGATGCGCGCGATGTGCTCGAGCGGGCCAGTGCTCGCGAGACGGCCGCGCGGGTCGCCGCTGGCGCAGTCGTCAAGAAGCTGCTCTCCGAGCTCGGTGTCTCGATCCTGTCGCACGTCATCCAGATGGGTGCTGTTCGCTCGAAGGCGATCGAACGGCCGACGATGGCCGACCTGGCACGCGTCGACGAATCACCGGTGCGTTGCTTCGACTCGGCGGCCGAGGCGGCGATGATCGACGAGGTCAAGGCGGCCGCCAAGGATGGCGATTCCCTCGGGGGAGTGGTCGAGGTGCTCGGCTACGGACTACCCATCGGTCTCGGCAGTCACGTGCACTGGGATCGAAAGATCGACGCTGCGCTCGCCCAGGCAGTGATGAGCATCCAAGCCGTGAAGGGCGTCGAGATCGGCGACGGTTTCGAGGGTGCCGGACGGCGTGGCAGTGCTGCACACGACGCCATCGTCTGGGACGAGGCGACCAGCGAGTATCGGCGAGAGACGGCATTGGCCGGCGGCACCGAGGGCGGCATGACCACGGGTGAATTGCTGGTGGTTCGGGCGGCGATGAAGCCGCTGGCGACGTTGAACCAGCCGTCGCTGAAGACGGTGGATGTCATCACCAAGGAGGCGACGGTCAGCTTCAAGGAGCGCACCGACGTGACCGCTGTGCCGGCGATGGGCGTGGTTGCCGAAACGATGGTCGCGTTGGTCGTCGCAGCCGAGGCACAGCGAAAGTTCGGTGGTGATTCGCTGGCCGAGTTCGTGCGCAACGCCGACGCGTTCCGCAGTTCGCTCGGTTAGCGACCGTGGGGCTCGCAGCCGATCAGCATCTTGTCCTCGTCGGTTTGATGGGGTCCGGTAAGACAACCGTCGCGCGCATAGCGGCCGATCGACTCGGTCGTCGAGTAATCGACAGCGACGCAGTGATCGAAAGGGCGACCGGGCGAACCGTTCGTGAGATCTTTGCAGCAGATGGCGAGGACGCCTTTCGCTTGTTCGAGACGGCCGCGTTGCTCGATGCGTTGGCGACTCCGGAGCCTGCCGTCATTGCCGCAGCGGGTGGCGTGGTGTTGCGTGAGCAGAATCGCGAGGCGCTGAAGCAGGCCAACGCCAGAGTCGTGTGGCTGTGTGCATCGCCGGCCGCACTTGTCGACAGAGTGATGTCAGGGGGCCACCGCCCACTGCTCGACGACGATCCAGCCGGTACGTTGCAGCGCATGTACGACACGCGTCAGTCGCTGTACAGAGAGGTGGCCGATGTCATCGTGCTGGTGGACCACCGCAGTCCGAACGAGGTCGTCGAAGCGGTGCTGCGATGATCACTGTTCGGGTGCCGCTCGGCGATCGGAGCTACGACGTGCTCGTCGGCCACGGGGCACGGCGCGAATTGGGAGGCTTGGTTCCGTCGACGGCCAAGCGCGCTGCGATCGTGACCCAGCACGGCATCCCACTCGACCTCGATCCGGGAGTGCCGACCGAGGTCTTCACGATCGGTCACGGTGAGACTCACAAGTCGTTGGCCACCGTCGAAGACCTGTGCCGCGACTTCGCCCGGTTCGGTCTGACCCGCAACGACGTCGTGATCGGAGTCGGCGGGGGGATGGTCACCGACGTCGCCGGGTTCGCAGCGGCGTCGTGGCACCGCGGTGTTTCGGTCGTGCACGTCTCGACCACATTGGTGGGAATGGTCGATGCTGCGATCGGCGGCAAGACGGGCGTCAACATCGCCCCAGTTGCCGGCATCGGTGGCAAGAACCTGATCGGCGCGTTCTGGCAGCCTTCGGGCGTCGTGTGCGATCTCGACTCGCTGGCCACACTGCCGCCGCACGAGGTCCGCTGCGGGCGGGGCGAGATGGCCAAGTACCACTTCCTCACCGGAGACGACCTGTTGGCGATGGACGAGGCCGAGCGCATCGCTCGGTGTGTCGAGATCAATGCCGAGATCGTGTCGAGCTACGAGCGCGAAGGCGGCCGGCGGGCGTTGCTGAACTACGGCCACACCTTGGCCCACGCGCTGGAGATCGAGACCGACTTCGCGCTCGCCCACGGCGAAGCAGTGGCCATCGGATTGGTGTACGCAGCCCACCTCGCCCACCGGTTGGGGCGCATCGACGGCGATCGCGTCGAGCAGCATTATGCGGTCGTCGGTGGAAGCTACGAGCTCAACACCGCACTTCCCGATGGTGTCGATCCAGAGCGGTTGATCCAACTCATGGGCCGCGACAAGAAGGCGATGGGCGCGGGCCTGACGTTCGTGCTCGATGGACCCTTCGGAGTCGAGCTGGTCGCGGACGTACCTGTCGATACCGCCAACGAGGTGTTCGGCGATATGACGAGCCGGTGAGCGTGACACCCGAAGTGACAACACCACGCCTGATCACCGAGCGATTGTTGATGCGGGAGTGGTGCCA
This sequence comes from Ilumatobacteraceae bacterium, assembly GCA_031430695.1. Taxonomy (GTDB): domain Bacteria; phylum Actinomycetota; class Acidimicrobiia; order Acidimicrobiales; family Ilumatobacteraceae; genus JAENVT01. The sequence goes on from JANPBZ010000051.1 coordinate 24,097, forward strand.
CACCGATCGCATCCCGTACGCAGCCTTGAACGCTTCTCCTGATGTGATGCGTCACTTTCCGGCGACGCTCACGTTGCAGCAGAGTGACGAGATGGTCGATCGCATGGCCAACTCATGGCGCGACAACGGCTTCGGATTGTGGGCGGTCGAGAGGAGTGACACAGCGGAGTTCGTCGGCTTCGTCGGCCTCGCTGCGCCGTCGTGGCAGGCAGCGTTCACTCCATGCGTCGAGGTGGGATGGCGACTTGCCCAGCAACATTGGGGTAACGGCTTCGCGCCCGAGGCCGCTCGTGCAGCGTTGGCATGGGGATTCGAGCACCTTGACCTACCCGACGCCCAGATCGTGAGTTTCGCGACCGAGGGCAATGCCAAATCGCGTCGGGTGATGGAAAAGCTCGGGATGATCCGCGATCTCGACGGCGACTTCGACCATCCGCTGCTGCCCGACTGGGTCGATCGCCGCCATGTGCTGTATCGAATCAATCGCAGGCAATTCGCCGAGCACGTGGCACGATAGAAGCCGTGGCGCTGATCACCCTCCTTCATGGTCCGAACCTCAATCTGTTGGGGCAGCGCGAACCGCATATATACGGCACGGCCACGCTCGACGACTACGTGGCGTTCACGATCGCCGCGGCGCAAGAGTTCGGCCACGAGGTCTCCGCGTACCAGACCAACCACGAAGGCCAACTGGTCGACGCTATTCATGCAGCGCGCGGCACATCCGCTGCCATCATCATCAACCCCGGCGCATTCACTCACTATGCCTGGAGCATTCACGACGCTCTCGCTGCGTTCAGCGGACCGATCGTCGAGGTGCACATTTCCAATCCGAACGCACGCGAACCGTGGCGGCATACCAGCGTCATCGCGCCGGTGTCGACGGGGTCGATCATGGGTTTCGGGATGCAGGGTTACCGGCTGGCGGTCGAGGCTGTGGCGGCCAAGCTGAGCGCGTCGTGATGCCGCCGCTCGAGATCGCCGGGCGAGTCGGCCGCGTGCTGGCGCGATTCGACCAGGCCGAGGCGCTGCTGGTCACCGATCTCACCAACATCCGTTGGTTGACCGGTTTCACCGGCTCGAACGGTTGGGCCCTGCTGAGTCAGCGAGAGGTGGTGCTGATCACCGATGGCCGGTACGGCGACCAGGCAACGGCGCAGATGACGCACGCCGGCGTCGATGGACGGGTGATCGTCGGATTGTCGAGTGCAGCAATGCTCAACGCGCTCGCCGCCGAGGTTGCGGGCCTCAGTTCGGTCGGATTCGAGTCCGCACATGTGAGCTACGAGCAATACCAGCGATTCGAAGGCCTGTTCACGACGTCGCTCGTGCCGGTCGGAGGTGTCGTCGAAGCTGAGCGGCGGCGCAAGGACGCTGGTGAGATCGCCCGCATGGCGGAAGCGTGCAGGATCGCCGATGCCGCCTTGGCGGAGGTTGCCCACGATCTTGACGGGCGAACTGAGGCCGAGGTCCGCAATCAGTTGGAGATTCGCATGCGCGAACTGGGTGCCAGCGGCCCGAGCTACGAGACGATCGTGGCGGCCGGGCCAGTCAATGCCGCCCGTCCGCACCACCGCCCCACCGACACGCGAATCGAGCCTGGACATACCGTGATCATCGACGTGGGCGCGCTGTACGACGACTACCACAGCGACATGACGCGCACGTTCGTCGTCGGTGAACCGACGCAGCAGCAACTCGAGATGTACGAGGTGGTGCTCGCTGCCCAACGCGCCGGTGTCGACGCGGTCCAGACGGGCATCAGTACCGCCGAGCTCGATGCGGTGTGTCGCGATGCAATCACCGAAGCCGGTTACGGCGAGTGGTTCAGCCATGGGACCGGTCATGGAGTCGGCCTGCTGATCCACGAGGATCCGTTCGTCAATCGCACCGGTGACTTGAAATTGCAGGTCGGGGACGTAGTGACCGTGGAGCCGGGGGTCTATCGTGAAGGATTCGGAGGCATCCGTGTCGAAGACCTCGTGGTCGTGACCGACAACGGGTGCCAAGTACTCACTGCATCGCCGAAGGATTCACCGTGCCCGCCATCACCACCAATGATCTGAAGAATGGAATCACCCTCGAGCTCGACAACGGGCTGTTCCAGGTGGTCGAGTTCCAGCACGTCAAGCCAGGCAAGGGTGGAGCGTTCGTACGCACCAAACTTCGCAACGTCAAGAACGGCAACGTTTTCGATCGCACCTTCAATGCCGGAGTGCGTGTCGAGCAGGCTCTGCTCGAGAAGAAGGACATGCAGTTCCTGTACCGCGATGGCGACGAATACGTCTTCATGGACACCGCTAACTACGACCAGATCCAGGTCGCCCCGGTGGCGCTCGGCGACGCCGTCCACTACATGGTCGAGCAGGCTGTGGCAATCATCGCCTTCTATCAAGGCGAGATCGTGTCGGTCGAAATCCCGGCCTCCGTCGAGCTGACGATCACCGACACCGAGCCAGGTATGCAGGGCGACAGGGTGTCGGGCGCTCGAAAGCCGGCCACGCTCGAGACCGGCTTGGTGTTGCAAGTGCCATTGTTCATCAATCCTGGCGATCGGGTCAGGGTCGACACGCGCAGCGGCGACTACATCACCAGAGTTTGAGCGTGACACGACGCAGGGCACGCCCCGCCGATGACGAGCGCTCCGATTCGCGTGAACGGGCGATGATGCTGCTGTATGAAGCCGATTCGAAGGGCATCTCTGCTGGTGAGGTGCTGGCCGCTCAGATCTCGGAAGCTGATGAGTTGACGACGTTGCTGGTCGAAGGTGTCGAGCACCATCAGCAGCGGCTGGACGAAGCGATATCCGAGCACGCCAAAGGGTGGACGCTGGCCCGTATGCCGACAATCGATCGCACGGTGCTTCGAATTGCCGGATTCGAGTTGCTCGGGCGCCCCGACGTGCCGGTCGCCGTCGTATTGAACGAGGCTGTGGAAATGGCCAAGCGATTCTCCACGGACGATTCCGGTCGCTTTGTCAACGGCGTTCTGTCGGCGTTGGTGCCGGTGTTGCGGCCGAGTGCCTGACACCCGACCGGCATCGACACCTATCATCGCGACGTGATCGCCGAGGAGGACGTCGCCCCAACTGCGGACTTCGACGACGATCCGACGGGTGAGGTCACGATCGGCCGTTTCGAACGGTGGGTCGAGCGAGTCTCGGCGGTACATCCGGCGGCGTGGTTCACCGGTGCCGGCGCTCTGCTCTTCGCCCTGGTGTTCGGCAAACTTGGCATCGAACATCACCGCAACTTCGGCACGTGGTCGTACGACATGGGCATCTACGACCAGGGCTTTTGGCTGGTGTCGCGCGGCGGGCAGAGTTTCATGACTGTTCGCGGCATGGAGTTCTGGGGTCACCACCTCAACCTGATCGTCGTGGCATTCGCCCCGTTCTATTGGTTGGGCGCCGGTCCGTCGTTCCTCTATCTCGCCCAGGCCGTTGGGCTGGCTGTGGCGGCCTTTCCCGTCTACCTCATCGCCCGTGACCGGTTCGCCAAGCCGTGGATGGGCTTGCTGTTCGCCACGGTCTACCTGCTGTATGCCCCGATCCAATGGATCAGTTGGGCCAACTTCCATCCAGAGTCGCTCGTTGTTGCACCCCTGCTGTATGCCTGGTGGTTCGCCAGTCATCGCCGATGGCGGGGCATGTTCATCGCCTTGGTGATTGCTTTGTCAATTCGCGAAGACGCCGCGCTGGTGGTCATCATGCTCGGTCTCATCCTGGCGGTCATGTACCGGCCCGGCAAGGGCGACCACCGCGACCGGATGATGGCGTTGGCGACGTTCGGCCTCGGCGTCGGATGGTATGTGGTCGCCACGAGATTCGTGATCCCACATTTCAACCAGGGCAAGCAACCGTTCTACATCCAGTACTTCTACAGCAACTACGGCACCGACATGCCGGAGATCATCAAGACGATGATCCGCCATCCCAATCGGGTGATCTCGGACGCGACACAAACCGATCGGTTGCGGTTCTATCGCGATCTGGCGCTGCCGCTCGGTGGCCTGCCACTGGCCGGTCCATTGGCGTTGTTGATGGTCTTGCCGCAGATGCTGGCCAGCGTGATCGGTCTCAGCCCGTACGCGCGCAGCATTCGTTATCAGTACACGGCGATGATGATCGCGCCGCTGCTGATCGCCGCAATCGAAGGCGGACGAGCGTTGTGGCGGTTCAAGGTCATGCACGTCTTGCTGCCAATCTGGCTGCTCGGCTGCGCATACATGACCAATGTCGCCTGGTCGCCCTCGCCGATCGGCGACTCATACGTCGTCTGGGCCCAACCAACTGCGCGGCACGCGTCGATGCGCGAGGCGTTGAAGCTCGTGCCCGACGATGCCTCCGTCGCGGCGACCTACACCTTGTTGCCCCATTTGTCGCATCGCGAGCAGATCTACGACTGGCCCAACCCATGGGTGCCGTTCTACTGGGGCAACGACGACGGGTTCCGGCTACCGGATCCTTCGACCATCGACTACATCGTGCTCGACCGCACCCAGATCGGCGAGGGCCAGCAGGCCCTGGTTGCCGGCCTCGTTGCGCCCGACGGTCCGTACGAAGTGTTGTTCGACACCGACGACGTGCTGGTCGGGAAGCGGAAGGCCGCTGGCTAACGCCGGCGAGCGATGGCCAGCAGGTTCTTGCCGAACGGTGGGTTCGGGACGAGCCGCTGCGCCATCTTGCTGACGGGTACCACCACGCGGTCGAACACTCCCGACGACATCGGGCTGAGCGACTGGCGGTTGAGCACGCGATACATCAGCCAGTAGGGAACGACGCCGGCGACCTCGAGGTAGTGGAGTTCGACGATCTCGAAGCCGGCGTCGGCGATCACCTGCCGCAGGCCGGCTTTGTCGTAGCGGCGGTGGTGCCCCGACTTGTAGTCGAGGCTGCCATACAGGCGCGACATGGCCGGAACGAAGACTCCCAGCGATCCGCCGGGGGCAACGAGGTCGAACGCGGTTCGCATCTCGGCGGCATCGTCGAGGATGTGCTCGAGGACGTTGATGTACACGATCGAGTCGAACTGCTGTGGCCGAGTGGTCGCCAGTTCCTGCGACGTCAGCTGTAGCGCGGTCACGTTGCGGAGCCGTTTCACCGACGACTGCAACTCGTCGAACAGATTTTCTGCGGGCTCGATGGCGGTGATCGCGCTTCCCGGTTTGCGTTCGGCCATCTTGGTCGCGATGGTGCCGATCCCTGCACCAACTTCGAGGATGCGGTGACCGAGGTGCGGCGTCAACTCGTCGGCGATCCAACCGAAGAACCTGTTGGCTTGAGCGAGGTTCTCCAACTCTTCCGCCGCGCCGAACTGCGAGTTCGACGATGCGTGCTGGGCCTGCATACGGGGGGAGCGAGCCGCCCATGTGGCCTGGTCGCGACGGCCCTCGCCGCGCACCTCGGCGACCAGCACCCGCGTGGTGTGCAGGCTGCGCCAGAACGCGGCGATATCGGAGAACGACAACGAGCGCACACCCGCGTAGCGAGGCCGGAACGTGATGGGGCACTCGGTGACCGAGAAGCCCGCAGCCTGAGCGACCGCGACCGATGTCGTGAAGTAGCCGTAACCGTCGCCGGATATCTGGCGATCGATCCACAGCTGGGCGACGTCGGGACGGATGATGCGAAACGAGGTCGTCGCGTCGTGCACACCGCGCAACCCGATGATCCGTCGAGCAAGGATGTTGGCTGTTCGACTGACAAGCGAACGAAGTGCGGAGGTGCCGGGCGACGACCCACCGCGCGCCCATCTCGAACCAATGGTCACACCACTTCCACGCGCCACGAAGGTTCGCACGACATCGGTGATCTGACGTGCGTCATGATGGCCATCGGGATCGAGGGTCACGAAGAAGTCGCGATCCGCGGTGCGCAGTAGATGGTCGAAACCGGCGAGCTGCGAGCGGCCGAGACCGAGGTGCGATCCGGTGAGGATCTCGATCTTGATACCCAGCCTGGCCGCCTCATCGATGGCAATCGCGGCCGTGTTGTCGGGACTGCTGTCGTCGACGAGCAACACCTCGAGCTCGATGCCCGATCGGCGCAGCACCGAGGCGGCTTCTTCGATCTCGGCCAGCACAGGGCCGACCGACGCCCCGCTGTTGTAGGTGGCGAGCACGACCGTGCCGCGCAGCTCTGGCATCTGGGCAACGGTACCACCAGGCAGCGGCCGATCTCGGGCGGCCCTCACGGTCCGACCGGCGCCGGGCTGCTACGGTGGCCTTGCCGTGAAATGGGTCCCGTGAGGCCCATACGGGAGGAGTACATCGTGTTGTTCATCGATCTGGGTGCCAGGCTGCGCGCCCGACCTGCTGCTGTGAACGGGCCGTGGCGCCCAGATCCAGCGAAACCAGCCGACGCTGTCGATGATCATGCATTAGACTGCATGATCATGCGGTGGTTGTTTCGATGATCCGAGAAGCGGCGTTGGTACTGGCCGACGGCAGCGTGTTCGAAGGCGAGCTGTTCGGGGCCGAGCCGCCGAGCGGTGTCGCCAGCGGTGAAGTGGTCTTCAACACCGTGATGAGCGGTTACCAAGAGGTGATCACTGACCCGTCGTACGCCGGGCAGATCATCACCTTCACCTACCCGCACATTGGCAACTACGGCACCAACACAGCGGATCACGAATCCGAGCGGCCGTTCTGCCGGGGTGTGATCGTGCGTGAGATGGCTCGCCGGCATAGCAACCATCGGGCCGAGGGATCGCTGGACGCGCTGTTACGACATCACGGGATCAGCGCGATCGGTGGCATCGACACCCGTCGGCTGACACGAATCTTGCGCGACACGGGAGCAATCGCGGGCGCCTTCGGTACGGCCGACGAGGCGACGCTGCGCAGGGCTGCGGCCGATGAGCCGGGTACCGATGGCATTGATCTGGTAGCCGACGTCACGTGTGCGTCGCCCTACACAACCGCGGCCAGCGGCACCGGCCGCCGCCGGATCGTCGCCTTCGACTTCGGCATCAAGCGCACGATGGTCCGCCACCTTGCCGGACTGGGCACGGTCGAGGTCGTTCCGGCATCAACTTCTGCGGCGGCGGTCTTGGAACGCCAACCCGGCGGCGTGTTCCTGTCGAATGGCCCGGGCGACCCGGCGATGGTTGGCTACGCGGTCGACACGATCGCCCAGCTCGTGGGACAGGTGCCGATCTTCGGGATCTGCCTTGGTCATCAACTGCTCAGCAGGGCACTCGGCGGCGAGACCTTCAAGCTGCCGTTCGGCCATCATGGGGGCAATCATCCGGTCCGCCACGAGACATCCGGCCACATCGAGATCACCAGTCAGAACCACAACTTCTGCGTCGATCCGGCAAGCCTCGACGGCAAGGTCGAGGTGACTCACCTGAACCTCAACGACCAGACCAACGAGGGCATGCGAGTGCTCGGCGCGCCGGCCTTCA
>JANPBZ010000052.1:0-2664 GCA_031430695.1 Ilumatobacteraceae bacterium
AATCGTCACCACCACCACGTCCACCGCCACAACCTGCAACTCAAACTGTTACCCAACGCCGACCTCGACGTCACCTTCCCCGACGGAACCACTCGCACCAGCCAACCCCGCGGCCAACCAGGCAAACGAGGCCCATAAACAGTCAGCGCGGTCTAATGCGCGCCCCAGGCGAAGGTTTGTTTGACGAGGTCGAGGTAGATGAAGGTTTCGGTCGACACCACTCCGGGCACCGAGCGGATGCGGTTGGTGATGTCCAACAGGACTCCGTCATCTTCGACCACCACTTCGCACATCAGATCGAACGAGCCGGCGGTGACGACCAGATAGTCGATGTCGACCATCGCTTGCAGCGTCTTTGCCAGGTCGTCGGTGGGCTCCTCGGTGTGCACGCTGATCATTGCCATCCGACGTAGACCGAGCGATAGCGGGTTGGTCACAGCAACGACCTGAATCACTCCTGCATCCGTCATGCGTTGCACACGCTGGCGAACGGCGGCCTCCGACAATCCCACTGCCGTGCCGAGACGCGTGTAGGGGATTCGACCATCGGCCTGGAGTTGCACGATGATGGCTCGATCGGTGTCGTCGAGCTGGGTGCCGGATCGGTCCATGTCTACGGATACTGGTGGCTGCAACCGCCTCGCGCAAGGGAATCCGTGGCGCGCACACTGAAAACATGCGCTTTCCTTGATTTCACCGCCTGCCACGTGCAACGGTGTGCAGGTGGGAGGCACAGCGCGAGGCGACACATCACGAGTCGCCCCGCCGATGCGCCCCCGACGTGCTCGAGCAGAATATGGTGTGTGTGTCAATCGACACAGGGGGATCATTGGTGACTGACATATCCGTGCCACCGAACGGTGGGTTGTCGGAGCGCGGCGCTGTCGAACTGACCGACGTCACCAAGCGATTCGGCACCATGGTCGCCGTCGACCGACTGAACCTGTCGGTGCGCCCCGGAGAGTTCCTGTCGCTGCTCGGCCCGTCGGGATGCGGCAAGACCACGACGTTGCGAATGCTGGCCGGTTTCGAGCAGCCCGACGAGGGCTTCATTCGCATCAGTGGCGAGTACGTACAGGGCATTCCGCCCTACAAGCGCGACGTCAACACGGTGTTCCAGGCGTACGCACTGTTCCCGCACATGACCGTCGCCGAGAACGTTGCCTATGGCTTGCGGCAAAAGGGCGGAGTATCGAAATCCGAGATCTCCTCGCGAGTCATCGAAGCGCTCGACATGGTCAAAATGCGCAAGCTGGCCGGCCGCAGACCACGTCAGATGTCCGGAGGTCAACAGCAGCGTGTCGCTGTTGCACGAGCTCTGGTCAACCGACCCAGTGTGCTGCTCCTCGACGAGCCGCTCGGCGCTCTTGATCGCAAGCTGCGAGAAGAGATGCAGATCGAACTGAAGCTGTTGCAGAGCCAGCTCGGCATCACCTTCATCTTCGTGACCCACGATCAAGAAGAGGCAATGAGCATGAGCGACCGCATCGCCATCATGCTCGAAGGCCACGTCGAGCAACTCGGCGATCCCGAGACGGTCTACGAGCGACCGGCCACGGCGTTCGTTGCCGGGTTCATCGGTCGCAACAACTTCTGGCGCGGCCAGGCAACTTCCGACGGGATGGTTGCCGACGACGGCACGGTGTTCGTCGTCACCCGCCCTGACGAGGAGGTGCAAGCCGGCGGCGACGCACTTGCTGCGGTACGACCCGAGTGTTTCACCATCGACACCACTGACCCAGGCACGAACACCAACGTCATCGGCGGCTCGGTCGCCGGTGTGTCGCACTTCGGTGACACGCTGCAGTACGTCGTGCGCACCGCCAAGCGCGACCTCGTCGTACTCTTGCCTCGCCAGCAGGCACCCAAGGTGTTACCGGGTGATCACGTGTGGTGCCGGTGGGCGAGCGACGACGTCTACTCGTTCTCCGCCCGCCAAGCCCACCTCGTTCTTGCCGATCCAACCACAGAAACTGCCGGACTTCCGGCTTAGCAATTCCACCGACCCTCCAAGGGAGAACCAATGACTACCGAATCTGTTCGAATTCTTGCTCCGGCCTCGTTCCACCGAAGCATGGTCAGCCGCCGTAACTTCCTCGCCCTTGGCGCAGGAATGGGGCTCGTGCTCCTTGGTTGTGGCGACGACAACGTTGCCACGTCGACCGACGGCACCACTGCTGCAGGCGGCACCTCTGCACCCGTCAAGGCCTCAGGCACCGTGGCGCTGTACACATGGGGTGAGTATCACGACCCCGATCTGGTTTCAGAGGCCAGTGACGAAATCGGCGTGACCATGAACGTGCAGTACTACGCCTCGAACGAGGAGTTGATCGCCAAGCTGGAAGCCACCAAGGGCAGCAGCGGGTTCGACCTCATCGTGCCCACGGGACCGTACCTGCCGCAGATGATCGCCAAGGAGCTGCTGCTGAAGCTCGACAAGTCGAAGATCCCCAACTGGGACAACATCGATCCCGCCTACTTGGGTCGCGAGTGGGACCCGCAGAATGAATGGGCCGTGCCGCGTGACTGGGGTTCCACCGGCTTCATCTACGACTCGTCGGTGATCAAGCGCGAGCTGAAGACGTGGGGCGACTTCTTCGATGCAGCCGCCAAGGAAGCCAGTGGCCAGATGTCGGCGCTCGACACCAGCGACAACGTGCTCGG
>JANPBZ010000053.1:0-10837 GCA_031430695.1 Ilumatobacteraceae bacterium
GGCGGCGACGCCGGTGCCGCTGGTGACCTGCTGTGACACCTCTTGCAGCTTGGCGACTGCGGCGCGGGCGCGAGCCTCCATGGCGGTTGCCTGGTTCTGAGCCGTCTCGATCGCAGCAGCGACCTTCTCTTTGAAGTCGTCAACCTCGGCCGGGTCGTATCCCTTTTTGACTGTCTTGAAACCGGCACTACGAACGGTCTGCGGGCTGAAGTCCATTCTCAGATGTTAGGCATGGTGAAGCCGTGACAGTGGACACTCAGCTTTCGAATTCTCCACCGTCGTAGCCACTCTTGCGAGGCGGTATGGGCTTCAACAGGTACACGCCGGTAGCGACCTTCTCCATCGTGCCGTTGAGCCCGTAGCACAACCCGCTGGCGAAGTCGATGAGTCGACGCGATACCTCGCGGTCGCTGGCCTCGAGATTCATGATGACGGGTTGACCTTCTTTGAACTTGTCGGCGAGTTCCTGTGCGGAGTCGAATCGTCGCGGACGAACCGTATACGGATCGGCCGGGTTGGCCGGCGCTTGCCGTTGGGTACTGATCGGGCGAGGCTGCACATTCGAATCGTCTGTCGCTGGCACGGGACGGCGACCGGTGAGATCACCGTCGCGGGTGGGGTAGCTGGGGCGCGCCGGCATGGTGCGCACGGTGCCGTCGGGCTCGTAGTCGCCTTGATACCCGCGCTGCCCGCGCGGGGCCGGCTCCTCGCGTTGATGCCGGGGCGAACGAGAGGGACGTTCGGGCTCCTGCGCCGCGTCGTAGTCGTCGTACGCATCGTCGGGCCCCAGTCCCAACCAATCCATTGCGTTTCTCCAGATCGGCATCCTTGGTCCTCCTCCGCCTGAGATTACCGTACTCGCGGGGTCGGAGCTGGACGCATGCCAAACAGCACGCTCCCGAGTCGCACACGTGTCGACCCTTCCTGAACCGCTACAACGAAATCGTCACTCATTCCCATCGAACATGTCGCCAAGCCCAGTTCCTCGCACAACGCCCGCACAAGGCGAAACCCAGGTCGCGCAGCTTCGGGCCCACCAGTAGTCGGACCGACCGTCATCAGTCCGTCGACGACCAGGCCGGCAGCTGCGGCTCGTAGCACCAGCGACTCGACGTCCTGCGGCGGGCATCCACCTTTGGTTGCCTCGTCGGTCGTGTTGACCTGAACGAGCACATGCGCGCCGGGTGCTCGCTTAGCCAACTCGACCACCAGTGCAGATCGGTCCAGTGTTTCGTAGACGTCGACCAGATCGACGATATGGCGCACCTTGTTGGTTTGTAGCTGGCCGATGAAGTGCACTGCCACATCGAACGATGCCTTGCCGGCTCCTGGGCCCAACTTGGCCACGAGCTCCTGCGCGTAGTTCTCGCCGATCGCCGTCAGCCCGACGTTGCATGCCGCCTCGACAACCTCCACAGGATGGCCCTTGGTCACAGCGAGCACCTCGACGTTGGATCCACCGGCATCTGCGATCTGCTGTCGAACTCGCTGGAGTCGCTCGGCTAGGTCGCCGAGCTGTGTCACTGGAGCAGGGTCACTTCAGGAACCGTGTCACTTCAGGAATGAGGGCACATCGAAATCGTCGTCCCCATCGTCCAGCGGATCAGTCGGCTGGTCGGCGAAGAGATCCTTGAGTGACGCTGTTGGCTTGTCAGTGGACTTGCCGCCGGGTCTCGCCGGGTTGCCACCGCTGTCCCAGCGATCAAACCCGGCTGCGATGACCGTGACCTTCACCTCGTCGCCGAGCTCGTCGTCGATGACCGTGCCGAAGATGATGTTCGCGTCCTGGTGGGCAACGCCATGAATGATCTCGGCCGCCGCGTTCATCTCGAACAACGACATGCCCGATGGGCCGGTGATGTTGAGCAGGATCCCCCGCGCGCCATCGATGGCGGCCTCGAGCAACGGACTGGAGATGGCCGCCTTGGCAGCTGTGACGGCGCGATTCTCGCCACTGGCCTGGCCAATCCCCATCAAGGCCGAGCCCGCGCTGGACAGGATCATCTTGACATCGGCGAAGTCGGTGTTGATCAGACCAGGGGTCGTGATGAGGTTGGTGATACCCGACACGCCCTGTAACAGCACCTCGTCGGCCATCTTGAAGGCGTTGAGCACACTGGTCTTTTCGTTGGCAACGGTCAGCAAGCGGTCGTTGGGAATGACGATGAGTGTGTCGACCTTCTCCTTCAGGCGCTGGACGCCCGCGTCGGCCTGCACCGAGCGTCGGCGGCCTTCGAAGCTGAAGGGACGCGTGACCACACCAATGGCAAGCGCGCCGATGCTGCGCGCCAACTCGGCGATGATCGGCGCCGCGCCGGTGCCGGTGCCGCCGCCCTCGCCGGCTGTGATGAACACCATGTCGGCACCTTTGATGACCTCTTCGATCTCCTCGCGATGAGTCTCGGCCGCATTGCGGCCGACCTCGGGATCGCTGCCTGCACCAAGGCCGCGCGTGAGATCACGCCCAATGTCGAGCTTGACGTCGGCGTCGCTCATGAGGAGCGCCTGTGCGTCGGTGTTCACAGCGACGAACTCGACTCCTTTGAGGCCCGCGTCGATCATCCGGTTGACGGCATTGACACCACCACCGCCGACGCCGATCACCTTGATGACCGCGAGATAATTTTGAGGTGCGCCTGCCATCAGGGAAGCCTCCGTAGTGCTGAGTGGCGAATGGATTGAGGCATGTCAACGCCTGTTTCGCCAAGTCTCGCACGTCCGAGGGCAGAAGCGGTGGACATCGTTGATCATCCGCACTTCGTTGGCGTGATCTCTGACGTCGAGACATCGATTGCGCAGATACCGTCGAGCCCACCCTGGACCACGGAAAGCAAGCGAACCAGTTTTCCCGACAGATCTGCCGCAGGCCCGAGGCGCACCTCGATGTCCGCTCCAAGCAGCAGCGTCAGGTCTCCGGCCGTGGCGTCGACGCCAATAGACCTGGTCAGCGCTCTGATCTGGGTGGGCAAGGCGATGGCCAGCTGAGCCGCTGAGGCAAACGGCCGACCAGCGAACTGGCCGCGCTCGACATCGGGATTCGCCCCGGTGATCAGCATGTAGTCGATGGGGACGCCGTCGACGACGTCGAGCACACGCCCATCGCGGTCGATCACGCGAAACTTGCCATCGGAGCCGGCGAATGTGGCGATCGGCCTGCGCTCTCGGATATCGATGAACACGCGGTGGGGGAACTCGGTCGTCACCCGAGCGGACTCGACCCAGGCGATGCTCTCGAGTTGGCTCTCGATCTGGCGAGTGTCAACGAGCAGGATCGCATCGCCCTGCAGTTCGTCGACGATCGCCGACAGCTGTTGCGGGTCGGTGTAGACCGCACCCTGCACATCGATCGTTCGCACGTCGAACAGCGACGAGGCCAGCACGGCTACGGCACCGACCAGCACGAGAAGAATCGCTGCGCCGATCGCGACCCAGATCAATCGCTTGCGCCCTTTGGCGCGCCGCACGGCGATTCGTCTGGCGCGCACCCGAGGGTCGATCGATCCCGACGACCGCGCCGGCAACGTCTCGATGCTGCCACTCTCGTCGAGGTCCTTGATGACGATCGTCGACCGACCACCGGTGTTGTCCTCATCACCGGAATGCACCTCGCGCATTCGCGAACCTGACTGCTCATCGAGATACAGGGCGTCGGGACGATCATCGTCACCGATCACGATCACGTTGCGCAACGCGTGAAGAGCGATCGTGTTCGGTGAGGTCAGCGAATCGGTTGGGTCTGTCGGCGACGTCGTGTCCGTCGCGTCGTCGACCAGATCGTCGACGGGCCCGGCGACGAGGGTGCTGCTGGGATCGATGTCGCCCGCAGTGCTGTCCGGATTGTCACCAAGGCCAAGCATCCGATCGATCGATGGATCGTCGAAGTCGATCGCCTCTGCATCTTGTGCGGAGAACGCAGCCAGGAGCTCTTCGAGGACCACATCCGGTACGTCTTCCGGCCCGATGGTGGGGTGTGGCGTTGCCGCCTCTGGCGATGATTCTGGTTGCGCCGGCTGCGACTTCCGCTTCTCGGACTTGCTCGGCTTATCAGCCATGCGCTGAGCCTTCCGAGTGCGCGGCATCAGCCTCGGCGAAGCCGACGAGTCGCACCTCGCTGCGCAGTTCGAAACCAGTTTCGCGGGCAACTCGAGCACGCACGTCGTCGATGACGGCCTTCACATCGGCAGCGGTCGCCCCGTCGCCTGCCTGGATGAAGTTGGCGTGCTTGTCGGAGACGAAAGCGCCACCGACTCTGTAGCCGCGAAGGCCGAGGCGATCGATCAACTCCCCCGCGGACAGCTCACCAGGGATCGGGTTGACGAAGACGGAACCGGCGTTCTGTCCACCTGGCTGATTTTCGCGACGCCAGCGTACGATCTCGGCGATCTCACGTTCGGACCGCTCGACATCGCCAGCAGCCAACGCAAGATGGGCGGTGAGCACGATCTCGTGATCGAGGAGATTCGAACCACGAAAGCGCAGACCGAGCGACTCGACAGCTCTCCAGCCGCGGTGTTGAGCATGCAGATCGAAAATCTCCGCACGCACCAGGTTGGCCGCTATGTCAGACCCGTGTCCCCCGGCGTTCATTCGTACTGCTCCGCCGATCGAGCCGGGTACGCCAACCGCCCATTCGAACCCGGTCAGTCCGCACGATGCCGTGCGGCGTGCCAACACCGGCAACGCAACCGCTGACCCTGACACGACATCGACTCCTTGTACCTCGATCTCATCCGCCCACGACGCCAGGCTCAACGCCACACCTGCGAACCCAGCGTCCGCAACCAGCAAGTTGGAACCGCGACCGACTACAAGGACCGGAAGCTGGTACTTGGTGATGACCGCAGCGACCTCGTGCAGGTCGGCAATCGACGTCGGGCTGGCGAAGACAGCCGCGGCGCCACCCACTCGATACGTCGTCATTGGCCCGAGCGGCTCGTCGACGCGTGCCATTGCACCGAGTTCCACTACTGCCTGGTGCAGCCGGTCGTGCAGGCTCAACTGGCCGCCGCCCGCAACTCGGCCCGGCGCTGCAGCAGTTCGTCGGGTAGCGATGCGATGTCTCCACAACCCATTGATATGCAGACATCGCCAACGCGCAGTTCCTTGGCGAGGTACTCGATCAAATCGCCACGCCGTGGCATCCAAGCCAACCGTGTTGCCGGATGGGCATCGAGTACGGCATTGACGACGAGTTTGCCGGTGACGCCAGGAATCGGTGTCGTACCCGAGGCATAGATATCGGTGAGCACCACCAGGTCGGCGTCGACAAATGCGTCGCGATACGCAGGCGACATGATCGCCATGCGGTTGAATCGATTTGGTTGGAACACGGCGACCACCCGACGCCAGCCATCTCCGCTGGTCCGAGCAGCAGACAGGACGGCGCTGATCTCGGTGGGCAGGTGGGCGTAGTCGTCGACCAGCGCTGCGCCATCGTCGACTCCGCGGATATCGAAGCGCCTGGCAACGCCACCGAACTTTGCCAACGCACGCGCCGCGACCTCGAACTGGATTCCGACCGTGCACGCCATGGCCAACGCACCCAATGCGTTGCGGACGTTGTGTATACCGCGCAAGGGTAGGTCGACGGTGCCAAGTGGTGTGCCGGAGTGTGTGACGTTGAAGGAGTTCGACCCGTGATCGGTTTGTACATCGACGGCGCGAAACTCGGCTGCCGGGCTTGTCCCGTAGGTGATGGCGCCATGCCGGTGGGCCAGCTCAGCGCAAACCGGGTCATCGATGCAGAGCACCTTCGGTCCCGAGATCTGGGCGAGGTATTGGTCGAAGCTTGCGGTGATCGCTTCTTCGGTGCCGAAGAAATCGAGATGGTCGACCTCGACGTTGAGCAGAATCGTGCCGAACAGGGGGAGCTCCAAATGGGTGCCGTCGCTTTCGTCGGCTTCAACCACCAACCACTCGTCACCTGTCCACTGCGCTCCGGTGCCCATGTCTGTCACGTCGCCACCGATGATGAACGATGGTCGCAGACCGGCACCGGCAAGGATCAACATCAACATCGAGGTCGTCGTGGTCTTGCCGTGCGTGCCCGCGACACCCAACGACTTCGCCTGGGCGCAGATCGACGACAGCATGCCGGCGCGGGTCAGCACGGCGATCCCGGTCTTTGCTGCTTCATCGATCTCGATGTTCCTCGCCGGCACCGCTGTCGATGCGGTCACCGCGGTGCAACCTCGTACGTGACGCCGATCGTGGCCAACGTGTACATCGACACCGGCGGCGCGAACACGCTCCAGCACGGGGCGCTCGCGAAGATCGCTGCCGCTGACCTCGTGCCCCATCTCCGCCAAGACGATGGCGATTGCGCTCATGCCAGGTCCTCCGACGCCGACGACGTGCAACCGCTGCGGCTTCGAGAGATCAAGCGGGACATGCGGCACATCGGTCACGGCGCGGCCACCCGCTCGATCAGGTCGACCAGCGCGCCACTGCGATGACGAGCACCGATCTTGCTGGCTGCTGCCGACATGGCAGCCAGCTTGGCTGGGTTCGTCGATATCTCGGTGAACTCTGCGAGCAGGCGATCGGCGGTGAGGTCGGCTTCCTCGATCAGCGCTGCAGCCCCGTGGTCACTGAGCTCGCGAGCGTTGTCGAGCTGATGATTCTCCGCAGCGGCGGGCCACGGGATGACTACCGCAGGCATCCCGACGGTGGCGAGTTCGGCGATCGTCGCTGCACCCGCTCTCGTCATCATCAGGTCGGCTGCGGCATAGACGAGCGGCATTCTGTCCTCGTATCCAAGCACTCGGTACATGATGCCTTGGCTGCCATCACGACCGGGCGCGGCACCCGCCAAGTTGCGTTCGCCCACGACGTGATACACAGCCAGATCATGCCGGTCGGCGAGGCGTTCGACCACCTGGGAGGTGACTTCGTTCAGGCGAGTCGCCCCGAGTGATCCGCCAAAGACCGCAAAGACGAACCGGTCGTGCGGCAGGCCGAGTTGAGATCGCGCTCCATCCCGATCAGCCGACCGGTCGACCGCCAGCACTTCCTGACGAACCGGCGCTCCCGTCAGGTGCGCCCGGGGCAGCATCGACCCTTCGAATGCCACGGCACAAGCTGCGGCGCGACGGGCCACGAGTTTCGAGACCAGGCCCGGTCGGCGATCGTAGCTGACTACCACAATCGGAATCCGGCGCAGGATTGCGGCTGCAGTGGCGGGAAAACTGGCGTAGCCGCCGACGTTGACGACGACCTGAGGCGACAATCTGCGCAGCAACGCCACTGCCCGCCAAGTCGAGCGAAGCAGCTTCGGGACAAAGACGAGGTTTCGGAACGACAACGACCGCTGCAGCCCGACAACGTCGAGCATCGTGTGTGCGTACCCGGTCGGCGGGAGCAGCCGACGTTCGACGCCGCGAGTCGTGCCGACATAGTGGATGGTTCGCTGATCGTGCCCGCGGGCCACGAGCGCATCGGCGACGGCGATGGCCGCGAGCACGTGTCCCGATGTGCCGCCGCCCGTCACCACGGCAAAGGCGGCGTCGGAAGATTTCACGAAGTGCTCACCTCACGTTGCGAGCCACGTTGAGCAGCAGCCCCGCCGCGGTCATCGTGACGAACAGTGAACTGCCGCCGGCAGAAAAGAACGGCAGCGTCAACCCGGTGACCGGCATCAGCCCGGTGACCCCGCCGACATTGATGATCGTCTGGACGACGAACCAGATGACGATGCCTCCGGCCAGCAGGCTGGCAAATCGGTCCTGAGTAGCCAGTGCCACCTGCACTCCGGCATAGGCCAGGATCAGGAAGCCACCGAGCACGGCAACGACACCGACCATCCCGAGTTCCTCGGCAACGACGGCAAAGATGAAGTCGCTGTGAGCCAGCGGCAGGAAATCGCCCAACTTGTTCTTGCCTTGACCGACGCCTTCTCCTGCCAGCCCACCCTGTGCAAGGGCGATCATCGCCTGGTACGTCTGATAGCTCAGGTGGTCCTTGTGTGCGGCGATGTCGAGGAACGCGGTGAACCGGGCCTGGCGACGCGGGCTCGAGATCACGAATGCAAGCGCACCGACGGCACCGAGGCCGGCGGCGGCTGCCATTGGTCGCAGCGGCGCGCCGGCGATGAAAGCAACCACGAACACGATCGATGCCAGCACGATCGCCGAGCCAAGGTCGCTCTGCACCAGGCACAGCCCGCTGCCGACAATCGCGACGAGCATCACCGGCACGAGCGTGCGCGACGGATCGTCCATCTCGTCCCTGCGCTTGGCCAACAGGTTGGCGCAGTACAGCAGCACCGACAGCTTCAAGAACTCCGATGGCTGCAGCGAAAGTGGTCCGATTGACACCCACGCGTTGGCATCGTTGACCCGATCGCCGATGCCGGGGATGAACGGAAGCAACATCATCCCGCATGACAGCACCAAGCCCGGCAGCACCAGGTGACGCCAGAAGTGGTATGGAACGCGCAAGCCGATCCAGAGACCCACCAAGCCCAGTGCGGCCCACATCAACTGCTTGTTGAAGATGCGGTACGGAGAGTGGCCCTGGTGAAACTGGTTGATCGACGACGCCGACAACACCATCACCAGACCGAGCATGACGAACACGGCGACGACGACGGCGATCGCGTAGAACGCAACGGTTGGGGGCGAGTCAGGTCTCGATGCCATGCGTCGAGTCGGATGCCTGCGCAGCGCGGCCGCCCGCTCGAGCGCCTGCCTGCGCCGGTCACCGATAACGGTGGTCGAAGAACTCATCCCGTCCTCTTCTCGAAATGCGCATGCACCAGGCGCTTGAAGTCCTCGCCTCGTGCCGGGTAGCCACCTTCGGGATACCAGTCGAAGCTGGCACACCCCGGCGACAGCAACACGGTGTCGCCCGCCGTGGCGAAAGCGGCAGCCGCTGTGACTGCCTCTTCCATCGACGTGACCTCGACCACCGGACACCACGCGGCGAACGCCGTCTGAATGACCTCCGCGGCCTCGCCGAGGGCAACGACGGCCTTCACCCGATCGTGTTCCCCCGACATGCTCGCCAGGTCGAGACCCTTGTTTCGACCTCCGGCCAGCAGCACCACGCTGCTGAAACCTCGGATCGCGGTGATCGCTGCGTGTGGTGTCGTGGCCTTCGAATCGTTGTACCAAAGCGCGCCGCCGAACTCACCGATCGGCTCGATCCGATGTGGCGGGTGCTCGAACGTTGCCAGCGCTTCGGCCACAGCGTCGGCACTCGCCAAACCGGATTCGATCGCAATCGCCGCTGCTGCCAATGCGTTCGTGACATCGTGAGGAAGATCGCGGGTCATCGTCGACCGGTCGGTGATTGGGCCTGCCGGCGCTGTCAGCATCGAACCCGCCAGTCGATAGTCGGCGGTATCGGCGCCAAATGTGCACCTTCGACCAGTCGCCGCAGCCAGGTTGCGCATGACAACCGGGTCGGCCGCGTAGCCCACGGCAACATCGTTCGGCAGGTTGTGACTCCACATCCGCGCTTTGGCTTGCTCGTAGGCCCGCATCGACACATGCCAGTTCTGGTGATCCTCGGCGAGGTTCAACCACACCGAGGCCTCGCTGCGAAAGTGGTCGATCCAGTTCAACCTGAAGCTGCTGCATTCGACGACAAAAGCATCGACGTCGGTGTCGAGCGCAGCGATCAACGGCACTTCGGTGTTGCCGACAGCAGCGACCTTCAGGCCCGCGCAGCGCAGCATCGCCGCTGCCATCATCGTGGTCGTCGTCTTGCCATCGGTGCCGGTGACCGCCAGCATCGGGCGAGGCCCTCCGATTCGCAGTTGCTCCCACTCGTACGCCAGGTCGATCTCGGTGCGGATCGGTTTGCCATGACGTTCGGCCGAAGCAATCACCGGATGGGTTTCCGCGATACCCGGCGCCGGACACACCATGTCGCACATCGCCATCAACCGGTCGAGTTCGGCGGCATCGGGACGAGCGATCAACTCGGCGCCGACCGCGTCTGCTGCCGCAACCTTGGCATCGTTGGGGGCGTCGTCGGCGACGAGCACGCGAATGCCGCGCTCGGACAGCGCCAGAGCAACCGCTTCGCCCGAGATCGCCATTCCGTACACCAGCGCGCGCGTGGTCATCGGCTCCGCAACTCCAGACGCGTGAAGTCACCGATGTAGATCGCGAGGGCCGTCGCTACACAGATGCCTGCGATCAGCCAGAAGCGAATGATCACCGTGGTCTCAGGCCAGCCCAGCAACTCGAAATGATGATGAATGGGCGACATGCGGAACAGCCGACGCTTCCGACCCGAGGCCTTGAAGACAACCATCTGAATCGCCACCGAGCCGGCCTCGACGACGTTGATGCCGCAGATCAGCACGAGCAGGATCTGGGTGTTGGTCGTCAACGCCAGCAGCGCCAAGGCTGTACCGATCGCCAGTGAGCCCACGTCACCCATGAATATGCGCGCGGGCGCGGCGTTGAACCACAAGAATCCGCCACACGCGCCGGCAAACGCCGCAGCGAGCACCGCCAGGTCGAGCGGGTTGACCACACCCTTGCCAGTGACCAGCCTCGTCGTGACGCCATAGATCTCCGGGTTACGGAACGCCCAGTAGGCGATGATCGTGAAGGCCAGGAAGGCCAGGAGCGCAGCGCCGGCGGCGAGACCGTCGAGGCCATCGGTGACGTTGACGGCGTTCGAGGTACTCCAAATGGTGACTCCGGCGAAGACCACCCAGACCGGCCACGGCACATGCCACCCTGGCCAGTTGTACCGAGTGAACGAGATCGTCTCGCTGACTCCCGTCGCGGCCACCAGCCACCAGGCAATACCCATCGAGATGACCAGCGTGACGTAGCTCTTCTTCTTCCAGAAGATGCCGCGGTTGTGGGCCTTGTTG
>JANPBZ010000054.1:0-9888 GCA_031430695.1 Ilumatobacteraceae bacterium
TGCTCGGCCACGGGTTCATCGGCAAGATGCACCACCAGGCGGCGCTGGCCTGCGGGCTCGAGGTGACCCGCATCTGCCGGTCCCGCGACAACTGGCGAGCTGCGGTGGCAGCGGCCGATGTCGACGCCGTGGTGATCGGCACCCCGAACGCACTGCACCACCCGCAGGCAATGGCCGCGTTCGCTGCTGGCAAGCACGTCCTCGTCGACAAGCCGATGGCGCTCACCGTCGCCGAGGCCGACGACATGATCGATGCCGCCTCCACAGCACAGCGGACACTGTTGGTCGGCCACATGTGGCGCTACCGCGACGAGGTGATCGCCACGCGTGACCGTGTCGCTGCCGGGTCGGTGGGTCGCCCCGTGCGCACGCGCGGGTACGGGATCCATGCCGGCTGGGGTCCGAGCGGATGGTTCACCGATCCCGCGCTCGCCGGCGGCGGGGCGCTCATCGACATGGGGATCCACGCGATCGACACGGCGCGGTTCGTGCTCGGCGACCCGGCCCCGGTTCGGGTGGTCGCGTCCGTCGGAACGGCCCACGGCGATTATTCGGTCGATGACGATGCCGTCGTGCTGATTGAGTGGCTTATGGCCGATGGCACGATTGTCCGCAGCGTGGTGGAGTGCGGATGGTGGCAACCCCGCCTCGATGGCGTGGAAGCCGACACCGAGGTATACGGGACGGCAGGCCACGACCGGATCTGGCCCCAGTTCACACCGGCCACGCCCGCCGCGGACGACTACGTCCACTGCACACTGCCGATGTACGCGGCGCAGATGGCCGATTTCACTCGATGCTGTGCGACGGGCGAGCGGCCCCTTGCCGACGCCGACGTGGGTCGCACGGCATTGCAGGTCATCGAACTCGCGTATCGCTCTGGCCGTGCCTAGCTTCTGCCGACCGTGTGATCGGCCCGGACGCGGCGCTCGTTAGCACCAGGAGCAGGGTCTGTCCGAGACTTTGTGTAAGTGGTCATGGTTGCGATTTCGACTCAGGGATACATGCCTAGGGGCTGCCTAGGGGCGGTCAGGTCAGATCAGTTCGATGATGATCTTGGCTCTGACGGCATCGACGATCGTGCGGATGTGGCTTTCGTTCGACGTGACGATGGCGTCGTGTCTACGAATAGCACCCTCGACCACTGCCACGTCGACGATGTCGTCGTGGTTGGCTTTGCCGGCGAGGACTCCGACAGATCTGGCGTGTTGCTCGCTCATGGGTTCGAGTGAGCACAGGGCCACGAATCGCGCCAGGCTGGCTTGACGTGAGCCACCTCGCCAGGCTTCGGCGAGTACCGGTGCTGGCACGGTCGGGGAGACTTCTTCGGCGAGGAATCCCGCGTGGAGTGCCCACATCCGCCGATCGTTGTGGTCGGCGGCGACGAGGGCGCCGGTGTCGTAGGTGACACCGTTCATCACGCGGACTTACGTGACGGTGTCGAGCGGCGAAGGACCGCGCGAGCCCGAGCCAGTCCATCGGCCAGCTCGTCGGCGCTGAGCGGTCCATTCTTTCGTTCCCACTCGGCGATCCCGCGTCGGCCGGCATCGAGGCGCAGACGGTGAGCGGCCGTTTCGGCCAGCCAGGCGCTGACGGTCGTGCCTTCTTGGGCAGCGGCGTGGTCGATCGCCTCGGCAAGGTCGGGTGGGAGAGAGATCGAGCGTTTCTGACGGACAGCCATTAACCCACGGTAGTACAGGTGGTAGGACAGTTGTCATCGTGGAGGTGTACAAAAGGTGTACAGGATTGGAGCGCACTCAGCACCACTTCAGCGCACCAGAGAGACTGAACGGACTGAAGCCCCAGACCACAGCACACCTTCGAACGAAATCCTGCACAGTGTCAGTGACCTGACCTCATTGTGCGACTTCGGTCATGCTTGACAGTGTGACTCCGGTATGTGGGTGACAGTTTCGGGACGCGAGTCCGGCAGCTGGGCGTTTGACCTGACCTCATCTCAGGGGAGGCGGAGGGTGCGTACGAGGTTGGCAAGCCGGGCCGCCTGATCGGCCGTCCCGCCCAAGTTGCCGGTGTTCACCGCTGTCCGGAGCTGCGCGAGCTTCTCGTCGACCCGCTGCAGTTCTTCGACGATGATGGTGCCGGTGATGCGGTCGCGGATCCACTCGAGAGTGGCGACTTCGGCGACGACTGCGCTGGGGTCCGCAGCGACGGCAGACCTTTCGGGGTGGCGGTTGAACGACAAGGCGGTTGGCCAGCCGAGAGCGACCGTACGCACCTCGATCCGATCCGTCACGGACGGCGAGAAACCCTTCGAACAATTCGCGAATCTGAGCCTCGCGGCAATTTCAGAAGCGATAACCTCGGCCTGCGAATCATGATTGTGGTGGAGGTCGGTGGTGAACGACGCACGAAATCGGTTCGGTCGGCCGATCGCTGTGGTGGTGCTGGCTTGCTGTGGTGCGATCCTCAGCGGTTGTGCGGCCTCGTCAGTAGCGCCAATGAAGATCGAAGTAACGCCGACCGGGAATCCGTTTCGAATCGGTCGCCCTCTCGTGATCCCCCACGCCGGGGGTGACGGGTTGTTTCCCGAGAACACGCTCTATGCATACGAACACAGCATGGAGATGGGTGGCGATGTCATCGATGCAGATGTTTTCCTCACCGCTGATGACGTCCCGATCGCCTTCCACGACAGCACGCTGGAACGAACCACAAACGGCACCGGTCCAGTTCATGACAAGTCCTACGCCGAACTGGCAACACTCGATGCAGCGTGGAACTTCGAGCGCGACGGGCAGTATCCGCTCCGCGGTACGGGCATCGCTATCCCGACCATCGAAGCCATTCTCCGACGGTTTCCACACACGCTCGTGACGCTCGACTTGAAGGACCTTCGGACTGAGGCGGTCGAGCCGCTCTGCGCACTACTGAGATTGCTTGGTCGCACGACCGATGTGTACGTCGGCCTGGACACCAATGAGCAAGTCATGTTGTTTCGTGAGTTGTGCCCCGAGGTCCATACGTCGGGTACCGACGCAGAGCGACGCGCAATGCGGGCTGCTCGCGACGCGGGCGACACAACGTTCGTCACCAAGCAGCTCGTCGGCCAGCCGGCATTTTTCGCCGACGATGGCACGAAACGCATTTCTTCCGACTACCTCGCGTACTCGCACAGCAAGGGAATCGCCGTGCTCACCTGGGTGGTCGACGACCCGAAGGACATGACCGACCTGATCAAGATGGGCATCGACGGCATCTACACGCGACGGCCCGACGTGATGGTCAAACTCCTTCACGACATGGGTGAACTGTAGCAAGCCACCAATGAGCGCCGGCCAGCGCGGTCTACCATGTCAGTCCTGACAACATGGTGGACGAGAGGTGGTGACACGATGAGATCATCTCGACGGATCGTCGGCGCCGCTGCAATCGTCACCCTCGTGGTCGGCACGGTTGCAACTCGCTCGATCACGTCGCAGCCCGACGCTGGCAGTGCCGAAAGCACCCTGATCGGGGATCCGACGAATCCGTTTCGAACCGGGCGGACATTGGTCATCCCCCACGGCGGCGGCGACGGCCTCTTTCCGGAGAACACGTTGCTGGCCTTCGAGCGATCGATGGCGATGGGCGCCGACGTCATCGACGTCGACTTGCGCCTATCCGGCGACGGCGTCGTGATCGCGTTCCACGACCCCACAGTCGACCGCATAACCGGCCTCAAGGGCACGGTGCGACAGATGACCTACAAGGAACTGAGTCAGCTCGACGCCGGTTGGGCATTCGCCCCGGCCGGTGCCCGCGCGAACGATGACATCGCTCAGCACCCGTTCCGTGGTATCGATGTTTCGATACCCACACTCGAGTCAATCCTTCAGAAGTTCCCGACCGCGCTGCTCTCGCTCGACCTCAAGGACGAGTCAACGGCGATGGTCAAACCCGTCTGCGACCTTCTCCGTCAACACCACCGATTCAACGACGTCTTCGTCGGTTCCAATAGTGACCCACAAATCCTCGAGTTCCGAAAGCGGTGCCCCGACGTGCGCACCAGCGCCATCATGAACGACGTGTACGCGTCTCGCGATGCTAAGGCCCGCGGCGACACACATTTCGTCCCGGCCGTCACCGTCGATCAGCCACCATTCCGAGTCGACGGCCGCGAAATCGTTGATCGCGCTTCGTTGTCTTGGTCACATGAGCATGGGGTTGCCATCCTGACGTGGGTGGTCAACGACGAGGCCGACATGCGCCTCTTGGTCGGTCTCGGGGTCGACGGAATCTACACGTCGTACCCCGACCGTCTGCTGAAAATCCTCGGTCGGTGCACCTCAGCCGACGCGTGTGATCCTACGAGCGCGTCCAGGTGACAAGGCGTCGACCCATCGATCGATCAGCTCCCAGAGAGCTCCGCGAACACCTTGTACGCAATGTCCGGGCGACGGGTGTAGACAGCATCGACACCGGCCTCTGCCAACCGCCGCAACGTGTCGGGATCGTCGACCGTCCAGGTGTATATGGCCATGCCACGCTCGTGCGACCAATCGATATTCGCTGCGTCGAGCTAATTGTCGGCAAACGGCGGCTGGCCAATCGGCGCTGGAGCGCACCACCCGCTATCGGCATCGTGAGCGTGGCGCATAGCGACAACGTCTCGATACACGGTATGGATCATCGTCGACCCGACACAGTCGACGTCGGTTTCGGCCCGTACGGAGTCATCTTTGGCACTGAGGTAGACACGACCGAGGGCGCCACGGGTTGTCAACAGATCGCACAGCGGCTTGGCCATCGACGGTGTCGCCTGCTTGATCTCCAACGAGATCGTCACATCGGGGAACGCAGACAGGATCTGGTCGAGCGACGCGATTCGCACCGGCTGGCCGATCAGATCGCCCTGCCAGCCGGCACGCAGATCGACCGTCTGTAGTTCGGCCCAGGTGCGTTCGTCGACGTTGCCGCTGCCGTCGGTGCCGCTCGACAGGTTGCGATCATGGTGGGCGACGATGACACCGTCGCGGGTCATCCACAGATCAGCGTCCAGCAGATCCGCGCCGGCGGCCATCGAACGTTGCATCGCGAGCAACGAATTTGCCGGTCCGAGACCCTCTCCACCAGCGTGGGCGATGATCAGCGGTGGGCGATGCCGATACGGGCTCGGCGCACACCCAGATGCTCCACCCGAGGCGCTCGAGCAAGCCGTCATCAGCGCTGCGGCACCGACCGCCATGCCCACACCGGCGTGACGCCGCGTGGCGGTCATCTCAGATCCTCAGCTGACAACTGACGACGCCGAAAGATGGCGTAAGTGAACGGCTGCACGTCACCCCACGGGGTGACGTGATCGTGAACGAACGCTTCGATTTGGTCGAACCCCTCGGCAAACCTCACGCTCAACACCGCCGCGGAGTGCCGGGCAACCGGCAGGCCGCTGCACTGCTCGGGGCCGTTTGCGGCGAAAGTTGCGATGATCAGGTGTCCGCCCGGTCGCACAGCAGCGGCGGCGCGGTTCGCATACTCAGCCTGGTCGCGCGGATCGATGAGGAAATGAAAGGTGGCGCGGTCGTGCCAAACGTCGACCTGACCATCGAACACCAAATCGAGCACATCTCGGCACACAAAGCGGACCACACCGGCGACGTCCCCAAGCCGATCGCCAAGCCGATCGAGCGCAGCACCTGACAGATCGACGGCCTCAACCGACCGGTACCCGTGCTCCACGAGGTCGAGAACCAGCGCCGAGGCCCCAGCGCCGATGACCACAACTCTGCTCGATGGCACCGACACGCGGCGCACGAGATCGCTTCAGGGCTGCGGATCGGCCTGATACCAGCTGACCTCGTCGAATCGCTTCGATGCCCACACGGATTCCCAATGATGCAGGTCGCTCGCCACACTCCTGACGGTACTCACCTTGTCCGGCTCGTATCGCGACCATCCGCGAAACATTTGCGAAACTCGCGCAACGCCGAGCCCTCTGTCCGGCTCGATGGGGAATGATGGTGCCATGGCCCGTGTAGAACTCCTCGACGTCGACCGGGCACCCCTGTCCGCTCAGCAGTACTTCGCCGGCGGCGATCCCGGCCCGATCGTGGCTGCGCTGGCCTCGGTGCCTGAACTGCTCGGCCCGGCACTCGGGTTCGTCGGCCCGGCGCTGAGTGCCGGCTCGGTCGGTCTGCGGGCCACAGAGTTCGCAATCCTGCGTACCTCGGCCTTGCAGGGTTGCACGTACTGCATCCACGCCCACACTGCTGTTTCGCTCGACGCCGGGCTGACCCCGACCGAGGTGCGAGCCCTGCGCGGTGACATCCCGTTGGAGGACGGGTTTCCTTCCAAATCCGAGCGAGCCTTGATCGGCTGGATCGACGCGCTGGCCGGGGCGACAGGACCGATACCCGACGATGTCTGGCAGGCCGCTCGCCAACATTGGGGTGAGCACGTTTTGATTGAGATATCAGTGACGGTCGGCGCGACGATGTTCCTCAACCGCTTCGCCACTGGCTTCCAGCTGCCGACGGCACCGCACGTGCTGCAACGACTCGCCGACGAAGGCATGTCATGACAGACACGCTGGCGCCGAGCCGTCCAATCGCTGAAGCCGTGCACAATGGGACGCTGCCGGGCCGTGTGTGGCTGTACTCCAACTACCACTGCAACTTGGCCTGCTCGTACTGCCTGACCGAATCCTCCCCGCGCAGCGAGCGCCGGATCCTGAGTGCCGAACAGATGGTTGCCGTCGCCGAGCAGGCCAAGGAACTCGGGTTCACCGCGCTGGGTGTTACCGGCGGCGAGCCGTTCCTGTTGCCATGGCTGCCCGAAGCCGTGCTCGAGATGGCACAGCATCTGCCGCTGGTCCTGCTCACCAATGGCACGCTGTTTGCCGGTGAACGCTTCGAACGTGCCGCCAAGTTGGCCCATCCGGACGTGGCGTTGCAGATCTCCCTGGATTCACACCTGCCCGATGTCAACGACATGGCCCGCGGGCCCGACAACTTCGCCAAGGTTGTCGAGGCTGTACCTCGGCTGATCGCGCGCGGGATTCGAGTTCGCATTGCCACCACCATTGCAGGGCCCGCCAACGATCCAGCACTCGATCCGCTGAGAGAGCTCGTCGTCTCGCTCGGGGTCGCCGCCGACGATCACCTGGTGCGCCCAATCGTGCGACGCGGTCGAGCTGACGAGTTCGGGCTCGGCGTGCGGGCCGTCGCCCGCGACATACCGAGCGAGTTGACCATCACAGCCGAGGGTGCCTTCTGGGGCAGTTTCGGTCCCACCGTGCGCAGCGGCAGACTGGACACCGACCTGCTACTGACCCGCACGATCCTGCCGCTATCGATACCCGCCAACGCCTTGCTTGCTGCGATCCTAGGTATGCCGGAAGGCGCCGATGCCAAGCTCGGCATTCGTTGAGCGAAATGAGCTCCGGGGCCGGTCGGTCCCACTCAGCGCAAGACTCAACCCCGCAACACTCAATCCCGGGAGGCGAGCACCTCGGCGGCAACCGCCGCCAAGGCGCCGCCTCGACCGGACGCGGCGACGGCCTTGAGATCGTCGATGGTGTCAAGATCGCGGGCGGTCGGCAGCAGCCGCACCCGACGACCGCATGCATGCATTCGGCGAATCTGGCTCAGCCCGGAGTGTGTTGCGCTCATTGCCACGCCTTCGAACAGATCCTGTGCCATCGCCGCGCTTTCGGCGCACAGCCCGATCATCCAATAGCCACCGTCGAGGGCCAGGCCGATCGTGTCGACGCCGCATCTGGCAGCCTCGATCGCGCCGGCGAGGGCCGACACGACATGTGGAGTTTCCATGCCCACGATCACCCCCGGCCCGAGATCGACAAAGCCGTTGCACAACCGCTGCCCCAGACCGTCGCCGCGCTGGGAGACCACCTCGAACGTTGTCGGCATCCAGTCCTGACCGGCACCGTCCAACAACAGCACCCGTCTCGCGCCGGTGACAGCAGCAACATCCTCGACCGCAGTGAACGTGTCGGCCAACGCAGCAGCGGCAATTCGGGCAGCCTGCTCGGGAGTGCACGGCGGACACAGCCGCGTCTTGACGTCACCGGCCACCGGCGCTTTGGCGATGATCGTCACGTGCATCGGTCAGCGACCCCTTTGGTCTCGCAACAAGCGACCCATGTCGCCGATTGCCCGTATCGTGCCCCGAACGGTACCGGTGACCTTGGATCTGCCTTCGCGCTCGCGGTATTCGACGGGAACATTGCGCACTCGCCATCCGGCCTCTCGAGCCCGCAGCACCATCTCCAGCGGCCAACCCGAGCGGCGGTCGCGCAGGTTCAACGACAACAGATCTTGACGACGAGCGGCTCGCATCGGCCCCAGGTCAGCCAGCCGCAAGCCGGTTCGCCGGCGGACTTCCAAAGCGAGCACGCGGTTGGCCAGGCGTGCATGCACCGGCCAAGCTCCACGCTCAGCAATTCGTGCGCCGATCACCAGGTCGGCTTCGTCACGTTCGACATACCCCGCGACCAGCGGCAGCGCGACCGGGTCAAGCGACGCGTCGCAGTCCATGAAACACACGACATCGTCGGTCGCCGCCTGCAAGCCCGCCCAACATGCCGAGCCGAAGCCGCGCAGCGGCTCGTGCAATACCGTCGCTCCGAAGGCTGCGGCAATTTCCGCGGTGCGATCGGACGACCCGTTGTCGACCACGATCGGCCGGTAACCATTGGGCATGCGACGCAACACCCATTCGATTGCGGCGACTTCGTTGAGCGCTGGAAGGATGACATCAGGCATGTTGGTTCACGGGGTTGATGAGAGGGCCGAACGATGAGGGTGCTCGTTACGGGTGGCGCCGGATTCATCGGCTCGCACATTGTCGACGAACTGGTCGGCCTCGGCCACGAAGTAGTCGCGATCGATGACCTCGATCCGGCGGCCCACGACGGCGTCCCGATGGGTTTGAGCCCTGACGCCGAATACGTCTGGGGCGACGTGCGCGACAACCACGTTTGGCCGCGCCTGCTGCACAACGTCGAGGCCGTGTGCCACCAGGCGGCGAAGGTCGGATTGGGTGTCGATTTCGCCGACATCGCCGACTACGTGAGCCGCAATGATGTCGGCACGGCCTGCATGCTCCGCGCCTTGCACGACACCGGCTTCGCCGGTCGGATCGTGTTGGCGTCGAGCATGGTGGTCTACGGCGAGGGACGCTACCGATGCGCCGAACACGGGGTGGTGCGGCCGGCGGCCCGCACCGTTGGCGCCTTGGATGCAGGAGTCTTCGATCCACCGTGCCCGCTGTGCGACGGATCGTTGAGCAGTGAGCCGGTGCCGGAAGATCACTGGCTCGACCCGCGCAACGTCTACGCCACCACCAAGCTCACCCAAGAGGGTCTGTGCAATGCCTACGAGCGCGAGCATCCCGGGTGTTGCGTCACGTCGCTGCGCTACCACAACGTGTACGGCCCGCGCATGCCGCGAGACACGCCATATGCAGGCGTGGCCAGTGTGTTCCGCAGCGCGTACGAACGCGGTGAAGCGCCACGCGTGTACGAAGACGGTGGTCAGCGCAGAGACTTCGTACATGTTGCCGATGTGGCTCACGCCAACGTGCTGGCGTTGACCAACGACGGACCGGAGTCCGGCCCGTTCAACGTTTGTTCTGGTACTCCCAAGACAATTCTCGATATGGCAGCCGCGTTGCGACCTGCCGGCGCGCCGCGGCCGCAGGTAGTCGGCGGCTATCGACTGGGCGACATCCGCCACGTGTTCGCCAGCCCCGAGCGAGCTGCGCAACGCCTGAACTTTCGGGCCCGCATCAGCTTCGCGGATGGAATGAGCGAGTTCGCCAACGCACCGTTGCGCACGTGCATCGGGCCGCGTCCGCAGGCATTGACGTAGCGCTCGATTCACCACTTCGTCACCAGCGCTGCTTGCAGCACCACCGCGCACGCCGCCTGAG
>JANPBZ010000055.1:0-7453 GCA_031430695.1 Ilumatobacteraceae bacterium
TCGGGACCGGGCCCGGCGAACTGCTCGAGGTGGTCAGCGAGCGCCGGAATGATTGCGGCGGGGATCGACACGGTCCGCCGGCCGACGTACGACTTCGGGTCACCGAGGATCCGGGTGCCGTTGGCCAACTCCGAGGCAGAAGCGACCACTGTGACGGTGGCTTGTCGAGATCGAGGTTTCTTCGAGTGAGCGCGAACAGCGCACCGAGCCGCAATGCCATGTAAGTGGCCATCAACACGAGCGCCTTGAATCTGCGCTCGGCAAGTTCAACGTCGCAGGCACAGGAGGCTCTCGGATTCGAGGACGAGGTGCAGCTCGCGCCGATTAGCTCACGGTTCGGCATGGTCCGATCGCTACGTGGAGACGGTTCCCCACAGAGCAGCCGAGGTCGGGGCGTCGACTACTTGTATCCCGTCTGCACCGATGTCTTCGATCACGGTTGCTCCGCCGTGGCGGGCCAAGACGATTCGCAGGTTGTGGTGGCCGACTCTGAGCCGGTCGATCTCGAGTCGAGGGAGCCAGTCGGGCAGCCGTGCGTTGAGGTAGCACCGGCCGTTAGGTGCATCGGGAACCACGCCGAGGAACAGTTGGAGGGCGAGCGGGGCGGCCGCCGCGGCCCAGGCTTGTGGAATGTTGGCTTCGGCGTACGGAACCGGGCCGCCGAGGTCGCGTTCGATGCCACAGAACAGCTCGGGGAGTCGTGACTCTTCGAATGCGCACGCCGCGTCGAGCATGCTGTGAACCAGCGTGGCCGCTAAGTCGTCGAGGCCGTATCGGACCATGCCGGCGGCGGTGAGCATCGTGTCATGGGGCCACACGGAGCCGCGTTGGTATGACAGCGGGTTGTACCGGGGATGCTTCGACGACAGCGTGCGGAGCCCCCACCCGCTGAACATGTCGTCGGCGACCAGCCGCTCGGCTGTCCGGCGGGCATGGTCCGGGCTTGGCAGGCCGCACCACAGTAGCTGACCGGGGTTGGAGCTGACCGTTCGTACGGGCTGCTTGTCACCGTCGATCGCGACTGCGTAGAAGTCCTCGTCGTCGAGCCAATAGCGCTCCTCGACGAGACTGCGCAACGTCGTTGCCGAATCCCGCAGTCGTTGGGCTTCGCCGTGTTCACCGGCGTGCACGTACAGCTCCGCCATCGCCAGTCGTGCTGCATACAGGTATCCCTGCAGCTCGATCGTCGCGAGCGGCAGTTTGGCCAACCCGCCTGTTGGTTCGAGGATCGCATCACCGGCGTCCTTCCAGCTCTGGTTGTAGTAGCCGAGTTGACTACGGGTCGCGTACTCCTGCAGGCCGTCCCCGTCTCGATCACCGAGCTCATCGCACCACTGCAAGGCGCGTAAGGCGGTCTCCATATGCGCTTCGATCAGAGAGTCGTCGCCCGTCCATCGCCACGCGTTCCACAATGTCAGGCAGTACAAGGAAGGGGCGTCGTGCGTGCCGTAGTAGGGCGTGTGCGGGATCACCTTGCGGAAAGCCAGCTCTCCTCGACGCAGTTCGTGCGGCAGCTTGCCGGGCTCGCCGTCGCGCCAGTCGTCACGAGCCGTCGCCTGCAGCGGAGCCAAGGCTGCCAGCGCGCCTCGTGCTGGCCAAGCCCCGACGACGCCGGTCATGAGTGCGCTCACCAAGGTGTCGCGTCCGAACAGGCACATGAACCACGGCACCCCAGCTGAGACAAAAGGCGTGTCACCACCCCCGACGGCGAGGGAGTAAAGGTCCGCGCATCCCCGCTCGAATGGGAGTTGGAGAACGGGTTCGGTTTGCAGCGTGGGCGCCGAGTCGGGGACCAGTTCGGGTTCAGGACCGTGCGGATCACCCGCAAAGGCTTGGATGACTCCGTCGAGTTCGACCTCGGCATGGATGCAGCAAGTCCACTCTTCGGCATGGTCGAGCGCAAGGTCGAAGATGATCTGCGAACCAACGAACTCGGTCGACCTCTGCACCGGGTTAGGTGTGGAAAGCGCAACACGTAGTGCCCGGCAGAAACCCGCGCGCTCGT
This sequence comes from Ilumatobacteraceae bacterium, assembly GCA_031430695.1. Taxonomy (GTDB): domain Bacteria; phylum Actinomycetota; class Acidimicrobiia; order Acidimicrobiales; family Ilumatobacteraceae; genus JAENVT01. The sequence continues at coordinate 2,006 of JANPBZ010000055.1, forward strand.
ATCGCAACGTCAACTGTTCGCCATCGAACGTGCGCACGACATCGAGACGCGGCGGCAACCGTCGATCCTTGACCTCGAAGATGTCGGCGAAGTCGGAGTCCAGTTGTACGATCAGACGGGTCTCGATCCTCTCGTCCCCGAATCCTCTGATGGTGAGATCGTCGTGCAACCCCGCCGACACGCGACGGCGCAGCTTCAAGAACAGCGAGCCGGGCGCGAGCTCGCCCCGCTGGGTCCGTATCGATGGGCTTTGGAAATTCCACGTGGCCGTGCCATGACCTTCGCGATCGTGACCGACGAGCTGCCATTGCTGTCCCGCGATCGTGATTCGATAACTCGAAAGGACTCTGGTATCTGCGACGAAAAGACCATGCCGTTCGTCGGCGCGCAGATCACCTTCCAGCCCGCACGCCATCGCCATCCCGTCGCCGTGCAGCACGACGGTCGGGTGTGGTATCTGGATGGTCATCGCGGCACATAGAGGGCGCCGATGACGAGGCCCCACACCGTGTGCATCACAAGATTTGTCAACGCGAACCGCGAGTTCGCCGTCTTCAATCCCATGAAACCGATCCCACTCAAGGGGCCCACCAATCCGCCGGCAAGGACCACGGCGAGGACACCACCCCACACCAGTCCGGCCAACACGCGATTGATACCGAGGTTCGGTTGGATGACCATCGCCCAAACCAGCACCAGGAGCACGCTGTTCAGCAAGTGAGAGAGCAGACCGATCAGCCACGCGCTCGACCGGTCGGACACCATGTACTTGCGCCCGTGATCGGCGATGTCGATCGCCACAAGTCCCGGCACCCGTCCCGCCCACAATCCGACCAACGCCATCAGGTACCCGCCCGCAACGCCCGCCAGCACGACGCTGCCGAAATCGACCTCGCGCCAGGTCAGTGTGTCCACGGCTGCAGTCGCTCGCACTCAGCGGTCACGCTGGCGGCTCGGTGTCGTCGTGCTGGCCGGGGAGCACGTCGGTCTCGGAGTTGTGCCAGACGGGCGAGTCGCCTGCCGTCTCGACGTTGAAGCCGTAGTCGAAGACCAACGTCCCTCCGAACGTCGCACCCACCGACACCAACATCGCAATGATGACGGAGAGCACAACGATCCCCACCGGCGTGACGGCTTCGGTGTGATAGCCGTTCAGCCGCCAGACGACGTCGGCGAGCGCGAGCACCGTGACGGTGATCATGATCGTGGCGTGGGTGTTGATCGTGCGTCGGGCTTGGGTGCCGGCCTCCGATGACCTCAGCGCGTCCCAGAAACCGGTGAGCGCGGCGAACACCGACACCGCCGCTCCGGCGATGAACGTGTAGGTGCCGGCGTGCCACAGCTCGCGCGCCCAGGTGCGGTCTTTGCCACCGATCGCCGAGATGACATCGAAGACGGCGGCGAGGATGTAGGCGGCGATTGGGATGTCGGTCAGAGGCGGGTGCAACGGTTTGCCGGACCAACCTCGTAAGCCCTTGAACGTGCGGCCTTTCAGTGTGAGCGTCGGGCGGATAGAGAACTTTCGCATCATTCCTCCTTGTCGATCCACGGGATGGTGAATCGTTGTTGGTTCGGTCTGCGACTCATGTCCCGACAGCTCGGACAGCTTGATGCTCGAGGCCACCTCGATGCGCCGCCAGACCGGCGGCTTCACCTGTCGCAGCATCACCTTCAGCCTGTGGACCGTCCTCGCCTGTGTCGCCATCAGTTCCTCCCAATCCCAATGCAACCAGATGTCACGACCACCGCGTGACATTTCCCGGGACAGGCTTGAGCAGGCGTTCCCTACGACAGTCGCGTGAGCAGCCGCATGGGTAGTCGCGTTGGCGGCGCCACTGTCCACGCGAGCACGATGCGCGCCGCTTCTCCGGGCCGCTGGCCAACGAGGTACTGACCGCGAGGTCCACCGAATTGCCGCGTCCGCCGGCGTGAACCGGAAATCTGTCCAGGCGGAGCGGGCGTCAAAGCGCGTTTCAATAGTGCTGTGCGGCCGGTCGGCGGTAGATCTCCGGTCCCGGCGGATTCCAGTTCATGCATTCGAGGTCGGGGGCTGACCGGATTGACTCGATCAGCTCCATGGGACCGCTGATCTTGGTTGGTGACGCGGAACAGATGAGTAACGGGGCACCGCGCACTGCCGGTTGCCAGCGCCATCGAGATGTGCCATGGTCCATCGTCAACGAGTTCGGGACGTGAACGAGGGAGCACCGCTATGACCGTCGTACCTGACAAGACCTTCGGTAACCGTGGCACGCTGTGGAGTGGCATGGCGGTGCTGTTCGAAAGCGGGTTCACCGACGACCAGTACGTCCACACTTTGGGCGGCTTCACGACCGGCGTGCACGTCCTACCCAACGGCTCAGCCTGCCTCGTCGTCGGTGGCTGGAGCTATTTCCCACCACCGGCGACTCCGGGTGTGGACGACAAGGTCCGGCGCTACACAACGGTCAAATTAGTGGTGTTCCCTCCCGACGGTTCACCACAAGAGCGTCTCCGCTGGGACGGCACGCGCATCCACAACGTGTCCGAGTCGCAGCGAGACGGGTTTGCCCTGGCCAGTTGCTCGACCCCGACCGGCGACGTCGCCGTGCTACTGCGGCAGGACTCTGTGAAACCCTTCTCGCCAAATCCCTCCGAATACACCATGTGCATCGTTTCTCCCGCCGGCCAGGTGCAGTCGCGAGACGTGGTCTCGCCGCAGTGGCTCTACGACGCCGTGAACGGAAATCCCGCAGGAACCGTCCGCATCGCGACCGAGGGGACCGATCTCGGCATCGCCTCGTCGTGGGGAAGTCGCCTCGCCGTCGTGTTGCTTCATGGAGCGGGCAGCACACCACGATCCTTCGACCTCGCCGGCACACCATCGCTTCCGGGGCTGGTCAGGGTGGAAGTCGCCTCGGTGCGGTTCAACGGTGGGGCTGCCTCGATCGCTCTCACCGCGCACCTCAACCACCCAGGAGTTGGCGCAACGTCGGTGGGGGCGATCCTGCGCATCCGTGCGGACGGCACCCGCGACGTCAACTTCGGCGAAAACGGCATCTGGGCCTCGCCGCTAGGAGTCGGGTACCGCGACTTTATCTGCGCCGGCGAGACCGCCGGTGGCCTGGCCGGGTGTGTCGGGCGACGCGCGGTGGCCTTTGCAATCGATCCGAACGGGATCGATCTCGACCAGTCGTTCGCCGGTAGCGGTGTCGCCGAGCACGACCTCGGTGGTCCTCTGGCCGATCCGGTGTTGGCGTCGGATGCGAGCGGCATGACGATCTTCGCCCAGCGCGTACCAAGACAGGCTGATCGAGCCGGCGATCTCCGCACCGCCGGTTGCCGCTTCCAGTGGGCTCCTGGCTCCCCCAACCACGGAGCCGTCGATGGCTCCTTCGGCGTTGCCGGCACTGCGACGGTGCCGTGCGACGAGGCGCCCGTCACCCCGGCGGGAATCGTCGTCAGTGGGTCCCAGATGTTCGTGGGCGGCACGCGACAGATTCATGGCGCCGACTGCGATCGCGTGCCGGTTGTCGTGGCCCTCTCACTGCCGACCGCGCAGCCCAACGTGACGTATGGCGACGGAGGATTTGCCCTGCTCGGATCCGTTCGCCACCCGGCACTGGTGGGCCCGGATGGCAGCGCCGTGTTCGTGGAGCGCACCACGGCGACCACGGTGCCTGCGCTGAGATTCACCACGCCCACCGGCGCACAGGGACCATTGCGCTCGTTGGCGCCGATCTCTGCCGGATCACTTGTCAGCACGCTGACGCGCCTCGCCGACGGAAGCATTCTCGTCGCGGGCAACGGACCCGACGCGTGGGTTGTCAAGATGGGGCCAACGGGTGTGCCCGACCCAGCGTTCGGTACAGCCGGGATCGCCCTTCCGAATCCCGTTGGCGGCGGAGGCGACGCGCGGGTGTTGGGTAGCCGCTCCGACGGGAGCATCGCGCTGTACACCAACACCGCCAACGCGAGCCAGTTGACGGTGATGAAGGCGAACGGCCAGATCGACACGACGTACGGCACCGCCGGCTTTGTCGACATCAAGGGCTTCACCCATCCGGGTGGCACCAGCGATGCCAGGTGCTTCCTCGACACCGACGACTCGGTCATTTGCGTGGCGTCGAGCACGCATGTGCCCGGCGACCCATTCAGCAGCCCTGTCGCGGTGGGCCTGCGACGCGTCACGCCGACCGGTGCATACGATCCCAACTTCGGACTGGGTCTCCCAAGCGTCGCGGCGCCCGCATCCGGAACCGTTCGCGGCCTGTACAACCCTGACGGCACCACCGGGGGGCTTTCCGACTACAGCGCCTTCGCTCCCGTCGGTATGGCGCGGCTCGGCACCAGGCTCTACGTGGTGGGCACCGGATGGACAGGCGGGGGCTACATCCCGAGTGTCAACAGATACCGGCCGGCCTACCCGCTGCTGGTCATCACGGCCTGGAACGCCAATGGCTCGGTCGATGCGACGTTTGCCACCGGCGGCCTGCAAGAGGCGGGATACAGCCCCACGATCCTGTATTGGAGCGCTTCGGGCGTCATCCCGGATTCAGCCACGTCCTTCTTCATCTTTGGCAACGCGGGCGATCCGGAAACGATCACCACAAGCGTCGGCGGCCAGACGAACGTGCAAGTCAGGCCACGCCAACCCCAGCCCGCCCTGTACCGGGTGGCTCATCCCGGTGGCCTCGACCTTGCGTTCGGCGGCGACGGCGCGTCGACGATTCGGGTCCAGGAGTTTCTGCTGACGTCGGTCGCCGGAGCGATGGTCACCGGTGGACGGGTTCGCGTGGCATGCATCGACGCGCTGCAGCAACCGTGGACGGACGAGCCGCGGGTCAACCTCGGCGGACTCGCGCAGTGGCGACCCGGCAAGACGCGACCCGTGCCGAAGCCGAGACCACCACGACCAAGACCACGACCAAGACCACCACAGCCGCCGCCCCCGTAAAGGCGCGCCGACCGCCGTGGCATTGACTTCTCGTCCGCCCGACGAGCCGACCCGAGGCAAGTACCAAAGGTCGATTCAGCGGATACCGGTGTCACAACTGATCTCCACAACAGCATCGGCATCAGCGCGCACCTCGACCTCAACCAGCGCGCACACCGGGAAGGCGTTGTCGCCAGTGTCGACCGTGACGGTGTAGGTCCCCGCGGGAATCTCAGCCGCAAATGCACCGCTCGCGTCGATTCTCACCGACCTGACGACGTGCACACCCTGCGCGAACTGAACGCTGCCTTGCACTGGCTTCGGTTGGCAGTTGGGATCGCCGGGTTGCTCGACGGGGCATGTGGGTCCGGCGAGCGCGTGGCCGCTGACTTGGCCGTTCGAACCGCGTTGAGGGCTGGTGGTGCCGCAGCCGACGATCAGCGACATTGCGGCCACCACGATTAGACAACGCATGTCGACTTGGACGCCACGGTGACAGCCACGGTTCCCGCCCCTAGCGAAACCAGGGTCAC
>JANPBZ010000056.1:0-5957 GCA_031430695.1 Ilumatobacteraceae bacterium
GCGGGCGGTCGTGCCCGACTGCTTCCAAGCGGTGTTCCATGTCGTATACGGCGTCTCTGAGATGACGCCGATCACGCAGTCGGCACCTCCACCGGTGGCCTGGGCGACCTCGGCCGAATAGTCCTGCGAGGTCGGCGGCAGAATGACCTCTTCACCGAATGTCAATCCCAGCGCCTTCATCGCGTTCTCCATGGGGGGGATGAAGATCTGGGCACCGTCGATGATCACCGCGTTGATCGCCTTGCATCCATCCTTCACGGCTTGAGACACGGCACCAACTGCGTACATCGGCTGGTTACCGATAGGGAACGAGTCGGGGCTGGTCAGCTCCGAGGGGGTGATCGGGCAGCACGGCCCGAACCACGTGATCTTGGACTCGGCGATCACCGGAACGATGCTCTCGGCGAAGAAGGTGAATGAACCCACCACCGAAACCATTTTTTCCTCGACGGCCTGTCGGGCGCATGTCGTCGCGACGGCCGGGTCGAACTGCTCGTCACATACGGTGACATTGAGCGGCCGACCGGCGATACCACCACGGGAGTTGACGTACTGCTCGTAGGCCTTCGCGGTGTTGGCGATGTTCTGATACGTAGGCCCGGCAGCGTTCAACGTCGTGACCGTCATCACCTTAATCGGATCGCCAGTCGGCGCTGCCGCTTCCGAGCCGGTCGGCGCGGCGGACTCGGAAGGTGCCGCGCTGCCACTCGGTGCCGCGGTGCCACCCGAGTCTTTGTCATCGCTGCCGCACGCTGCGGCGAACAACGCACACGCGGCCAGCAGGCCAGCTGCGGAGCGGCGGTTGACCGTTTGCTGCGGATAGGAGCTGTGAATTTTCATACTTCCCCCCATATAGACACCGTGAACGAGTTCGCAGGTGTGTGAGCTGCGACCAGCCCGTCGCATGTTGACGATCATTTCAGCACAAACATCCAATGTTTTCTACTTGATCGCTGTAATTGTTTCGCGCATCGTTCGCTTGGCATCGCCATTTGTCCTACCTTTCTGAGGAGAACATGAACTTCGATCACTCCGCATCCACCGTCGAGCTCGTCGAGCGACTCGAGTTGTTCATGGACGAGTACGTCTATCCGAACGAGGCACGCTTCTTTCGCGAGTCGATGGAGCTCGGGCCGTGGGCGGTCTGGCCTGTGGTCGAGGAGTTGAAGCCACTGGCTCGCGCGGCTGGCCTGTGGAACCTTTTCCTCCCGGAAAGCGAGCTGGGTGCTGGATTGAGCAACCTGGAGTACGCGCCGTTGTGTGAGGTGATGGGGAGATCGCACCTCGCCCCGGAAGTCTTCAATTGCTCGGCACCCGACACCGGCAACATGGAGGTGCTGGCGCGCTACGGCACCCCTGAGCAACAGCAGCAATGGCTGCGTCCACTTCTGGCCGGCGAGATCCGCTCGGCCTTCGCGATGACCAAGCCCGCCGTCGCGTCGAGCGATGCAACGAACATCGAGAGCTCCATCACGCGTGACGGCGACGACTACGTGATCAGCGGGCGCAAGTGGTACACCACCAACGCGACCGACCCCAGGTGCACGATCATCATCTTCATGGGAAAGTCTGATCCGACCAACCCGGATCGACATCGTCAACAATCCATGATCCTGGTCCCGAAGGACACGCCAGGGGTCACTGTCATCCGGCCGCTGCCGGTATTCAACTTCTACGGCATGCCCGACCGAGCGTCGGAAGTCGAGTTCGACGAGGTTCGCGTCCCGGCGTCGAACATGTTGCTCGGCGAGGGGCGAGGCTTCGAGATCGCGCAGGGCCGCCTGGGACCGGGGCGGATCCATCACTGCATGCGACTGATCGGACTCGCGGAACGCGCGCTCGAGATGATGTGTCGACGAACCGCGCAACGCGTCACCTTCGGCCGGCCAGTCTCTGAACAGACGGTGACGTTGGAACGAATCGCCGAGTCGCGCATCGCCATCGAGCAGACCAGACTGCTGACGTTGAAGACCGCCCACCTGATGGACACGGTTGGCAATCGAGAGGCAAGGCGTGAGATCGCGATGATCAAGATCGCCGCGCCCAACATGGCATGCAAAGTCATCGACTGGGCCATCCAAGCCTTCGGAGCAGCCGGTACGAACAACGATTTCGGCCTTGCCGCGTCATACGCGACAGCCCGACTGCTGCGCCTCGCTGATGGGCCGGACGAGGTCCACCGCAATCAACTCGGCTCGCTCGAGGTGCGCCGTCATGCGGGCCAACCCCCGCTGGAGCCCCACAACATCTTTGTTCCCGACTGGGGTTGAGCGGAGCAGGCCGGTCTGCGGCCCCTGGTCAGCTCTTCGTTTGTTCAGCGACGAAGCCGGCGATGGCTCCGGCGGCCATTGTTTGCAGTAGCGACACATGAGCGTCTCGTCGGAGGCGACCGCTGAACGGGGTGGAGTTGATGAGCGCGAGTACCGCATGCACGGCAGCACGCACCTCCTTGGCGTCGAGCGCCGTGGCGTGTTGGGCAGCGACGATGTCGACCCAGATGTCGACGTACGCGCCTTGCAAGTCTTTGACTCGCCGCTGGTCGCCCTTTCGAGCCTGGACCAGGTCACGAAAATGAACGGTGATCAGCGACCGGTTGTCGACCGCGAAGTCGACGTGCATCGCGATGATGGGCTCGAGCGCGTCGTGGGGCGAGACGCTGTCGACGATGACGGTCGCCTTCGTCAGCAGCGATTCGCTGATTCGTACGAGCATTTCCCCGAGCAGGCTCTCCTTGCCGTCGAAGTGGTGGTACAACGCCGGGCCCGAGAGGCCGACTGCGTTTCCGATGTCGTCGACGGTCACCTTCGCGAACCCGCGCTCTGCGAACAGGTCGGCGGCGACAGACAACAACTCGTCTCGCCGCGACAGACGCGGGCGGTTGGGGCGCGTGCTCCATGTCTCGATCATTCTGCGAACTCCGGCAGCGGGCCTGCACGGGCGACTCGACTTGGCAACTCTCGGCCGAGAATTTTGCCGAGCCCGCGGCTGACATCGATCAATGCGGCAAGATCGATCCCGGTGGGCACTCCGGCGTCTTCGAGCAGCAGCACGAGGTCCTCGGTGGCGAGATTGCCGCCCGCACCCGGAGCGAATGGTGACCCGCCGATGCCGCCGATGCCGGTGTCGAACCGGCGCACGCCGAACTGAAACGCCGCGAGGGCGTTGGTCAGCGCGGTTGCGCGTGTGTCGTGCAAGTGCAGACCGACGTCGGTACCGGTCTCGGCGAGCACCGACTGGATTCGGCGCGGTGTTGCTGTGCCCATCGTGTCGGCCAGCGTGATCTGATCGGCGCCGAGCTCGCGCAGCCGAGTGCAGACGCCGACAACATCCGCGACGGTCACCCGATCACCGAACGAAGACCCGAATGAGCACGACACCACGGCGTCGATCGTCGCCGTCGACGCCACGGTCCGGATCTCGATGACTTGTGCCAGCGATTGGTCGATGGACATGTGGACGTTCTTGTCGCTGTACACCGGGGACGCCGAGACAGTGACCGTGATTCGCGATGCTCCAGCAGCAACGGCCATCTCGGCGCCGCGACGATTCGGCACCAGCACCCACCAGTTGGTGCCGTCGTCGGGCAGCTGGGCGACGATCTCGGCGGCGCCTGTCATGGAGGGCACGGCCCGAGGAGAAACGAATGCTGCAGCCTCGATGTCGCGAACGCCGGCAGCGGCGAGATCGCGTGCGAGACGCAGCCGAACATCGACATCGAGCGGGTTCTCACCCTGTAGACCGTCGCGTGGACCACAGTCGCGGATGACGACGTCTGTGCTCGATCCGCTCATAGTTCCTCCGTTCAGATTGCTGCCCTCGACGCTTTACCCGCACCTTAACCTCGGCTAGGCTATTTAACCGTGCCTAGGGTAACTCGGAGCGGAAGAAGCGCTAGCTGATGGCGGTTCCCGTCCTATCGAGCCGCATCGACAGGACCGACGACCGCTTCCGACGGAATGCCGAGGCGTTCGATGCGTTGGTGGCTGATCTGCGCGCCGAGCTGACTGAGGTTCGGTTGGGTGGCCCGGCGTCGTCAAGAGAGCGACACGTTGCGCGCGGCAAGCTGCTACCGCGCGACAGAGTGGACGCGCTGCTCGATCCGGGATCACCCTTTCTCGAGCTGTCGCCGATGGCGGCACATGGCATGTACGGAGGCGAGGTGCCCGGCGCAGGCATCATCACCGGGATCGGCCGCGTTGCCGGCCAGCCGTGCATGGTCGTGGTCAACGACGCGACGGTCAAGGGCGGCACCTACCATCCGATCACCGTCAAGAAGCATCTTCGGGCTCAGGAGATCGCTCTCGAGAACCGGTTGCCGTGCATCTACCTCGTCGACTCCGGTGGTGCGTTTCTGCCGGAGCAGCACCAGGTGTTCCCCGACCGTGATCACTTCGGTCGGATCTTTTTCAATCAGGCACAGCTCTCGAAGCAGGCGATTGCCCAGATCGCCGCGGTGATGGGTTCGTGCACGGCGGGTGGCGCGTACGTCCCGGCGATGAGCGACGAAGCGGTGATCGTTCGCGATCAGGGCACGATCTTCCTGGGTGGACCGCCGCTGGTGAAGGCGGCGACCGGTGAGGTCGTGACTGCTGAGGAGCTCGGCGGTGGAGAGATGCATTCGACGGTCTCCGGGGTGACCGATCATCTTGCCGACGACGACCGTCACGCGCTTCAGATCGTGCGTTCGATCGTGTCGACGCTCCCTCTGGCGGATCCGCCGCCGTGGGTGGTGCTCGAGCCCGAGGATCCCGCCGTGGACCCGGAGCAGCTGCACGGTGTGATCCCTGCTGACGACCGCACACCATACGAAGTGCGCGAGGTGATCGCCCGAATCGTCGACGGGAGCAAGTTTGGCGAGTTCAAACAGCGCTATGGCGCGACGTTGGTCACCGGCTTCGCTCACATCTGGGGTCATCCCGTGGGTGTCATCGCCAACAACGGGGTGCTGTTCTCCGAATCTGCGGTGAAAGGTGCTCATTTCATCGAACTGTGCGATCAGCGCAAGATTCCGCTGTTGTTCCTGCAGAACATCACGGGTTTCATGGTCGGTCGGGAGTACGAGGCGGGCGGGATCGCCAAGCACGGAGCGAAGATGGTCAACGCCGTCGCCACCGCTCGCGTGCCCAAGCTCACGGTTGTCATCGGCGGCTCCTACGGGGCGGGCAACTACAGCATGTGCGGCCGGGCCTATTCGCCACGATTTCTGTGGATGTGGCCGAATGCGCGTATCTCGGTGATGGGGGGCGAGCAGGCCGCCTCCGTGCTGGCCACAGTGCGACGCGAGCAACTCGAGACGAGAGGCGAGGAGTGGAGCGCGACCGACGAGGAGGAGTTCCGCCGACCGATTCGTGAGCAGTACGAACGCGAGGGTCATCCCTACTTCTCGACAGCGCGGCTGTGGGACGACGGAATCATCGAACCCGGTCAGACACGAATGGTGCTGGGCCTCGCGCTGGCCCTCGTCGGCCGAACCCCTCTGGATTCCGTCGGCTACGGCGTGTTCCGAATGTGAGCTGGACCACGATGTTCGACACTGTGCTCGTCGCCAATCGGGGAGAGATCGCGGTCCGCATCATCCGCACGTTGCGGTCGATGGGCATCCGCTCCGTCGCTGTGTACAGCGACGTCGACGTTGACGCGCGGCACGTCACGGACGCCGATGTTGCGAGGTATCTCGGCCCTGCCCCTGCGGCGCAGAGCTATCTCTCGGTCGAGCGGATCATTGCCGCCGCCCTCGCCACCGGCGCGCAGGCATTGCATCCCGGCTACGGATTCCTGGCCGAGAACAGCGCACTTGCCGCGGCCTGCGCCGACGTCGGGATCGTTTTCGTGGGCCCGCCAGCCGCGGCCATCGACGCGATGGGCGACAAAATCCGTGCGAAGGCGACAGTGGAGGCTCGCGGCGTGCGGGTAGTCCCTGGAGTTTACGGGGCCGGGCTGGAGGACGCGGAGTTGGC
>JANPBZ010000057.1:0-3345 GCA_031430695.1 Ilumatobacteraceae bacterium
CATGCCGACGATCACCCCGAAGAGTACGCCCAGCAACGCCCCCATCGGTGCAACCTTGATGACATCCCGGGAGCCGGCCATCACACGCGACAACACATCGCGACCCTGCTCGTCAGTGCCGAAGGGGAAACTGGCACGCGGTGAGAGATGTGGTATCGATCGATAGTCGAGCGGGCTGTGCGGTGTGATGCGATCACCGAAGATGGCACACACTGTCCAGACCAGCACAATGAACACGCCGATGATGAACGCCGGCCGGCGCAAGATCAACCGCCAGTTCTCGCGACGGGCCTGCGTGCGCTCGCTGACCTGTACGACGCCACTCAATTCGATCTCCGCCGGCGTGGTCGGGGGGATGGCGGTGGTGGTGAGCGTAGTGTGCGGCACCAGCATGTCGGCGCCCGGTGTGGACACGATCTCCTCGGGCTTCGGGACGAATTTCTCGGAGTCGCTCATCGTGATTTCTCCAGTCGTACTCGCGGGTTGAGGAACGCGATGAGTACATCCGCGAGCAACGTCGAGACCATGTAGACGATGCCGACGAGCAGCACCGCCCCCTGCAGAACAGGGACATCTTTGCTGACAACCGCGCTGAGCATGGTGGAGCCGAGACCGGCGTAGTTGAAGACTTTCTCGACACCGATGATGCCACCGAACAAGTACCCGACCTGCACGCTGATGACCGTGATCGTCGGTGCCAGCGCATTGCGCAGGATGTGCCTGCGCATGACCTGTCCACTAGACAAGCCCTTCATCGATGCGGTTCGGGCGTAGTCGGATTGCAGGCCCTGGATGACGCCTGCCCTCGACATCCGGGCGATGTACCCGAAATAGGCAATCACCATTGCCAGCGCCGGCGTGATGAGGTACGGGAGCTGACCGAACACGGACGTGCCGACCGGCGGGTTGGCAAACACGTGGCCGAGCTTCCAGTGCACGCAGAAGATCGACATCAGGACGGCCGCCGTGACGAACTCCGGGATCGACGACGTGGCCAAACCGGTGTTGACGACGACCCGGTCGGCCACCTTGTCCTGACGGCGAGCCGCGAAGATCCCGGCCGCGATGGAGATCGGGATCGTGATGACGAACGCCAGCAGCGCCAGCTTCCCCGAGCGGAACAGCGCCGGGAAGATGATCTTCGACACCGCGCCCTGCGTCTGATACGAATCCCCGAAGTCCAGTGTGAACAACCGGCGTATCGACGTGAAGTACTGGTTGATCAGCGGGCGATCGGTACCGATCTGGTGGTTGAACCTGGCAACGTCCTCCTTCAGGGCGACTGGGCCCAGGACCCGGCGACCGACGTCGCCGGGAATGACGTTGACGATGAGGAACACGATCGTGGCCAGGAGCCACAGCGTGACTACTGCCGACGCCAAGCGCCGCAGCAGATACCGGCCCATGGGACCTCCTTCGTGGGTTCGATTGGACCGGGCTTAGGAGGTGAAACCCGCCTTGCCGCAGTAGAAGTGACCGAGGCCCGTGGCCACGATGCCCGTCACGCTTTGGGTGTGGGCGATGAGCGTGTTGTAGAAGTACGGAATCGCGTACGGCACATCCTCGTTGGCGATCTTCTGGATTTCCTTGATCGCCGCCTTCTGACCATCGAGGTCGAGTGAAGATTGGTACTGCTTCACCGCTGTGCGGAAGGGCTCGGAGATGTAGTGTGCCGAGTTCCACTCGCCGGTGGCGTAGGCCTTCACCAGATAGACGTCGGGCACGCCACGAGGACCGTAGTCGACGATGCCGAAGTCCATGCCTCCGTCGCAGCCTGCCGGCTCGACGGTCGAGTCGTAGACCTTGCACCATTCCTCTCCGTCGACGACAGCCTCCTGCAGGAGGGTGACCTCCATCCCGATGTCTTTGAGCTGGCTCTGCACCAGTTGGGCGAGTTGCGGGATCTCCTGCAGTTTCGGGAAAGCCATCGTCGCCTTGAGGCCGGCCTTACCCGCATCGCTGAGCAGTTGCTTGGCCTTTTCCACGTCGCGCTCGCGCTGAGGCTGGGTGGCGTCGAAGAACGGGTAGATCGGCGAGATCGGGTGATCGTTGCCGATGTCGCCTCGACCCTTCAACACGGTATCGATCAACGCCTGGCGGTCGAGGCCGAGTGCCACTGCCTGGCGGACCCTCACGTCGGTGAAGTCGCCCTCGCGACAGTTCATCCAGATCTGACGGTGAGCAGAACCTCGGATGGTCTCGACGACGATGCTGTCGTCGGCGAGCAGCGCGTCGCCACCGACCACGGAGAACTGCACGATCGCATCGGCCGCGCCGCCCTGCAGACCCGAGATCTGCGTGGCGATGTCGTCGCTGAAGATGAATTCCAGCTTGTCGAGGAATGGCTTGCCGCCCCACCAATCGGCGTTGGCCTCGAACGTGGCACCTGTGGCGGGGTCGTAGGTGGTCAGCTTGAAGGCGCCGGTACCCGTCTTGCGCTGGTCCAGCGTGGTGCCGAGCTCGAAATCCTTCGGTGTGATGACCGATTGCGGGTTGTACGCACCGACCTGCTGCGGGAACTGGCCATCGGGGCTCTTGAGCGTGATCTCGACCGTGAAGTCGTCAAGGGCCTTGGCGGAGCCGGCATCGATGTAGGCCTTCAGGTTGCTACCAGCCAAGCGGTCCATCGTGGCGACGACGTCGGCGGCGGTGAAGGGCGAACCGTCGTGCCACTTCACGCCCTTGCGCAAGCCGAAGGTCCACACGCTGCCATCGGCGTTGGGCTTCCATGTCTCGGCGAGCATCGGCTGCACGTCGGCCCCGAGGATGTCGACCAGGTACTCGAACGCCGTCACGACAGGCGTGTAGGTGCCGAGGTCGGCCATGGCCACCGGGTCAAGCGGACCAGCGGGCTTCTGCGCGGCGATGCGCAGTGTGCCGCCCTGCTTGATCGCTCCGGCAGCCACCGTGCCACCGGGGGCTGTGGTGCCACCGGTTGTGCCATCGCTGTCACTGCCGCAGGCGGCGAGGATCGCACCGATCAGTGGCGCGCCCAGGCCGAGCATCGTTCCCCGGGAGACGAATGCACGCCTCGAGATCCGCCCTCTGGCGTACGACTCGACGAGGTCTACTTCAACTGGGCTTGCCTGGCGACGCACACTGTCAAAAAGCCGGTAGTCCATCAAATTCTCCCCATGGATGCAGGGCCACTCCGAAGCGGCCGGTGCGCCACGATAGCCACCGCTTGAACGAGGCGTCAATGCGCAATCGCGTAACGGTCGTACCAGGAATGCCCGAACAGCGAGCCTGGTACAGTCGTCCCGGCAGGGGGTATCAATGAACGAGGTGCGCCAACGGGCCGGCGGGCGGTCGGCACGTATGGCAACACGCACAGGTGAGGGCGCC
>JANPBZ010000058.1:0-28338 GCA_031430695.1 Ilumatobacteraceae bacterium
CATCGGCGGAGTCGAGACCTTCAAGCCAGGTGAGATCCGCACCCGATTCAGCGACATCTGGGGCCAGGACCACGTCGTGCGCCGGATCAAGGAGAACCTCGACTTCCTCGAGCGACCGAAGGAGATCGAAGAACGCGGCGGTTACGTGCCAGGCGGCATCTTGCTGTGGGGCCCTCCTGGAACCGGCAAGACGCTGATGGCCGAGGCCTCGGCCGGCGAGACGGGGAAGCCGTACGTGTTCGTCGACCCAGGTGCGTTCGTGCAGACCTTCGTCGGCGTTGCCCCGATGAAGATCAAGCACCTCTATCGCAAGCTGCGCAAACTCTCGTTGCGCTATGGAGGTGTCGTCGTGTTCTTCGACGAGGCCGACGTCTTGGGCAGCCGTGGCCAGACATCGGGTGGCTTCGACGAGAAGGAGGCGCGCGATCAACTCGATTCGGCGCAGTGGCTCAGTACGCATGGCCGTCGAGAGATCGTCAACTGGCTGCAACAGCCCTCGGTGGCGGAATCAACCTCACCCTCGCCGCCGCGACGACTGCGCGACTCGATCATCATGGCCGGGATGGGTGGCATGGGTGGCGGGGGCACGCTGCAGGCTCTCCTCACCGAGATGAACGGCTTGAACAAGCCGCGAGGCTTCTTCTCCCGTCGTTTCAGACAGTTCCTCAACATCAAGTCCAAGCCACCGCCGCGCTATCGCATCCTGCACATGTTCGCCACCAACCTGCCGACCGCGCTCGACGCAGCCCTGCTACGGCCGGGTCGTGTCGATCGCATCTACAAGGTCGGTTATCCGATGAAGGACGGGCGAGCGCGCACCTTCCAGGGATACTTCGACAAGATCCGGCACACGGTGACGGCCCCTGAAATCGATCGCCTGGCGACCATGACGCCGGGCGCCACAGGCGCCAGCGTGAAGGATCTTGTCAACGAGGCCGTTCTTGTGGCCCTGCGCGAGAAGCGCGACATCGTCACCTGGGCCGACGTGCTGCAAGCTCGGTACCTGCGCCGCGTCGGCGAGCACGAGCAGGTCGAGTTCATCGAGCGCGAACGTCATGCGGTCGCAATTCATGAGGCGTGCCATGCGGTGACCGCGTATCTCAAGCGCCGGTCGATGGAGATCGACTTCGTCAGCATCGAGCCGGGAGGCGACTATCTCGGCGTCGTCATGAGCATGTACGACGACCAGACCTTCCTGAGTTGGCGCTCGACATTCGAGGTCGATGCGCTCGTGTCGTTGGCCTCCTTGGCAGGCGAGCGGATGTTCTTCGATGGCGACAGTTCGGCGGGAGTATCGGCCGATCTGCGCAACGCGACATACCTCGCAATGATGATGGAGAGCGCCTGGGGCATGGGCGACACCATCGCTTCTCAGTCTGTCTTCAAAGAGATCCTGGGCGGGCCCGGCGGCGGGTACCGCACTGCGGCTGACAAGGACGATGCCGAGGCTCAACATCGCGCGTCCATGGCCAACCGCATCGAGATGCGTCTCGGCAACATCCTGGACGAAGCCACGCGCGTGCTGCACGAGCATCGGCACATGGTCTTGGCCATCGCCCATGCGCTCGAGACTCACAAGACCATCTCCGGCGACGACGTCGCCGCAATCTTCGAAGGTCGCCAGGGTCCGAAAGTGAACGGGCAGGACTACCACCACCCATCGTTCGTGGAGGTCGCCGACCGGTATCACAACGAGGCACTCGCGGCTCACCGAATGACGGGTCGGGTCGAGGTTCCGTTGCCAGTCCTGGCGCGCGGCAATCCTCAACTGGTAGCTCCGTCAGAACAGCTACCACCCCCGCACCTGCAGCAACCGAGCGTTTAGATCCGGCAGTCGAGCAGGATCTTGCCTTCGACCTCGCGACCGAGAATCCGAGCGTGCGCCTCGGCTGCGCCGGACAGCGGCAGTACAGCGCCAATCGGAACGTGCACGGTTCCGGCGGCCATCATCGCCAGCAGCGTGTTGAGGGCGGTGCGCTGTTCCTCTGGCGTGTCGACCAGGCCGGCGTACCCGAGCAGGTTGACACCTTTGCGGTACAGCCGGCGGAGGTTGATCGACACCTGTTCGTTGTTCGAAGTTCCGTAGACGACGAGGCGGCCCTGGTTGGCGATGGAGGCGATGGCCGCATCGGTGTATGGCCCTCCGAGCGAGTCGAGGATCACGGTCGGCGCGAAGCTCCCGACCGCTGCCTCCACACCGTCGGCGTCCGTGACGATCACATTGTCTGCACCGTTGGCGACGATGCCGTCGACCTTGGCCGCCGAACCGGTTTGCCCCCAGACCTCTGCGCCTGCAGCCTTCGCCAACTGGACGGCCAACGCTCCCACGCCTCCGCTGGCTCCGAACACGAGCACCCGATCGTTGTCGTCGACGTGGGCGCGACCATGCAACGCCTGCCAGGCCGTGATACCCGCCACGGGCACGGCTGCGGCTTGAGCCAGATCGACTCCGTCGGCGAGGGGAAGCAGCCAGCTATCGGGTACGGCGATCTGGCTGCAGTACACGCCCGGGCGCATCACACCAAGCCCACCGCCGCGCACCAATACTGCGCGACCGTCGGCGTAGCCGGTGGCCTCGGTTCCTGGAGTCCACGGGAGGTTGGCGGCCGCCGCGCCCACCGACCCTTGGGTGATCCACACGTCGAGCGGGTTCACCGATGCAAAAGCGATGTCGACCAGTTGCTCGCCAGGACCTGGTTGCGGGTCGGGAACCTCGTCGATCTGAAGCGTCCCACCGATGGAGTGAAGTCGTGCTGCGCGCATCGGGCCACTGTAGGTCGGGCGGTCATGGCGCTGCCGAGCCGGTAGCTTGCCCGACGATGATCATTCTCGATGGCGGCACGGGCACACTCGTGCAAGCACTGGGCGCGCCGATGAACGGCGACACATGGTGCGCGGACGCCAACCTCACCCATCCCGAGATCGTTCGCGAGGCACATCGTGCCTACCTCGATGCTGGTGCCGAGGTGCTGATCGCCAACACCTACGCCACCAGTCCACTGCTGTTCAACCACATCGGTCGCGACGCCGATGTCACCCGAATCGACGAGGCAGCGGTGCGGCTGGCGCGTGAGGCAAGCGATGGATCCGTACCAGTAGCTGGCTCGTTCTCTGTGATGCGCCCTGGGATCCCCGGCAGTGATCGCAGCGAGATGCTCCGGCAATGGCCCGAGGCCGAGGCGCGCCGGCTGTTCGCAGCCAAAGCGGAGGGTTTCGTCAGGGCCGGCGCCGATGTGATCGCGATGGAGATGATGCGCGACGGCGATTACTCGGTGTGGGCCACCGAGGCCGCGGCGGCGACGGGCCTGCCGGTCTGGGTCGGAATCGCCGTCGAAGACGACGAGGCCGGTCGTCTGATCGGGTTCGGGCGGCCGAACTGGCTACTCGACGACTTTGTCGAATCGTTGCTGAGGTGTGCACCGGCCATGGTCTCGGTCATGCACACCGCGCCACCGACGACCACACGTGCGCTGGAGGTGGTGCGCCGGCACTGGCGCGGGTCGCTGGGCGCGTACGCCGAGTCGGGATACTTCGCGATGCCCGACTGGCAGTTCGTCGACATCATTCCCGAGGGTGAGTACGTCGATCTGGCCAAGCAATGGGCCGAGTCGTTCGATCTGGCAATGATCGGTGGCTGCTGCGGCATGGGCCCGTCGCACATTGCCGCCCTCCGCGCCGCCTTCTAGTGCTTGACGCCCACCCGGGGTGGCGCCAAGCACTCGACTGTGGTTCAGACGGCGCCGGCGAAGATGATGTCGCCGGTTGCTACGTCGACTCCATCTTCGGGTTCGACGGTGATCGCCCACTGCGTCGGCGAGCCGTCGACGCTGATGACTCGGCGCACCTGTGCCCCGTCGGCCTGGTCGAGCAGTCGCACTGCGTGGGCACCGGCATCGTCGATCAACCACAGCTCGTACGCCTTGCCATCGCCAGGATCAGCAAGTCCGTCGCCCATCACCACGATCTGATTGGCGCTGGCTGACCACGCCACGCGGAACGCTCCCGTGCCCGTTCCGTCGAGGGGGGTGATGAGGGCATCTGGTCTGGCGAGGACAGCCGCAGCGGCTGCGGCGTACCCGTCGTCGTCGCTGCTCGATTGCCTGCCGACCACGAAGGCGCCGATGCCTATCAGCACGATTGCGGCCGCTGCGGTCAACACTCGCCCCATTTGTTGGCGACGCTGTCGATGGCTTGCCAGATCGACGACCGAGTCAGGAAGGAGGGGTGACAGTTGGCGCGTTGCGCCGATCTCGGCCATCACCGCTGCTTTCAGCGACGCGGGCGGGGGCACCGCGGTGCCCGCAGCGACTTGCGAGAGCGTCTCTCTGAAGCCTGTGACCTCTGGCCGGCAGATTGAGCAGGTCGGGTAGTGAGCCTCGAACTCGGCGCGCTCGCGCTCATCGACCGCGTCCAGCGCGTACGCCGCTGCGAGTTGGTGGATGTCGGTGCCGCTCACGTGGCAACTCCTAGTTCATCGCGTAATCGAATCATCCCGTCCCGAATTCTGGTCTTGATCGTTCCTTCGGCGACATCGAGTAGCAGGGCTACCTCGCGATAGCTATGGCCACCAAAGTAGGCCAGCTCTACCGCCTGTCGCTGCATCTCGGTCAGGCGTTCGAGCGCCTTTCGTACGCGTGTGCCTTCGATGTTCGCCACCACCTGTTCGGCGACGTCGTTCGACTGGATGGGTCGCTTCTGTGCTTCCCGTTCTGCTCGGTCTCTGCTCGACTGCTCGGAGCGAACACGATCGATGGCCCGACGGTGGGCGAGCGTCGCCGCCCACGACCTCACTGAACCCCTCGACGCGTCGTAGCGAGGTGCAAGGCGCCAGAGTTCGACGAAGGCCTCCTGGGTGACCTCCTCGCTCTGAGCGGGATCGCGCACGACCTTCAGCACCACGCCGTGCAGCAGCGGCGCGAGCGCGTCATACAACTCGGCGAACGCCACCTGGTCTCCGCGGCCGGCGCGGCTCAGCAGTAGGCCGAGCGGATCCTTGGCGTCGTCGCGAGCATCGTCGGTGCGGCGACGCAGTGCGCTACGAAGCATTCGCCGGCCCCGCGGTCTGCGGCATCGCCCACTCAGTCATGAAACCCCTTCGTCACGGAGACAGATCTGGATTGGTCGCGGGCCAGCCCCGCCTGGCTCGGCGGCAGCGGGGGGTGGCACGATCGCGATGGCTGCAGGCACTACCGGCGAGGTTAGTGATGGTGAATACACTCGGCATCCATGCCTCCGTCCCTGCCGCAGCGTGCACGCGTCGTGGTGATCGGGGGCGGAGTGATCGGTTGCTCGGTCGCGTATCACCTCGCCCACATGGGGTGCACCGACGTCGTCGTGCTGGAACGCGACAAGTTGACGTCGGGCACCACCTGGCACGCCGCCGGACTGATGGTCACGTTCGGCTCGCTTTCGGAGACATCGACGGAGATGCGCAAGTACACGTGTGACCTGTACTCCCGACTCGAAGCCGAGACCGGCCAGTCGACGGGTTTCAGTCCGGTTGGCTTCATCGAGCTGGCTACCGAACCCGACCGACTCGAGGAATACCGGAGGGTCAGCACGTTCAATCGCTACTGCGGTGTCGACGTTCACGAGATCTCTGCCGCGGAAGTGGCCGAGTTGTTCCCGTTGGCGCGCACCGACGATGTACTGGCCGGGTTCTACGTACAAGAAGATGGCCGAGCCAATCCCGTCGACGTGACCATGGCATTGGCCAAAGGAGCGCGACAGCAGGGGGCAACGATCATCGAAGGCGTCGCCGTGACCGGCGTTGTCCAACGTGGTGGCGCGGTCACCGGCGTGCGAACCGATCATGGCGAGATCGAGGCCGAGTTCGTGGTCAACTGCGCCGGAATGTGGGCCCGTCAACTGGGTGAGGCGTCAGGGATCAACATTCCGCTACAGGCGGCCGAGCACTACTACTTGATCACCGAGCAGATCGACGGTTTGTCGAAGACGTGGCCGGTGATCGAGGACCCGGCCAACTACGGCTACTACCGCGAAGAGGTTGGCGGGTTGATGATCGGGCTGTTCGAGGCAGTGTGCGCTCCGTGGAACGTCGGCGGTATCCCCGACGACTTCTCGTTCGGTGTCATCCAGCCCGACTGGGACCGCATGGGCCCATACGTCGAGCGGGCGATGAGCCGGGTGCCGATCTCGATGGAGACGGGAATCCGCGCGTTCTTCTGCGGCCCGGAGAGTTTCACGGCGGATCTGCTGCCAGTCGTCGGCGAGGCTCCTGAGCTGAAGAACTACTTCGTCGCTGCTGGCATGAACTCAGTCGGCATTCTCACCGGTGGAGGCATGGGCCGGTTGCTCGCCCACTGGATACTCACTGGTCAGCCCGACGTCGACGTCACTGGATTCAACATCGACCGCCTACACCCATATCAATCGAACCCCGAGTACCGCGCCACACGAACGGTGGAGTCGCTCGGGATGGTCTTTCAATGCCACTATCCCGGCAAGTCGATGACCACCGCCAGGCAGGCCAAGGTGTCGCCGATCCATCATCGGTTGCAGGCGCAGCGCGCCTACTTCAAAGATGTCAGCGGCTGGGAGGGCGCCAATTGGTTTGCGCCCGAGGGCGTTGAACCGAAGATCGAGCGGTTGTCGTGGGGTCGACAGAACTGGTTCGGCTACTGGCGTGCCGAGCACGAGGCCGCGCGAAACGACGTGATCGTGATGGACATGTCGTTCATGTCGAAGTTCCTCGTGCAAGGCCGCGATGCCGGCCGGCTGTTGAATCAACTGTCGGCCAACAATGTCGACGGCGACAGCGGAGTGATCACCTACACGCAGTGGCTGAACCAGGCGGGCACGATCGAGGCCGATCTCACCGTCACCAAACTGGACGAGGATCGGTATTGGGTCGTGGCCACCGACACGGCGCATCGACATGTCGAGACGCGCATGCGGCGGCACTTGGGCGACCACCATGCAATTGCCACCGACGTCACCTCGGGCTACGCGCAGCTCAATGTGCAGGGACCACGATCTCGCGATCTGCTGCAGTCGATCACCTCGGCCGATCTGTCGAATCAGTCGTTCCCGTTCCGCACGGCTCGCCACATCGACATCGGCTTCGCTCGCGTTCTGTGCGTTCGTATCACGTACCTCGGTGAGCTGGGGTACGAGTTGTACGTCCCCACCGAGCAGGCCGTGCACGTCTACGACCGGGTTGTCGCGGCAGGCGGGGATCTCGGCTTGCGCCACGCCGGCCTGCAGGCATTGGGCAGTCTGCGAATGGAGAAGGGCTATCGCGACTACGGCCACGACATCGACAACACTGATTCGGTACTCGAAGCTGGTCTCGGTTTCGCCGTCGATCTCGACAAGCCCGATGGCTTCATCGGTCGCGATGCCGTCGTGGCCGCGAAGTCGGCGGGCCCGTTGACGCGTCGGCTGGTTCAAGTGGTCGTTGACGACCCGGAGCCGCTGATGTTCCACGCCGAGGTCGTGCGCCGCGACGACCGTGCGGTCGGCTACATTCGCTCGGCGTCGTACGGCTTCACGCTGGGCGGCGCGGTTGGCCTGGTCATGATCGAGGCCGGTCAGCCGGTGAACGCCGCCTACCTGTCGTCGGGCACCTGGGACATCGAGATCGCGGGCAGACGATATCCGGCGAGATTGTCGATTCGACCGATGTACGACCCAGACAACCTGCGGATCAAGGGGTAACAGGATGTTTGAAGGAAGATTCGTCGAGCGCGGCAGCGCCGACTACGAAGCAGCACGTACTGATGCACTCTTCAACACCCGGCAACCATCGCGATTTCCGGTTGCTGTCCTCGAGGCGGCCAACGAAGCCGACGTCGTCGCCGGCGTTCGGCTGGCCAAAGAACGCGGCTGGAAAGTGGCGGCACGATCGGGGGGTCATGCATGGGCCGGTTGGAGCGTGCGCGACGATGCCCTGCTGATCGATCTCGCCGGGTTGCAGGAGATGACCGTCGATGTCGACAACCTGACCGCGACCGTGACCCCGGCGATGCGCGGCGGGCAGGACTTCTCACCATTCCTGCGGGCGCACGGTTTGGTGTTCCCCGGCGGGCACTGCTCGACTGTCGGTCTCGGCGGGTACCTGTTGCAGGGCGGGCAGGGCTGGAACTCGCGTCACTGGGGATGGGCCTGCGAGAACGTGCTCGGTGTCGACGTGGTCACCGCCGACGGCGATCTGGTGCACGCCGATGCCGACCAGAACAGCGACCTGTACTGGGCGGCCAGGGGCGCCGGACCGGCCTTCTTCGGTGTCGTCACCCGGTTCTATCTGCGCGTGTACCGCATGCCGGCGGCATTCACACACACCACGTATGCCTTCCCGATCGACTGCTTCGACGAGTTGATCAGCTGGGCTCACGACCTGTTGCCGACAGTCGACACTCGGGTCGAGCCGGTGATCGTCGGCACCCGCATCCCGCCACCGGGTATCGAAGTCGGTGGTGGGCCAATGCTGATCATGCACACCACCGGCATGTTCGACACACCCGACGAGGCTCGCCGTTTGATGGCGCCGCTGGAGACGTGCCCGGTGCTCGATCGGGCGTTGTTGCGAATCTTCGCCGAACCGACGTCGTTCGACGACGAGAACCCGATCATGGATGCACAGAACCCCCCGGGCATGCGCTACTCGGCCGACTGTGCGTGGACCGATGCACCGGCCGGCGACCTGGTGCCGATCTTGGGCGACATCTATCGCTCGCTGCCGACGCCCGAGTCGTTCATCATCTGGTACGGCTGGGCGCCATCGCGCCCGCTACAAGACATGGCGTTCTCGATGGAGGGCGATGTCTACATCGCCGCGTACACGATCTGGGCGGACGAAGGTGACGACGCAGCGATGCAGGACTGGGTCACGTCGAGGTTCAAGGCCCTCGAGAGCGTGAGCAAGGGTTCGTATCTCGGCGACGCCGACCTCACCCGACGTTCGTCGAAGTTCATGGCTGACGCTAACTTCGCCAAGCTGCAACGGCTGCGAAAGGTCTACGACCCCGACCGTCGGTTCTTCGACTTCTACCAGCGTTCCGGATGGTCGGCGAACGATTTCGAGCCGCGCTGACCCGCACGCGAGCGTGCATCTGAATTGCGGCGTCCCGGTCGAGTTGGGTGACCGGCATGGTCGTTGTTGCGATCGAAGAGATCGGCGAGGGCAATGGAGGTGATGACGTTTCCGATGTTCATGGCAGCAAGACCCATCCACCGCCCATTTGGATACAAGATTTCTCGACTCACGAGATGACGCCGGTGACATCGACGATGAGGTCGACGCCGGCCAGGGTGTAGAGGCAGATCGTGCCGGTTGCCGACAACTTGGCAATGAGTTCGTTGGGGGTGGTACCACCCGGGATGTAGTTGAGGCTGGATGCCAGCGGACGGGGCGTGTCCCACGGGTAGACCATGACGAATCCGGGTGCGGCGGCGTTGACCACGGTGACGTTGACGACGGCTGCAGGCGCGTCCGCCGGGCGGTCGAGCGGATTACCGCTTCACTCTCGTGACACAACGCGAAGCGAGTGCCGGGTTTCGGCGATGATGTGTCAGCAGGGGATGATTTCGGGAGTGGCCGGATCCGTGATGCTCGCCGACAGTGACGACAACACGACTGCCTTTCCAAGCTCGACGGTGTTCGATCCGCACTGCGGCAGGGGTGGCACGCCGCCGGAGATGAGAACATCCTTGGCGCCGCGTGCCGTGTTTCCGGTCGTGGACATCAGCTCGGCGATATAGGCGGCCATCTTGGGAGCGGAGAACGAAGTGCCTGTGACGGTGGCCATGCCCAAGATGATGTCGCCACCGGTCTCGAAGCGGACTCCGTTGACGTGCGTGGTCGGCAGATCGACGCCTAGCGCATACACATCGACGGTTGAGCCGCGGTTCGAGAACTCTGTGATGTGTGCGTTCTTGGATGGACTCGACCATGGCTCGGTGTCGCCGTCGGCGGTGCCGTCGAGAGCCCCGACGCTGAGCACTGACGGAAACGCTGCTGGGTAGTGCGGCCTGGTGCTGGCCACATTGCCCGCGGAGGCGACGATCAACATGCCGCCGCTCTTGAACGGATTGAACCTGTCGACGGTCTCGACGACTGCTTCCATGCCGACCGGCTGCAGAACGGCGCCGGGAAGTGCCGGATTTTTCAGGTCACAGGCAGCAGTTCCGAAGGCGTTGACGAGCAAATTGGGGAACTTGGACAAGTTGACGGTCTGCAGCGAGCGCAACGCCGCGGCGATGGCTCGGGCGGCCGAGACGTCGGTGGCCAACCCACTGCGATCGTTGATGCGTACGTTCTGGATCGTCGCACCCGGGGCCACCGTCGTCAGGACGCCGCTGATGCCCTGGGCATGTCCCGCTGCGGGAAAGTCGGCCATGCTCGGCCCATTGTTGACGATGTTGACGAGGTCGTTGTCGGCGTTCGACAGTGTTGTCGTCGTGGGCAGATTGATGGGATCCGGCGCGAACAGGCCCGTATCGAACACGATCACCTTGACACCCGACCCGATCTTCAGGCCGCCCGGCGTCAGGTTGGTACGCGGTGAAGTGAGTGATGTGGTCTTCTCCGGGTAGCCGAAGGGGAAGTAGTGGGTGTACGGCCCATCGCTCGTCTGCGCATAGTCCGGCGAGGCAATCTTCGCCGAGTCGTTGCGCAAGTTACGTGCGAGCCCGAGGATGTCGTGTTGCAAGCCACCGCCGCGAGGATGCAGGGTGACCGACAACACGGGGACGATGGCAGGGCCACCCGGCGGTGTGGGGAACGTGATCCGCTCGATGGGTCCGGCGTAGTCGATTCCGTTTCCGTATATGCCGTGGAGTGTGTTGTTGACCACCGTGGTGACACTGTTGTTCGACGCGTTGGTGCGCACGACGATCCGATCGTTGCGATATGCCACCGCATCGGTTGCGCCGGCCATGCAGTCGGTGGACTGATCAACCGCAATTGCTGGGCTGACGTCATCGAGCCAGGCCATCACGTCGACCTCGGTTGCAGTTCCCGCGCCGACGCTATCGGTGACGACGAGTGCCCCGCAGACGATCGCGGCAATGGCGAGGACTTTGGTGGCGAGGTGGCGGATCGGGTTCATGTCGGTGTTTCCTTCGGTCCTGCTGGCTAGATCACGAACCAGTCGGTATGGATACGTCGTTCCTCGGCAAACAGTTCCAACTCCAGTCGCATCGTCCCCGATGGTGGTTGGTCCAGCGAAAAGCTTCCCAGCTCGTCGACGAGCAGGGAGTGGGTGATCCCGACAGCCGTGCGCACGACGACGACGTGTACTTCGCCGCCGAGAATCTGACCGCGGAGGCCTCCCTCGGATATGTCGAGCTCGATCACACAACTGCCATCGTCGACGACGAACTCGAGCGCCGCCGCAGTTGTTGCTCCGCGGGTGCCGGCCGCCTCTGCGACTGGCTGGTCGAGGAGCATGGCGAGTTCGGAGTCGACGTCTGCCCAGGCGAGCAGGCCTTCGCAACGCGCAGTGAGGTCGATCGGCGGGCGTGTTCCGCCGATCGCTTCTGCCAATGCCTGCATGAGGTTTCGGTCCGATGCAGACAGTTCGTTGTGGGCGTTGGTCACTTCCCTCCTCCTCGCGTCGGCGGCGGTGTCGGTGTCGAACGCTGGGCATGATCCCGCGCGGCGCCTGCAGATACATGGAAATCGGACACATGCGGCACAGTCACACTCATTCCCCGATCTCGAGTCCGGGGGGAAGCAGCCGTCGGAGATGTTCGAGACACCGCTGACGACTGGGGCCAAGCGAGCCACGAGGGCGGTCGAGGGCGGCGGCGATCTCGTCGTACGACAGCGGGGGGTCGGCCAACATCAGGCTCAGCAACTGCCGGCAATCGTCGCCCAACCGAGCAAACGCGCTGCGCAACGCCACGGCCTGCTCGGTTGCGATCATTCCCGCGGCGGGCGCAGGCGTGTCGGCCGGACGAGTCTCCCAACCGTCGGCGACCGGCACCGTGCGCCGTCGAGTCACCAGGCGACGGGCCTCGTTGCGCACGATCATGCACAGCCATGGGCCGACCGACGATGTGTCGCGCAACTGTCCGGATCGTTCGAGAAACCTCAGCCAGGCCGTCTGTACCAGGTCCTCCGCAGTCGCTTGGTCGATGTCGAACGAGCGCGCCACGCCGTACATCTTCGATGTGTACCGGCGCAGCATGTCTGACCACGCGGCCTCCCGCCCGGCCCCTCCGGCCCGAATCATTTCGACCAATTCGTCGTCAGAGCACGACGACAAGCTTCCGGCGGACATACTTATCCAACTCCAAGCGTCACCAGCCCGGCAGCCGTCACACTAGACCCGCTGCCGATGTCGGCCTCGGATCGTTGACGAGCCAGCGAGGTCGACGCGCTGACGCCCTGCACCAGATCTCGGTGCAGGGAGACCATGGTGAGGCGGGTCTCGGCGGTGTCGGGGAGCACCCCGATCGCAGCAACAATAGTACGTGCACCCATGGTCAGCAGCGTGCCCGCCAATCCGTGCAGCTGAGCGCCCCCGCGCCCGCCGCCGACGCCCGACTCGCACGTCGCCAGCACCATGACGGACGGAACGCGGCCGAGCCGCTCGAGTTCGTAGACGGTCAACTGACCATCATCGAGCTCGATCGTCGACCACAGCGGACTGTCGTGGCGGAACCGCCCATGGGCGACGACGTGGACGACATCGTGCCGGGCCATCTCGGCACCAACCGTGGCGACGGTTGCGTCGGCGCCGACGAGCAAGGTCGCTCGACGATGGCACGCAGCGACACCATGTGCCTCGGCCTCGGCCTCTGCCAGACGGGGACCGGCGACAACGAGGGCAGACCCGACCGATGCCGGCTGAGACGACGCGGCCTCGATCCACCAGCTCACAGACGGCGCCAATGTGAACGAGCGGCCCCGTAGCGATGGCAGCGCGGCCCACGGCAAGGCATGCAGGTCGACCGGTACGACCAAGACAACGTGTGGGGCGTCGAGTCGAAGCGGCGCTAGCAGCGCCGAGTCGACAGCGTCGATTGCGGCTGCGAATGCACGATGTCGGGCTGCGGCAACTGCCGGCGCGACTCCCGGGCTCGACATGCCGCGTAACGCAGTGGCGGCGCGCTCGACGTTGCGACGAACCTCTGTGGGATCACCGAGGTGATGCAATCTGGCTCGCCGCCGATCGGCGACCACGGCGCTGAGTTGATCGCCCCACGAAGCGATGGAGATGATCTGATTGTCGCAGACCAGGTCCTTCAGCTGGTTCAACTTGACCGGCGACATCGCCCGTTGGCTCGGCCGTGGATCTTTTAGCCACGCTGCTCGCATCGATTGCTCGAGGAGTGCTTGCCTTCGCCGGAGATCCGCCGTCGGTTCGCCGTTGAGTTCGGCGTGTCGCAGGTCGCCGGCGACGGCGCGGAGCCGTGCGAAATCTGCGGCCGCAGCATCGTCGTTGGGTGGAAGCGCAGCGCGCGAGACCCAGCCGGCGACGCGTGCACGCTCCATCCAAGCCAGGGCGCGCATGGGTTGGGTTTCGACGGTGGCCATGCGGTACGCGAGGCGCATGATGGAACGGGCCTGAGTAAGGGTGGCGGAGCCGGCATCGCTCGCACCTCGCAGGTGACGGGTCGACTCCAATGCGTCGAGGGCCTTGCGCAACTCGCGTCGTGCGCCGTCGAGATCGCCACGCTCGAACCGAACGGTCGCCACGGCTTGATGACCGGCGAGGCGTCCCTGCAACAGGCCCGCCCGCCGCGCTGCCTTGGCAACGAGCCGACTCTGACGGTCTGCGCGGTCGACCTGGCCGTGCTCGCAGGCCACCACGGTTGCCAGTGATCTGGCGAACAGTTCGCCGCGAACACCGCCGATGAGCGAGAGCGATTCGGCCAGTGCCTCCAGGCGATCGATGGCGGAACAGTCGAGGCCGACGCTTTCGTGCCGCGAGTGCAATGCCTCCAGCTCGGCAGCCCGTTCCCAGCCGACGGACTGTCGATCTGCGAACCATTCCCGGGCGCGGCTCGCTGCCTCGATTCCAGTTGCGTAGTCACCCTCCAGTCGGGCCGCTTCGGCGACCGCAACGAGCGCCTCCGCCGCTGCTGAATGGTTGCCCTCGGCATGCAACCGTCGGGCGGCATCCTGCGAGAAGCCCAATGCATCGGCACTCAACCCGCCGTACAGGAGCGCCTCAGCGCGCGACAGCAGGGGCACCGAGGCGTCGTGGCCGAGTTCGACGAACGTTGCCGAGACTTCGTCGAACAGCTGCAGGGCCCGTGGCAGATCGCCGAGGGTGGCGAATGCGCACCCGAGGTCGTGACGCGTCTGCATCGCGGCGAACTCCTGCCCGATCGAGCGATACAGGACCTCGGCCTCCTCGAAGTCGGAGATCGCAGCGGCGAGCTCGCCGCGACGCACCCGGATGCCACCTCGGTTGGCCAACACAGGTGCCAACTGGTGCGATCTCCGTTCGCGGCGGAGCCGGGGTATGGCGCCTGTGAGCAGCTGCAGCGCCTCGTCGAGCCTTCCGGTGTCGCTGCAGAGGGCCGCGCGCTGCAGCTCGCCGACATTGCGCAGCTCCTGTGAGCCGAGCCGGTCGACGTCGTCGAGGTGGGCGAATGCCGATGGCCATCGCCCGGCGATGGACAGTACGCCGGCGAGCGCCAGGTGAGCGTCGGCAGCCAGTTCGTCATCACTCGCCTGCTGTGCAGCAGAGATGGCTTCGTCGAGCGCCTGCTCAGCGAGCTCGATCTCGCCGATCATGCGCAGGGCGCGCCCCAGCACTGCCTGAGCGCGGCTGAGGCGTGGCCAATCCATGGCGCGGCGCGCCTCGGTTGCAATCTGGCGCGCCTGGCGGGCTACCTGCGCAGGATCTTTCCCGATCGACGCGGCCAACTCGGCCAAGAGGTCCACGTCGAGATGGTACGACGCGACCGCGGCGTTCGGTTCACGAGAAGATCGCGGGCTATTCGATGACGGACTGGCCGCCGTCGACCGGGATCGCGGCCGCGTTGATGTATCCCGCGTCGTCCGAGGCAAGGAAGGCGGCGAGCTTGGCGACGTCATCGGCTTCACCCACCCGACCCAATGGGTTGGCTGCAGCCAGCATGGTGCCGGGGGAGTCGGGAGAGGCGAAGAGGAATTCCGTCGATGGTGTCCGGATGAGACCAGGCAGGATCGCATTGGCACGGATTCGGTGTGGTCCACCTGCGGCGGCGAGATGGTAGGTGAACGAGAGCACTCCGCCCTTGGCGGCCCCGTGCGCGGCCTGCTGGAAGAACGCGGCCCCACGGATCGCGGCGATCGAGGCAATGTTGATGATGCTTCCGCCACCACGGGCGACGAGGTGCGGCCAGACAATCTTGCATGCGTAGAAGACCAGATCGAGCTCGTTCCTGATACCGGCGTGCCACTCGTCGAGGGTCAGGTCGTCCCACGGCCCGACCACCGGCAGCGAGGCGATGTTGTACAACACGTCGATGCCGCCGTACGTCTCGGCTGCTTCGTCGATCCACCGCTCCGTCGCGTCGTACGACGACAGGTCGACCGGGGCAGCTGCGGTCATCGTCCCGCCAGCTTGGCGAACCTGACGCACTGTCTCGGCCGACGTCTCGGGGTTGAGATCGCAGCCGACGACCGTCGCTCCCTCTGCTGCGAATTGCAGCGCTGCGGCGCGGCCCATGCCGACACCGGTACCGGTGATGAGGGCAACCTTGCCGTCGAGCCGTGCCATCAGACGACGTGCGCTTCTCGGAGCAGGGGGGCCACAGCGGTACTGAACAGTTCGTGGCTGTGCTCGAGTCGATCGCGGTCCCGCTCGCTGAACGCGACGAGCAAGTGACCGGCCCCGATCACCTGGCATTGCTCGATCAACTGCTCGGCGACCTGTTGTGGCGTACCGCTGACAAACTCCTCGTCACTGAGGGCTTCGATCGACTCGTCCGGCCGGTCGAGCAGCGCCGCCCACGGCGGGAGTGGCCCGGCGCTGGCCGTCAGTACATCGAGCAGTGCTCGCTTTGCCCGATTGACTGCCTCGCGCTGTTGCGACGGCGTCTCCACGAATGTGATCATGCGGCGCACGGCGATCTGCTCGGGACCATGCGGACGCCCCGCCGCATCCGCGCCCTGCCGGTAGGCGTCGAACACGACGCCGATCTCCTTTGCCGACAGGAACCCGCCGCATGCCTTCCAACCCCGCCGTCCGGCCCGCTCGGCAGATGCAGCGGTGCGCACCGCGGTCCAAACCGGTGGCGACGGTTGCTGCAGGCATCGCGGCAGGATCTCCAGATCGTCGAAGTTCCAGTGCGCACCATGATGCGAGATCACAGGATCCTTCAACGCCGCGTCGAGCACGTCGATGACCTCCGCATGGCGTCCGGCAGCAACGTCCGGAGTGATCCCGACAACCGCCAGTTCGGGCGGGATGCCGCTGACCACGCCGATCTCCAGCCGCCCGTTGGTCAGGTGATCGAGCATGGCGATCTCCTCGACAACGCGCCACGGCGTTGCGTACGGAGTCACCGATCCGAGCACGCCGAGACGCAGGCGCGTGGTCCGCGCCGCCACGTGTGCCAACAACAGGTTCGGCGAGGGGCTGTATGCCGCGCCGAAGTGGTGCTCGCTGAAGAAGATGCCCTCGAAGTTGCGGGCATCAGCGCGTGTCCACAGGTCGATGTACCAACGAAAGTGATCGTTGACCGCTCGAGGGTCGCTGCGCAGCTGCGGGTCAAGCGGCTGATGGAAGAATTCGAACAACCACGACTTGATCACGCTGATGCTCCCGGTCAGTCAGGCGCGGACCCGTTCGATTTCGTCGAACAGATCTGCGCCGATGAGTGCGGCGATGATATGCCCTCGCCGGCACGGGCACCATTGCGGCGCAGATCGGATGCGGCTGCCGCGCAGCGCGTAGGGTAGGCACGTGGCGATCAGCGAATCGACGACGACGGTTGGCGGCAGCCCATCGCAACCGGCATCGCTTGCCGTACGAGCAACGCTGCTGACCATCGTCGTGTTCTTCGGCGGAAGCTTGCCGGCGTACAAGTTGGCCAGCGAGAGCTTTGGGCCGGCCACCACCAACCTCGTCCGCTTCGCGCTGGCCGCATTCATGTTGCTCATCATCGCTCGCCATCGACTGCCGACGGCACGGCAGCACGTTCGTCAGCTGATCGTGATCGGGATGTTCGGCATTGGCCTGATGGCGGTGTTCATGGGCATCGGTGTCGATCGTGGCTCGGCAACGATCGGGTCGATCGTCGTCGGTCTGGAACCAATCGGCGTTGCTCTCGCCGGTGTGCTGCTCGTGGGGGATGCTCCGTCACGTCGATCCATCGTTGCTTTGATCATCGGTTTCACCGGTGCCCTGGTCGCCTCAGGGGTTTTCACCGAGACGTCGGGCCCCTCGCCCGTCGTACCGATCATCCTGCTGCTCGGCACGGTGGTCACCTTCTCCGTGTACACGGCCTTCGTCCGCCGCGTCGCACGGGGCGTCGACCCTCTCGCCGTCGCCGCTGTGACCCAGGTGGGCGCACTGATCTTTGTCATTCCCGCGTGCTTGTTCGATGTGATCGACGGCGGCATGCTGCGTGGCGACTCGGTGACTCCCAAGGCGTTCGGTGCAGTGGTCTTCCTCGGCATTGGATCGGCGATCGCGTATCTGTTGCTGTGCTTGGTGCTCTCCAATCAGCCCTCCAATCGTGTCGCCGTCACGATGTTCTTGACGCCACTGTTCGGTGTCATTTTCTCGTGGCTGATCGTTGGCGAGCATTTGCACGTGCGCGATGGCGTGGGCGCAGCACTGGTGCTGATGGCCGTGTGGATCAGCGAGCGGGCTTCCGTCGGGTAACACTTGTCGACTGAGCTTGTAGGGAGTTGCCGATGATCTTGCACCAAGTGGCTCAGCACGCCGAGGATCTCGAACGCGCCGTCACGTTCTACTCCCAGTTGCTCGGCAGTCTGGCAAGCCAGATCCAGCCCACCACATCTTGAACCGCTGAACTACGCGGTGAGGGCGGTCTCGATGCGCTCCAGGGCCTCGTCGATTTCTGGATCGGTGGTCTGGAAGCTGGTGACCAGGCGGATGGTGTCGTTCGACATCCGGTAGAACAGCAGACCGCTCGCGGCCAAGCGGTCGGCGACCGAGGGGTCGACGCGGGCGAACAGCATGTTGACGTCGGGATCGTTGAGCATCTCTACGTCGAGGGCACGCAGCCCGGCCGCCAACCGGGTCATTGCCGCATTGGCGTGTCGGGCGAGCCGCAGCCATAGGTGGTCGGTCAGGTACGCCGTGAGCTGAACCGACTGGAATCGCATCTTCGAAGCCACGTGACCGGCGCGCTTGACCCGGTAGACCAACTGCTCGGAGACGACCAGGTCGAAGCAGATGATCGCGTCGGTGCTCAGTGCGCCGTTCTTCGTCGCTCCAAGCGACAGTGCGTCGATGCCGGCCCGCCAGGTGAGATCTGCCGGGCTGCAGCCCAAGGCAGCAACTGCGTTGGCCACCCGTGCCCCGTCGAGGTGGACACGCAGGCCTCGTTCGCGGACCACGTCGGCCAGCTCACTGACCTGCTGCGCTGTGTACAACGTACCGTGGTCCGTCGGCACAGTCAGTGACAGCACCGACGGTTGCGAGTGGTGTGGGTCACCCCATCGGGTTGCGTCGAATGCCTGGCGAACGGTTGCCGGCGTGATGCGATAGCGCTCACCGCCGACGCCGCGCATCACCGCGCCGCCTCCAAACATCGAGGTCGCGCCGCATTCGCTTTGCAGGATGTGGGCAGTCTCGTGACACAGCACTGCGCCCCACGGTGGGCACAGCGCGGCCAAGGCCAACGAGTTGGCCGCAGTTCCACTGATCACAGGGAAGACTTCGGCATCGGCGTGCTCGAACACCTCGCGGACCGTGTCGCGAAGGCGCGATGTCCAGTCGTCGGCGCCGTACGCAAGCGCAGAGCCGGAATTGGCTGTCGAGATCGCGGACATGATCTCGGGTGCAACGCCGGCAGCGTTGTCGCTGCGGAGCTCGATGTCAGAATTCATCCGTTCGTTCTAGCTGGCGCGCCACCGGCCCGCGTGGCCCCGAGGAGGTGCCATAGTGGCTCGATGATCGATGAGGAGCTGTTGCGGGTGCTGTCGGCGCACACCGGACGGCAGGAGGCATTCGCTGAACCACCGGTGGCGCTGACGGGGGGATACTGGGCGGAGATCTACGGCTTCGAGCTTTCCCGGCCGCCCGCTGACCTGCATGGTCCCCTCGTTCTGCGGGTCATGCCCGACCGTGAGACGGGAGTCCGCGAGTCGATTGTGCAACGGGCTGTGGCCGACCAGGGTTATCCCACTCCGAGCGTCGTGCTCGCCGGCATCGACGAGGGTGTCGGTGGAGCGTTCATGGTGATGGAACGGGCCGCCGGAGTCGCGCCGCTGGATGGTCTCGGGTTCGGCCGTACGTTGCTGCGTCTGCCGACGACCTTGCGACGTGTGGCGCAACAGCTCAGTTCGGCGACCTTGGCGTTGCACGGGCTTGATCCACGGCCGATCATCGAGTCACTCGAGCATGCAGGAATCGACATCGCGCTGCTCGGAGTCGAGGCTCGACTTGCGGAGATCAGCGCGGCGGCACAATCGTCATCATGCGGATTCGAAGAGCTGTTGGCTTGGCTGCATCGTCATCGTCCGGACCTGACGCCGGTCGTCGTGACTCACGGCGACATTCATCCCTTCAACATGCTGGTCGACAATGACGATTCGTTCAACGTCCTCGACTGGACAAACGCCAACCTGTGCCGGCGCGAATACGACATCGGCTTCACTGCGGCACTGTTGCAGTGTGCACCGATCGCCGTGCCGCGGATTGTCGAACGCCCGCTCCGGGCCATCACTGGATCGCTTGCCCGGCGCTTCATCGACGCGTACCGACGGACGGAACCGATCGATCTCGATGTCGTCGAATGGTTCGAGACACTGCAATACGGTCGGTGCCTGGCCGCCGTAGTCATGGCACCCGCGGTCGCCGACGGAATCGTCGGCCCGCGTCATCCATTTCGAATATCGGCGCCTGCGATGGTCCGCCAGGTCCGCATGATCACCGGCGTGACGATAGAAGTGCCCTCGGACTAGCGATGTAGTGCGGCTCGCAAAAAGGCGCCGACATCGGCGACCAACGTACGGCCGAGGTCGAGCACACCGGTCATGGTGACCGCTCCGTGGATCAACCCGTCGTACCGCTTGGCCTCGACGTGAACGCCGTGGTCGCGCAGCGCTGCACCGTATGCCTCTCCCTGATCGCGCAGTAGATCGAATTCGCAGGTTGCGATGAAGCAGGGTGGCAGTCCTGACAGGTCGGTGTGCAGTAGTGGTGACGCCAGCGCGTTGGCACGATCGCCCATCGACAGGTAGTGACTCATGAACCATTCCATGCCATCGGACTCGAGGAAGTACCCAGTGCCGTTGTCGATCCACGAGCCACCTGTGGCGGTCATGTCGACCACGGGGTAGATCAACGCGGCGAACGTCACAGGCGGCCCACCCGCATCGCGTACCAGTTGCGAAACGACCGCTGCGAGATTTCCCCCGGCGCTGTCACCGCACACCGCGAGGCGGCCGGCATCGACCCCTAGTGCTGTCGCGTTGTCTGCCACCCACATGGTCGCGGCGAGGCAGTCGTAGACGGCCGTGGGGAAGCGGAACTCGGGAGCCATGCGATAGTCGACCGAGACCACAACTGCCGACGCATCGCGACAGATGGCGCGAGCGACGTTGTCGTGCGTATCGAGACTGCAGATGACCCAACCACCGCCGTGGAAGAACATCACGACGGGATGCGGGCCGACGCCTTCAGGTGAATAGATCCGAGCACCGATTTCGGCTCCATCGACACCGATGGTGATGTTGCGGACAGATTCAACCGCAATCGGATCGCCTGCCAGCACGGTCAATGCCTCTGCTGTCGCCCGTGCGTCGGCAACCGACATCTCGTGCAGTGGCGGAGCACCCTGGGCCTTCAGCCCGTGCAACAGGATCTCTACTTGCGGATCAAGTGGCATCTGGCAGTCACTCCCCGGTCATCGTTCGAGGGTCTTCAATTCGAGCTCGACGACCGCCCGACTGTCGACTCCGGTGAGGATGCGTACGTGCCGCCGGCCGCTCCACGCCGACTCGTGGTCGCTGACGTGAACGGCTGGCTGCGTCTTGCCGCGACAGAAGCTGTTGCCGCAATCGACTCGCACGGGGTACTCGACCCACGTGAACAGTTGTGGCGCAAGGAGGTAGCTGATGGTCGTCGAATCGTGGACCATGATGCCTTCGATGCCGAGCCGGTTGCGGTAGAAGTTCGCGTAGAACGGCACGATCGCTGCAAGGTGCTGGGCGCGTGCATTTTCGAATGACGACAACTTGGCGAGGTCGGATGACGTCATCACAATTTGCTCGGTCACATCGAGTCCGGCCATCACAATCGGGCAGTCGGCACCGAGGACGAGGTCGGCAGCTTCGGGATCGTTGAGGATGTTGGCTTCGGCCGCCGGCGAGGCGTTGCCTCCGCAGAAGGCATTGCCACCCATCACGACGATCTCGGCAATATTGGCTGCAAGGTTTGGCTCGATCTGCAGTGCGATCGCGATGTTCGTCAATGGCCCGATGCCAACCAGGCTGATTTGGCCCGGCGAGTCCATCACCGTACGAACGATGAAACTCGGTGCATCGATCTGTTGTGTCGACGTGGTGGGCGCTGGCAGGAAGACGTCGCCTTGACCATCGGACCCGTGTACGAAGGCGACGGGTCCGCGATACGGCATCGCCAATGGAGCATCGGGCCCCCGTGCAACGGGAATGTCGGTACGGCCGGCGATCTCGAGCAGTTTCAGGGCATTGGTGGTGCACACCGACGTGTGGGCATTCCCGAACACCGACGTGAGCCCGACGACGTCGAGTTCCGGCGACTCGAGGGCGTAGAAGATGGCCATGGCATCGTCGATGCCAGGGTCGGTGTCGATCAGGATCTTGCGCGGCGCCGCGGCGCTCATCAGGCGTTACTCACAATGTCTCACGGACCTGGCGAACTCCGGCGACGAGATTGGTGATCTTCTGCCGGGCCAGCGTGCGATGAACGTAACGCAAGCCGCAGTCGGTCGTGAGGAACAACTTGTCGGCCGGCACATGGTCGAGGCATTTTCGCACCCGCTCCGCCACATCGTCGGGCGTCTCGCAATAGTGGGTGCGGATGTCGATGATGCCGGCGCCGAGCTCGCGATCCGGCGCCCAGTTCATCCATTGCTCGATCTCCGACATCTCCCGCGTGCCGTACTCCAGCACGAACTGGTCGGCCTTGGCCTCGAGCAGATCCGGGAAGTAGCGGGCGTAGGTCTTCTTGGCGTATGGCAGTTTGCGGAATGACCCGAAACAGATGTGCAGGCTGAAATGCACGCCGGTGACGCCGTCGATGCACGCGTTGAACAGGCGTGCGATGTCTGCGGCGGTGTGTGGATCGTTGGCTGCGTAGCCGGGTGTGGCCGGCTCGTCGAGCTGGATCCACTTGCAGCCGGCGGCGGCGAGTTGACGAATCTCATGATTCAGGGCAGGCACGAATGCCTCGGCGAGATGGGTGCGGTCGGTGTAGTAGTCGACTGGGCGGATGAATGTCGTCAGCGCGAACGGGCCGGGCAACGGGATCTTGATCGGGGTTGCCGTGCGCGTCGATGCATAGGCGAATTCCTCGACCGCACCCATGCCATTGGGCACTCCGACCGGACCGATGGTTTCTTGCACATTGCGCATGTCGAGCGACATCGGGCCCATCTTTCGCGGTGCCCCGCCATCGCGCAGGCCGGTCATGCGCGACGCGAACGCCCACACGAAACTTGCCCTGCGCATCTCGCCGTCGCTGATCACATCGAGACCCGCCTGCTCCTGGTCGAGAATGGCTCGGTCGACGGCGTCGTCGAAGGTCTCGTCGATGTCGACCGGGCCGAAACGATCGGCCTCCATCAGCTCCTTGGCGGCATAGAACCACGACGGATGGGCATAGCTACCGACCACAGTCGTCGGCAGGAGAGGGAGTCCG
Source organism: Ilumatobacteraceae bacterium (assembly GCA_031430695.1). Classification (GTDB taxonomy): domain Bacteria; phylum Actinomycetota; class Acidimicrobiia; order Acidimicrobiales; family Ilumatobacteraceae; genus JAENVT01. The sequence continues at coordinate 23,010 of JANPBZ010000058.1, forward strand.
TGAGGCATGCTCTGGAACGTAGCCGTCGCGTCAACCATTCGGGTGATCGCAGATCCGCGCAAACGCCCCCACATCTTGGCGAGGGTGCGTGCCCAGCGTCGGTCTATGGTCGTGACGATGGCCGAGAGCACGCACGTCGATCGCTGGCTGCGCGCGCGACGACATGCGGTACGAGCCTCGCCCTGGGTGATTCTGGTGACGGCGAAGCTGTGGCTCGTCGACGGACAGCGGTTGACCGCGTACGGTTCGCTGACGATCGACGACCAGTGGTTCGTCGAGCGTGCGTCATGGATCAGTGCCGGGAGGTGGCTGGGTCCGTTCGATGCGTACACCTTGATCAAGCAACCGGGCTATCCGTTGTTCGTCGCCGCTTTGCACGAACTGCGGATGCCGCTGCTCCTCGCTCACCAGTTGGTCTACGTGTTCGCGATCGGGATCATGATCGTCGCCCTTCGACCGCTGCTGCCCACTCGGCTTCGTCGGTTGTGGGTGTTCGCCCTGCTGCTGTTCACCCCGATGACGATGAACGCGCCGATATCGGCACGTGTCGACCGTGCCGGTATCTATCCGGCGCTGACCATTCTGGTCCTCGCTTGCCTGGTCGGTTTGGTGTGCTCCTGCGATCGACCGCGTCGGACGGCCGCAGCGTGGGGTCTGGCGACATCGCTGTCGATCGGCGCGCTGTGGCTGGTGCGCGAGGAGTGGCTGCTGGTGCTGCCCGCTCTCGCGTGCGGGCTGGTCCTTGCAATCGTGCGACTTGTCCGCTCCTCGCTCCCGCCCGCCTTGCGCGTGTTGGCTGCCGTCGGCGTGGCGGGCGTGCCACTGTCGATCGTGGTCGGTGTCCTGTGCCTCGACGGGGTGAACGACTCGCGTTACGGCTTGCGGATCAACAACGTCGAGCAGACCTCGATGTCGGCAGGCCTTGGCCCGATGTTCCGGGTCGCGCCCGCGACCACGTTCGACCAATTCCCGGTGACCGTCGAGACTCGCGAGCTGATCTACGCCGTGAGTCCGCACTTCGCCGGGCTGCGCGACGAGATCGAGCGAGGTGGCGGCTTGCGATTCGCCAGTGTTCGACCAGACGGAGTCAGCGACCTCGGGGGCCAGGTATTCCAATGGGTAGTGCTCGACGCCATCGGCGCGACCGGGCGGGCGACGACGGCGGTCGAACTCGACGTCACGTTTCACGCGATCGCTGACGAGATCAACGCGGCGTGCGACGATGGACGACTGCAATGCGGCGCACAGCACAGCGGTATCGCCCCGGCATGGCGATGGAGCCGGGTGCCCGGCCTGATGGCGCGGACACTGACCGGTCTGCGCAGGACGATCGACCTCAGCGCCTTCACCGCGCTCTCGCCCGATGGCGACGGCACCGCCGCCGATCGGGCGCTCTTCTCTCGAATGACAAATGAACCGCTCGCCCCCGGACCAAACGGGTTCTTCACCAGGCAGCGTGTCCATCTCATCAGTGCCTTCCGGTGGCTCTACCGGCTGCTCGCGCTGGTAGCCATCGTTGTGGCGCTGGCACGGGCACGATCCGCAGTCCGCGACCGGCGCGCTGCGATCTGGACGATGTCGCCGATGTCGACCGTCGTCATCCTTGGCGCGCTGCTCGTGCTGGTACGCGTCATCGGACTGGCGTATCTCGACCTCACTGCATTTCCAGCGTTCTCTCCCACGTATCTGGCGTCCGGTTACGCCGTCGCGCTCGTGGTGGCGACCGCGGTCGCGCTCGGGCGCACGACGCGTGGCATTGGCGCCGGGCAGACTGCCTGAATGCACCCAATCTCCCGCCGAGTGTTCTTGATCGGCGGCGCGGCCGTCGCCGCGGCAGCATGCACTGACGATGCGGGTTCGGACTCCACTCAGGCCAGCGCGCCGACGACAATCCCGGCGACGACAATCAGCACATCCGAGTCGACCACGACCACCCAGGCAACGACGACGACCAGTCTGCCACGTGTCGAGCTGGCGGCGGATCCATTCACACTGGGCGTGGCGTCGGGTGATCCCGACGCAGCCAGCGTGGTGCTGTGGACTCGGCTTGCTCCCGATCCGCTCAGTGGCGGGGGCATGACCGCCGATGACATCGCCGTCACGTGGGAGATCAGCAAGACAGCAGATTTCGACACCGTCGAAGCCGGTGGCGTGGAGACAGCGAGCGCTGCACGAGCCCACTCGGTTCATGTCGTCGCGTCGATCGACCGGGGAACGTGGTTCTACCGCTTTCGGGTCGGCCAATACATCAGCCCGGTGGGCACGACCCGCGCTTCTCCGGATGCAAGCGTCGACGTTGCCGAGACGACATTCGCCGTTGCCAACTGCCAGAACTACGCCGGCGGCCAATACGCGGCTCACCGTGATCTCGCCGAGCAGGAACCCGACTTCGTCGTGTGGCTTGGCGACTACATCTACGAGGACTCTGGAGTGCCGGGTAACGACGACCCGACGGCGCGAACACATCTCGGGCCCGAACCGACCACGCTCGAGCAGTATCGCAATCGATACGCCCGCTACAAGTCAGATCCGCACCTACAAGCAGCGCACGCCGTGTGTCCATGGTTCGTGATCTGGGACGATCACGAGGTCGAGAACAACTACGCCAGCCTGGTGCCTCAGGCTGAGGCCGATGCACGAGCCTTTGCCGATCGCCGCTTTGCTGCGTATCAGGCATGGTGGGAGCACCAGCCGGTTCGCCTCGACCCACCGATCGCCGACCAGGAGTACCGTATCTACCGCGTCGTGCACTGGGGCGAGTTGATGAACTTGGCGCTGCTCGATGGCCGCCAGTACCGCACCGATCAAGCGTGCGGGGACGTGACACTGAGCATCGACCCGGCGTGCGCCGAGATCACGAGCGCCACGCGCACAATGCTGGGCGACGATCAGGAGGCGTGGCTGTACGAGATGCTGGACGCGTCGACATCGATGTGGAACGCGATCGGCAACCAGGTTGTGTTCGCAGACGCAACGTTCGGCGAGGCCGTACTGAACTACGACCAGTGGGACGGCTATCCGCTGCAGCGCCAGCGGATTCTCCAGCACCTGGCCGATGCATCGGTGCCCAACGTTGTGGTGCTCACCGGCGACATCCACCTCGCCGCGGTCGCCCAGCTGCGCGCCGGCGATCGTGGAGTCGGGACACCTGTTGGCGTCGAGTTCATCACCACGTCGATCAGTTCTGAGGGGCTCATCGGAGACGAACTCACCGACGTCTTGAAGTCGTTCCCCAACTTGGTCGACGCCGAGTTGAGCCATCGCGGATATTCGCTGCACACGGTCACCCCTCAGCGTTGGATCGCCGACTACCGCTACGTAACGGATGTGTCGCGCGCTGACAGCGAGGTCACCTCGCTGGGGAGTTACGTGGTGGAGAGCGGTAGCAACACGGTGACCAAACGTTCTCAGTCAGCTTCGATGGTGGTCAAGCCGTCGAGGCGTTGCCGCCCCAGCGCTGAAACCTCGAGCCCACGCGCCGTCAGTGCGTCGGGGAGGCGACCGACGCGCACCAGCGACGCTGCGGCCTGCGCAAGCGCGGGGGAGATCTGGATGCCATATCCACCCTGTCCGACGAACCAGAAGAACCCGTCGACGAGGTCGTCGAATCCGGCGACCGGACTGCGGTCGGCGACGAAGTTGCGCAGGCCCGCCCACGACGACCGCACATGGCGGATGTCGAGAATTGTCGCAACGTTGATCACGTCGATCGCTTTGGCGATGTCGATCTCCTCCGGCCGCGCATCGCACGGCAGCGACGGCACCTCGTCTGCAGGTGAGCAAAGGATCTGGGAGCCCTCAGGTTTGAGGTAGAAGGTGCCGCTGACGTCGGCCACCAGTGGGATCGTGTGAGCATCGATGTCGGCGGGCGGCCCGATCGTGAACACGGTGCGCCGCAGGGGATGAATGCCCACGGGTCGTGCCCCGGCGATCGTCGCCACGAGATCGCACCAGGATCCCGCCGCGTTCACCACTACCGGGGCCTCGAATTCGTTGCCAAGGCGATCGATGACTCGCCAGTTGTGTCCGACGCGTTCCATCGAGGCGACTGCAGCCGAGGTGTGGACCTCACCGCCTCGGGCGCGCAGCCCAGCCGTGTAGCCCCCGTGCAGCGCAGCGACGTCGATCTCACTTGCGCCGGGTTCGAGCAGGCCGGCGGCAACCCAGTCGGATCGGATGACTTTTGTCGCTGCGACAACCTCGTCTGCACTCAGTACGCGCATGTCGGGCACGAGTTCGACCACAGCCGCGTACATCGAGTTCATGTCTTCGACGTCGCCATGAGGAGCCACCCAGATCAATGGGAGCGGCTTCAGCAACGGCTGTCCGAATCCCTCGGGCGGATCCTCCATGAACGCCCGGCTGGCCGTGGTGAGCAATCGAATCGTGCGCCCGCCGTAGCTTTCGAGGAATGTTGCGACGGAGCGCCCGGTCGTGTGGTAGGCGAGGGTTGCCTCCATCTCGAGCAGACCGACCGTGCGATCCGTGGCCAGCTCATAGCCAATCGACACGCCCGCGATGCCACCTCCGATCACCAGCACGTCGTACGACTTCATCTGCGCAGCTTGTCACTCCGCTCCCATGACGGCATTCACCGGCAGGGCTTCTTCGCCGCTGGGCCTGTTTCGCCGGTAGAATTTGGACCTCAAGTTCTCCTCGCTTCGGCGTAGCCGCCTCAGGCTCGGGACTGCGAAGGGGAAATGCGTGAGCAACTCGATGCCGGATGACCAGCAAATGGTGAAACTGCTGGCAGTCGTGCTCAACGGTGACGACTCCGGTGCTCCGGTCGACAATTCGATCATCGCCAAGCGTCTCGGTTGGGACCTCGAGGCCGTCGCCACGTGCCTGAACGAGGCCAAGGAGCGATCCCTGGTGTGGGGTCAGCGCAGCGGTGACAAGCCCGCGCCGTGGTTCAAGGAACTGGAAATCACCGTGCAGGGTCGCCGATTGCTGCGGTCGCACCCCGGCAAGGCGTGACCGCTCAACCCGGGTGCTAACGGGGCTTGGCCCCTCCGCCGACGAGCAAGGTCTCGCCGGTGATCCAGCTGGCCGCAGGTGAGCACAAGAACAACACCGCTGAGCCCATATCCAGCGGCGTGCCGAACCGTTGCATCGGGATGTTCCATTGCCGCCTTGGCGGCGCCGTAGTGCCCGCTGCCGGGCACCGGGCCGGTGCCAGCGCCCGACGAAATGTTGATGATCGAACCGGTCTGCATGTATCTCGCCGCGGTGGTGATGCCGACCCAGACTGCCGTCTGGTTCAGTTCGATGCGGTCGTCCCACTGTTGGCGACTCAACTCGGTCAGTGGCACGCGAGCCGCTGACCCGC
>JANPBZ010000059.1:0-1878 GCA_031430695.1 Ilumatobacteraceae bacterium
TCGTCAGCCTGCCCCTCCTCGGTGACGACTGGGGCACCGACGCCGTAGTGGCATTCAGTGTGTGGTTCGCCGTGCTCATCGCCGCGGCCTGCTACTTCGTCGCCGGAATCAGCACACCGAAATCCCCTGCCGCGACGCACTGAGGTGCCGTGCACGGGCCCGTGACCAATCCCATCGGGTTGGCGTTGACCGCCGGCGCTCTCGCCGCCATCGTCCTCGCCGGGAGTTACTCGACGTGGTCGGGCGGGGAGTTCGACGTCGACGTCGGCGTCTACGACGGCATCGACCCGCCTGCCGGTGACGAGGACCGACTCGAGCCGCGTCACCGGCTTCGACGATCCCGCCTCCGTGAACCGCTACGGAGCCGCGCGACAGTCGAGTGTGCGAGCGAACGTGGCTGTGATCGTCGCCCTGTTGCTCGCCGGTTGCAGCGACGATGAGGGTTCGTCGTCTGGTGCGGACCACGAATGCGTCAACTGCCGGCCCGAGGTTCACTACGGCTGCGCCACCTGGAACGATCCTGTTTAGCTCGAATCGACACGCACCGGCGGGCGCTGAAACTGAGTATCCCCCCGTTGGCGGACACCTCGTATAGGAGGAAGTCCATGTCCAACAAGAAACGAACAGGCGGGCGGCCGTCGAAGTATCCCCTCGAGTTCCAGCGTGACGCGGTCGCGATGGTGCTCGACGAAGGCCGCTCGATCGCTGATGTTGCTCGGTCAATCGGGGTGATCGAGGGCACGCTCGGTAACTGGGTCGGCAAGGCCCGTCGGGAGCGCTCTGCCGGTGCGGGCGTCACCGCTGATGAGCGGGCCGAGAATGCCGTGCTGCGTGCGGAGAACACGCAGCTGCGGATGGAGCGCGATCTTCTCAAACGATCGCTGGCCTTCTGGGTGAAGGAGTCGACATCGTGAGCCGCTACACGTGTGTCGTCGACCAGAAGGCTGCCGGGTTCCCGGTCACCAAGGCGTGCGAAGCGGCTGACGTGTCGACGTCGGGGTTCTACGACTGGTGCGCCCGCGAGGCGGCCGAGCCGACCGAGCGTGAGGTCGCCGAGGCCGATCTGGTCGCCTTGATGCGCGAGATCTTCGACGCGTCCGACGGCAACTACGGCGTGCCGAGGATGCATCGCGAACTCCGCCAGGGCGGCGTCGTCGTCAACGTCAAGCGTGTGCGGCGCCTGATGCGCCTGCACGCCATGGCCGGCCGGTGCATCCGTCGCCGTTGCCGGACCACCTTCCCCGGCCCCGACGGCTACACGATCCCCGATCTCGTCGGCCGCGCCTTCACTCCGGGCGCGCCCGATGATCCGGTCTTGCGCGGACGTCATTCCGAACGACTCGTCCAGCGCACCCAGTTCACTGTTGAACTCGGCCAGCAGCCTGCCGATTCGGGCCCTGAGTAGGAGCCAGTCCTCCGGTCCAATATCGTCCCCCACGCTCGAGAGTTCCGAACACGCAGCCTGTAGCTTCGGGGTGGTAGGCGCTTCATGTCTGCTCGGATTGATCACCTTGTGATTGGCCGCGATGACACCTCAGCGTCTGCGACTGCAGTGGAGGCACTCATCGGAGAGGTCGGCGGGCACGCTTCAAGTCCAAAGCCCGAAGGTGCCTCACGCCACGAGTGGCGATGTCTACGATTGCTTGATGCTGGCCGACACTGACGCGATCACCGCACGATGCTGGTTGTGTCGTGCGGCCCATGGTGTGGTACCGAGGATGGTTCATCTGGGACCTCACGGTTGGCGTGGGAGTTCGCGGGGCTGCTGATGCGTCGATCGGTCGACCCGGAGGACGGTATGCGCGAGCTCGCCGAGTTGTGGTCGGCGAACAGTGCCGATGATCTTCATCGGGTGCTCGTGCTGCACCCGATCGTTCG
>JANPBZ010000060.1:0-2445 GCA_031430695.1 Ilumatobacteraceae bacterium
AATGTAGGCCGCGAACACGCCGTCGGTGACGGCGGTGATGAATCCGACGAGGGTCCCGCTTGCGTCGCGTGCAATGACCACCTCGCTCGCTGCCTCGAGCACCTGCCGTCGTTGAGCGTTGCTGGGTGGTTGCGGCCAGCCCACGAAGAAGTCTGACAGTTCTCCCTCTGCTACACCTTCCGCTGACGAGCTATAGTTGACCTCACGCATACTGCAAGTGTCGCGCAGCGATCTAGCCCGGATCCCGACCACGAGATCGGATCGGCAGATCGGCGCCAGCCAAGCGAGACGGTCGAGCCTGTGCGCGCGTACAGAAGCGCGTACAGAGCGCTGAACGGAAATGCGCTCGCACACACGACTGAGCATTGATCGACGGCAAAGCATCACGCCTGTTTCGGTGTTCTGGCTTCTATCGTTGAACATTCACTAACGAGAGCTAGCCGTCATGACAGACCACGACATCGGTGGCCACGAAGAAGATTCACCCGAGACCAGCGAAGGCGACGGGTTCGACACTCTCGGCTTGCGCCCCGAATTGCTGAAGACGATCAACGACCTGGGCTACGAGGAACCGACGCCGATCCAACTCCAGACCATCCCACACCTGCTCGCCGGTCGAGATCTGCTCGGCCAGGCCGCCACCGGCACAGGCAAGACGGCAGCGTTCGCCCTGCCCGCGCTGCAGATGATCGATGCTGCCTCGAAGGTCGTGCCGATTGCCTTGATCCTGGTACCGACGCGCGAGCTGGCCATGCAGGTCAGTGAAGCCATCTTCCGGTACGGCCGCGAGCTCGGGGTCAAGGTCACTCCGATCTACGGCGGTCAGCCGATCTTTCGGCAACTGCAAGCGCTCGATCGCGGCGTACACATCGTCGTCGCCACACCCGGTCGGGCCCTCGACCACATCGGCCGTGGCTCACTGAACCTGAGCTCGATCCGAACGGTGATCCTCGACGAAGCCGACGAGATGCTTGATATGGGCTTCGCCGACGACATCGACTCCATCCTGCAAGCGACACCTGTCGAGCGACAGACGGTGCTGTTCTCGGCGACGATGCCAGCGCGCATCAACGCTCTGGCTCGCAAGTATCAGCGCGACCCGGTGCGCATCCAGATCGGTCGCAGCGATGCAACCCCGGGCACGGCCCTCGTTCGCCAGAGTGCGTACATGGTTCAGCGCGCACACAAGCCTGCGGCACTCGGCCGCATCCTCGACATCGAGGGCCCCAAGGCCACGCTTGTTTTTTGCCGCACGCGCATCGAGGTCGATCAGCTGACCGAGACGATGAACGGACGCGGCTACCGCGCCGAGGCATTGCATGGTGGCATGGATCAACCGCAGCGTGATCGGGTGATGGGTCGCCTGCGCGATGGCACGGCCGAACTTCTGGTGGCCACCGACGTGGCCGCGCGCGGTCTCGATGTCGACACCCTGACGCACGTGGTCAACTACGACGTGCCGTCGGCCGCCGAGAGCTACGTGCACCGCATCGGTCGCGTTGGCCGGGCCGGCCGACAGGGTGTGGCCATCACCCTCGCCGAGCCGCGCGAGCAACGACTGCTGTTCAACATCGAGAAGCTGACGAAGCAGAAGATCGCCATCGAGCGCGTGCCTACGGTGGCCGACCTGCGCGCCCGTCAGATCGAGCAGACCGTCATGGCAATTCGCGAGGCGCTGGCGTCGGATGATCTCGACGACTACAACGACGTGCTCAACGCCTTGGCCGGCGACCACAACATCCGCACCATCGCGCTCGCAGCCGTGAAGTTGGCACATGAGGCCGGTGGCGCCACGCTCGACGAGGCCGAGATCCCCGACTTCTCACACAAGGTCGACCGTGGTCCGCGACCCGACCGGCCTGATCGCCACAACCAGAAGGGCCCACGATCGGGCTCGCAGGGTCATCGTGGTGGAACCGTCGGCACCGCATTCATCTACGTCGCCCTAGGCCGCAAGGTCGGCATCCGCCCCGGTGATCTTGTCGGCCTGATCGCCAACGAGAGCAACCTCAGCGGCCGCGAGATCGGCCCGATCAAGATCACCGAGCAGTACTCGATCGTCGGAGTGCCAGAGGGTCGTGTCGACGATGTGATCGAGACGCTGCGCGGCACGATGCTGAAGGGCAAGCGACCCAACGCCAGGCGCTACACAGATTGAACCGACGCCCGCCGCTGCACCCATCGCGTGCGTCGACGAAACACGTACGGCAGGCACATCGCCAGGTGGGCCAACGACACCATCACCCAGACGCGTCGAGCGGGCGTCAGCAATGACGGGCCCTTGGCCTCGCCAAGCAACGCCACAGCGACCGCTACGCCGATCACGCCACACACACGACGGATGAGTTGGTTGACGCTGTTCGCCGCCCCCAGCGTGGCTCCAGGGAGGTCGTACAGCGCCGCGCTGGTCGTCAACGTGCCGCAGATGCCACCGCCGATGCCCAT
>JANPBZ010000061.1:0-6036 GCA_031430695.1 Ilumatobacteraceae bacterium
GCCTACCTCGACATGACCAGCGAGTCCTTCGCCGGCAAGCCCGCCGACCTCACCGAGGAGAACCTGCAGAGCCGGGTTCGTGGTGCCACCTTGATGGCGTTGTCGAACAAGTTCGGATGGATGGTGCTGACCACCGGAAACAAGAGCGAGATGGCGGTGGGGTACTTCACCCTGTACGGCGACTCGGTCGGCGGGTACGCGGTGATCAAGGACGTGCTGAAGACCCGCGTGTACGACCTGTGTCGCTACTACAACGTGCGCGCCGGGCGCGAGGTCATCAGCGAAAGCGTCATCACCAAGCCGCCGTCCGCCGAGCTGCGCCCCGACCAGCGCGACGACCAGAGCCTGCCGCCCTACGAGGTGCTCGACCCGATCCTCGAGCTCTATGTCGAGGAGGATCGCACCGCCGGCGAGATCATCGAGCTCGGCCACGACGAGGCGATGGTCCGTCGTATCACTCGACTGGTCGATGTGATGGAGTACAAGCGGCGCCAGTGCCCGCCCGGTGTGCGAGTCAGCGTGAAGGCCTTCGGCAAGGATCGCCGGCTGCCCATCACCAACGCCTACCGCGGCTGACCCCGGCTGCCAGCCCTTCCGAATCGTCCGTGACGTTTCAGCGCCACCTCACGACGATCTGGGCGCCAGCCTCAACGCTCACTTGGGAGTTCGTCGAGATTCGGCACCCAGATCCCCGCCGACCCACGGGACCCATTTCGTCACTGACGATTCGAAAGGGTCCTTGGGCGGCGGGCGAGGGCGCGTTTCGTCACTGACGATTCGGAACGGGTCGGGGAGCCGACAGGGTGATCGTGACCACGGCGATTGCAGCCAGCGCAGCCGCGATCGCTGCCGGCCAACCGATGCCGTAGCTCGTGTAGAGCCGCGTCGCCGGCACCGACATCACTGCGCGTCCGACCGTATCGACGCCGACCAACAATCCGAGACCGCGTGCCGGCGATCCGGGTATCAGACCGGTGCCGAGGGAGATCGCGCTGACGACCGAGAACTCGAAGCCGAGCACACCGATGGCAAGCAGTGCGACGCCAAGAATCAGGTGGTGATGCCACAGCGCCAATCCCGCGCTCGCCGGGATCATCAACATCGCGCCAAACGCCACGGCCCGTCGCTTGCCCCAGACATCGGTGTAGCGGGCCACCATCAACGTGGCGACCAGTTCGCCCGCGCCGAGCAGAAAGGTGACGGCTGACAGCCCGGCGGGCGTCAGGCCGAACTCGTCTTCCAGCCAGCTGCCGAACGTAACGATCAACGTGTGACTGGCGCCGGTGATCGCGAATCCAGACAGCAACACCAGCCAGCCACGCGACACGAGCCGGCCGGTGGCTTTCACTGCAGCCGCGGTTCGATGGTCGTCGGTCGGCGAATCGATGCGACCGACCACGACGATGGTCATCACGATCATCGCTGCGGCGCCGCTGAGGTAGCCGACGCGCCAGTTCGAGGCTGCAGTGACCAGGCCCATCGTGCTGACACCGAGCAGCAGTCCGAACGCCCACGAGACCTCGATCAGCCCGGTCACCTTCCCCCGGCGTTCGTACGGCACGTGCATCGCGATCCACGTGCCGATGCCCAGGTAGAACGTTGTGTTGCCCTGCCCGACGATCACTAGGGCCACGGCGAGCATGGCCACGCCCTGCGTCGCCGCGGCAAGACACGTCCCCACGATCGTGGCGACGAGGCCGACGGCCACTGCTCGCCGAGCACCCAGGCGATCGACCACTCGCCCGATCACCGGCGAGGCCAGGCCGAACAGCTCGGAAATGGCGATCGCCACACCGATGTCGGCCAGCTCGACGTCGAGGCCGCGAGCGATCGTGGCGATGAACGGCCCGACGAAGCGGTAGCAGGCGTTAGAGGTCGTGCGGGCAGCGGCAAAGGCCGTGAGGTCGCGGCGCACCTCCGGCGCGTACGAATCATCCAACACCCGGCCAAGCACGACGTTCGACACTAACTCGCTAGCCTGTGGAACCCGTGGCCCTGATCGTGCAGAAATACGGCGGCACCTCTGTCGCCGACCCCGACCGCATGCGTGCGGTCGCCGAGAACGTGGCCTTCACCCGACGTCATGGCCACGATGTGGTCGTGGTGCCCAGTGCGATGGGCAAGACCACCGACAACCTCATCAAGCTGGCCAACGACGTCTCCAGCACGCAGCCCGGCCGCGAGATGGACATGCTGATCACCACCGGCGAGCGCATTTCGATGTCGCTGTTGTGCATGGCACTGGCCGACCTCGGCATCGAGGCGGTCAGCTTCACCGGCAGCCAGGCCGGGATCATCACCGATTCGGTGCACATGAAGGCCAAGATCCTCGAGGTCAAGGGTGACCGCATCCGCGAAGGGCTGGCCGCCGGCAAGGTGTGTGTCGTCGCCGGGTTCCAGGGCATCAGCATCGAGAAGGAGATCACGTCACTGGGACGTGGCGGCAGCGACACCACCGCGGTTGCATTGGCGGCCACGCTGGGCGCCGACAGCTGCGAGATCTACACCGACGTGACGGGTGTGTTCTCTGCAGACCCGCGCATCGTTCCCCAGGCTCGCAAGCTGGCCCACGTCAACTTCGACGAGATGCTGGAAATGGCGGGAGCCGGCAGCAAGGTGCTGGCCCTGCGCAGCGTCGAGTTCGCCCGCAATCACAACGTTCCCATCCACGTCCGCTCGGCATTCACATGGGAGCCGGGCACCTGGGTCACTGGTCAGGAGCCAAGCATGGAAGAGCCGATCATCTCCGGCGTCGTCACCGACACCAGCGAATCGAGGGTGACCATCATTGCCGTCCCAGACCGTCCTGGTATCTCGGCGACGCTGTTCGAACCGCTCGCCGCGGCCAACGTCAACGTCGACATGATCGTGCAGAACACATCGCACGATGGGGCTACCGACATCAGCTTCACCATACCCAAGGCCGACATGGCCGGGGTCGAGTCGATCGTCAGCCGCGTTGCCGCCGAGGTTGGCGCTACAGGTGTCGATCACGACGCCGACATCGCCAAGATCAGCCTCGTCGGCGCCGGCATGAAGACCAGCCCGGGAATCGCCGCCAAGATGTTCCGCACCCTGGCCGACGAATCGGTCAACATCTTGATGATCTCGACGTCGACCATCCGCATCAGTGTGGTCACCTCGGCTGCTGATCTCGAGCGTGCTGCACGTGCGTTGCACACCGCCTTCGGGCTCGATTCCGGCCAGGCGTACTCGGCGCCGCTGCCGGACCGGAAGTAACCAACGACCGATGCGACGCAACCACGTGCCGTGGAAGGCAGCGGGCACAACGAGCGAGGGGAAACGCTCAGCCGACGAGGTGGTGCGCGAGACCGGTTGGGTGTTCAACAACGTCACCGGCGGCGATCTCAGCCTGGCCGAGTTCGTCGAAACCGGCAATCACGAGACCCTCGCCTACCTGACTGCGTTCGGGCTCGGCGACGACCCGCACGCATCGCAGACGCTGGTCGAGATCGGCGCCGGAATCGGACGGATGACGGCCAGCTTCACCCGACTGTTCGCCCGTGTCGTTGCCTGCGATCTCGACGCCGCGTTCCTGGAGCGGTGCCGCGAGACCGTTGCCCAGTTCGGTCGCCCTGAGCGATTGCGCACGAGCCCGGTCGCCGATGGCCGCACCATCGCCCTGCCCGACGCCACCGCCGACATGGCCTTCAGCTACATCACGTTCCAGCACTGCCATCACGACGACGCGCTGGCACTCACCGCCGAGGCCGTGCGGGTCGTGCGAGGTGGCGGCCATGTGGTGCTGAACTACCGCACCTGGACTGGCAACGACGCACTGCTGTGGCCCGCCGGCAAGATCGTGCGCGCTTTGTGGCGCGTGCCGAAGCTGGGCCCAGCCATCTCCCAGCGCAGATCGATTGCGCGTCTCGGGTGGCAGGCCAATCGCTTGTCGCCGACCGAGGTCATGGCCGCCATTGGTCCGTCGGTCAGCGATGTGCAGATCGTGCGGTCCCCAAAGCGCCGCGGCTTCGCCATCGCCGGAACATCCGATCAGTCGTTCGAAGGCGTGCACCGCAGCCACTGGTGGCTGGTCGCCACCGTAAATCCACCATCGCAGTCGTAGTCGCGGCGTTAGCCTTTGGGCCATGAAAATTGGTGTCGTCGGTGCGACCGGCCAGGTCGGCTCGGTCATGCGTCAGATCCTGGCTGAACGCAACTTTCCCGTCTCGCAGATCCGCTTCTTCGCTTCGGCGCGTTCGGCTGGAACCACGTTGGAATGGAAGGGTACGCAGATCACCGTCGAGGACGCGGCGCTCGCCGACGCGAGCGGCCTCGACATCGCCTTGTTCTCGTCCGGCGCAACCTCATCGCGCGAACTGGCGCCGAAGTTCGCCGCTGCCGGCGTCATCGTGATCGACAATTCCTCGGCGTGGCGGATGGATCCCGACGTGCCGCTGATCGTCAGCGAGGTCAATCCTGGCGAGATCGTCAACGCCCGCAAGGGCATCATCGCCAATCCGAACTGCACCACCATGGCAGCGATGCCGGTGCTGAAGCCACTGCACGACGAGGCCGGTCTGCTTCGGCTCATCGCCGCCACCTACCAGGCCGTCAGCGGCGGAGGGCTATCGGGTGTCGACGAGCTCGACAAGCAGGCCCGCGAGGTGGTCGACCGGGCGCGGGAGTTCACCCACGACGGAGCCGCCGTGGCGTTCCCGGAACCCACCAAGTTCGTCAAGCCGATCGCCTTCAACGTGCTGCCCTATGCCGGCAAGTACGTCGACGACGGTTCGCTGGAGACCGACGAAGAGCAGAAGTTGCGCAACGAGAGCCGCAAGATCCTGGCCATCCCCGATCTGCGCGTCAGTGGCACGTGCGTGCGCGTCCCGGTGTTCACCGGGCACTCGCTGAGCCTCAATGCCGAGTTCGAGCGGCCCATCAGCGTTGCCCGCGCCGTCGAGTTGCTCGGCGCTGCACCGGGTGTCGAGCTCAGCGACATCCCGACGCCACTCGAAGCGGCAGGGCAAGATCCCAGTTACGTCGGACGCATCCGCCAAGACACCTCCGTCGACGGGGGCCGCGGCCTGGCCCTGTTCGTCAGCAACGACAACCTCCGCAAAGGCGCGGCGCTCAACGCCGTCCAGATCGCCGAACTCTTTCTGTAGACGAGTGTTTCGCGCCACCACGGGCGGTCGCCAAACACTCGACTAGGCACAGGTGCAGGGGATCGCTGCGCAGCGGGGGCAGCCGTCGGCGTAGCGCTGTGCAGCCTCATTGAGGTCAACGCCGACCTGGTTGGCCAGTGACGTGAGCCAGGCGAGGGCGTCGGCGAACTCGTGTACCTGCTGCTCGTGCGAGCCCTTGCGCACCGCTTGGGCCAGCTCACCGACCTCCTCGGCCAACCATGCAACCGAACTCGGCACTCCGCGGGCCCGGTCACGATCGCCGAACGTCGCGTCGATCAGGCGTTGAAACTCGTCGAGGTCCACGACCGCGCAGGCTAGCGGCGGCACGATGTCGGCTCTGCTAGAACCGCCCAACCGACTCTGCAAGAAAGGCGGTCGATCGTGAAGCGCAACTACACCCGCTGGCCACTCGTCGAGGGCTACCCGGATCGGCAGAGCTACCGGGCGGGTGATGTCGTCGAACTTCGGTGCAGTAGCCGGGCGCCGACCGTCACGGCGTCGGTGTACCGAGTCGGTCGTGAGCGGGTCGAGGTGTGGCGAAGCGAAGGCATCGGCATCGGTGAACATCCTTTCCCCGACGACGCATATGCGACAGGCTGCGGGTGGCCGGTCGCCTTCACGATCGCCGTGGATCCGGCGTGGCCGTCGGGCTTTTACGAGGTCAGCCTGCAGGCCGAGGGCGAGGTCGGCGAGGCGGCGACGTCGGAGGCCTTCTTCGCGGTGCGGCCGAGTGCGCCCTCGTCGGCGGACGCGATCCTCGTCCTGGCGACCAACACGTACAACGCCTACAACCAGTGGGGCGGACGCTGCCTGTACAGCGATGCGGTGAAGGTCTCGTTCGACCGGCCGCTGGAACGCGGCTACGTCCGCCGGCCGGCGGCACCCG
>JANPBZ010000062.1:0-2400 GCA_031430695.1 Ilumatobacteraceae bacterium
CAACCGATTCTGACAGCGACCGCGCCCCCGTGCACTCGCTCTTCATCGTTGCCGACGCAGTTGAGGGTCCGCCGTGATTCTCGTCGTGCTGCTCGCCATGTTTTCCGGCCTGGTTGGTGGGATGGACACGTCGACGACAACCTCGACCACACAGCGTCGCGCCGACCAATGTGCGCTGTTCATCGACGGACGCGATGTACGCGAGTTCGCCGACTCCGATAACGCCTTGCGGTTGGATGTCGACGATGTTGTGCAGATCGACGCGCTCTCCTTGGAGCCGACCACCAACACGCGCATCGCGGTCGACCTGCCGATCGGGCCGTCGATCCAGGTGCAGACACTGCGGCACCCAGCTGCCCAACGCTTCACGGACTCGTTGCGAATCGGTGACATCAGCTCAATAGGGGTCGGGTGGTACCACATCGAGGTGCGCAGCGGGCCATGCAACGGTGCGTTCTGGGTTCGGGTCTACGGCCGATCGCCGTTGACCACGGTGATCGGGATCGCGGCTGCCGTGACCCTGGCGATCGGCATCGCACTGGTCGTTCTGGTGATGATACGGACCCGTCGTGGCCAGGCATCAGCCTGGTGGGGTGCCGCCGCCGGGCTACTGGTCGGCATCGCCCTGTGCGTTCTGGCCCAGCAGTTCAGCATCGTTGCGTTCACGCCGGTCGCACTCGCAGTGTTCCTCGGTGGCGGCGCGGCCGCGGGTGCTGGAAGCACGGTGGCTGCAAGCATGGCCGGTGGCGGGGCCACCGCCTCCTCCGTCCCTCCAGTGCCATCGCCGCCGCCATCGGCCTCGCCGCCGCCATCGCCCTCGCCGCCGCCATCGGCCTCGCCGCCGCCATCGGCCTCGCCGCCGCCATCGCCCTCGCCGCCGCCATCGCCCTCGCCGCCGCCATCGCCCTCGCCACTGCCTTCGTCGCCTTCTGTGTCGCCCTCGTCGCCGTCTGCGCCGAGCCCGCCGGTATCCCCGACCCACGCGCTGCCGCCACCGTCCGGGGCGGAACCAAGCCCGGTAGGGCCAAGCGGGGCCGAGCCCGAGGTCGACGCTGATCCGCCGCGACGCGCCTTTGCGCGGATCGAGTGTGACGACACACTGCTTGCCGAGACCGGTTTCGATCTCACGGTGGGGCTGTCGCCAACACAGGTCAGCGGCGTGGTCGGCCCTGAGCTGGTCCGTCCACCGTCGAGTGTCGGAGACTACGAACTGACGGTCCACGTCGTCGCCGATGGCTTCGAACTGGCAGCCGGTGAAACGTGGCGAAAGACCATGCTCGTCTCGGCTGCGGCGCCGTATCCGCATGTGGTGTTTCATCTGGTCGCCCCTGCAGCTTCGGAGCCCGATCGCCCGCAGGCGATCAACGTGCTGTACTCCGTCGACAGCCAGACGATGGGGCTCGGCATCCGTTCTGTGCGAGTCGTCGGCAGCCTGGACGACCTGGACGTCGAACTCGAGGTCGATGGTCCACCGCCGTTGCCGGGCGCGGCTGGCTCGCTCGGCGTGCCCACGGCGGACGACGCACCGGATCTCACGGTCCGCATCTTGCGCGGCAGCGACCCGGGGCGGCTGCTGTGGTCGTTCGAGTCACCGCATGCCACGTTCGACGAAGGAGGGACGACGTCGATCGGTGACGACCCCGATGCCTTCGCACGCACTGTGATCTCGACCATCGCTGCTCACGAAGGCCTGGCGACGCTGGCACTCGGCCTCAATGGCATCGGGCTGACCATCGGCGCCAAGGTGCCTGACGAGATGTGGGCGGCACTGACGACAGTGAGCCAAGCCATCGCACCCAGACGTCCGACGGTGTTGCTGCTTTCGGAGGAGGCGTACGTGCCGTGGGAGTTGGCGACGATGCCGGTGCCGCTCGACTCGTCGACCATCGGATTCCTTGGAGCTCAGGTCACGATCGGTCGCTGGGTGCTGGCCACCGACAGGCCGCCGCTGCCGCCTCCGCGCCTCGTGCACGTCGAGGGCATGATCGTGATCAGCGGTCGTTACGAGCAGCCCGGGTGGAGCCGGCTCGAACACGCCGAGGCAGAGGCGGCCGCACTGGTCGATCTGTATCACGCTGTCGGGGTCGACGCAGTGACCGACAAGGTCGTCGGGTGTCTGAAGGGCAATCCGGCCGGCGACGTGCTGCACTTCTCACTGCACGGCAAGTACGACCCCGGCACCGCCAAACAGGGGCTGGTCCTGGTCGACGGTGTGGTGATCGATCCGCTCGTGGTGAAAGGAGGTTCGCTCGCCGAAGGGCCGCTGGTGTTCCTCAATGCCTGCCAGGTTGGCACGGGCCAAGAGACGCTCGGTGACTACGCAGGACTCGCCGAGGCCTTTCTGTTCGCCGGAGCATCCGCGGTGGTCGCACCGCTGTGGTCGATCGACGATGGGGTTGC
>JANPBZ010000063.1:0-23074 GCA_031430695.1 Ilumatobacteraceae bacterium
CGCACCGTACGCGCGCACTGACGCGCGGATGGTGTTTGACCGAGCGACATTTGTCACGTAGGCTGATCGTCCTTACATTGCCGTAGTTACGCGGATGTGAGTCGGAGGCAGAGAATGAGCGAGCAGGGATTCAGTGGAACAAAGGCAGCGACCATTGTCGGCATTACATATCGACAGCTCGATTATTGGGCCCGCACCGACCTGATCCGGCCTTCGCTGGCCGATGCCAGCGGCAGCGGCAGCCGTCGCCTGTACAGCTACCGCGACCTCCTCGAACTGCGAGTCATCAAGAGCCTCCTCGATGCGGGCATCAAGCTCGAATCGGTGCGCACCGCATTCGAGTATCTACGAACTCACGTCGATACCGACATCGCCAGCGCCCACCTAGTCATCAGCGGCAGCGATGTGATCCTGTGCGACGGAGACCAACTGATCGATGTCATGCGTCGCGGCGGCCAGGGCGTGCTCAATGTGCTGGCAATCGGCGGAGTCAAGTCCGAGCTCGACTCGACGATCGTCGAGCTCGCCGGCGCGTCGGCCACAGCGTCGGCTCGCCACGCCGTGTGATGACCGACTCCGAGTACAGCCCGCTCGACGCGGTGCACCGCCGGCTTGACGCCAAGATGGTTCCATTCGGCGGCTGGGAGATGCCGCTGTCGTATCCCATCGGGACGCTCGACGAGCATCTGGCGTGCCGCAACGACGCCGTGATCTTCGACGTCTCGCACCTCGGCACGGTGCGCATCGAAGGCAGTGATGCCGACGAGCGGTTGCAGTTCGCGTTCACCAATGACCTCGCCAAGATCGCGCCGGGCCGCGCCCAGTACACGCACCTGCTCGACGAAGTCGATGCCTCTGTGCTCGACGACATCATCGTGTGGTGGATCGACGCCGAAGTGTTCGATGTCATGCCCAACGCATCGAACACCGACCGTGTCCGCGCCGCGATCGGTGGACGAGAGACAACACACGATCGCGCCGTGCTCGCCGTGCAAGGGCCGCAGGCCAAGCAGAAGTTGGCGACCGTGTTCCCAGAGGCTGCGGCGGTCGGACGTTTCAAGGTCAGTCAGCTCAGCTGGGAAGGCACACCGTGTGTGGTCGCCGGCACGGGTTACACGGGAGAAGCCGGCGTCGAGATCGCTGTACCCAACGCGACAGCAGCCGATCTGTGGACGGCCATCACCGATGCCGGGGTCACGCCGGCGGGCCTCGGCGCGCGCGACACGTTGCGCCTCGAGGCAGGCCTGCCGCTGCACGGCCACGAACTCGGCGCAGGAATCACCTCGCTGCAGGCCGGACTCGGATGGGTTGTTGCCTGGTCGAAGGACGAGTTCCGGGGTCGCGAACCGCTCGATGCCGAGCGTGCCGCAGGCGTCGGCAGGCTGCTGATGGGAATCGTCACCGACGGTCGCCGGCCACCGCGCGCCGATTGCGCTGTGCTGATCGATGACCGCCCGGTTGGCATGATCACCAGCGGCAACTTCTCACCAGTACTTGGCCACGGCATTGCGCTGGCATTCATGCCGCCGAACGTCGAGGTCGGTACCGACGTCGTGGTCGACGTGCGCGGCACGGCCCTGCAGGGTCGAGTCGTCGCCACACCATTCGTGACCAAGCACTGATCAACGCTTCTTGGCAGCACCCTTCTTGGCGGCAGTCTTCTTGGCAGCGGTCTTCTTCGCCGGAGCCTTCTTCGTTGCGGGCTTCTTCGTTGCGGGCACCATCGAAACCACAGGTGGACGAACAGGCGAAACCACAGGTGGACGAACAGGCGAAACCACAGGTGGACGAACAGGCGGGGCCGATTGCGGCGGGCTGCTGCGCAGGCCGGTGAACGGCCGGAGACCGAACAGGCTTCCGGCTGATTCGGCCATCTGGCCCAGTGGTTGCAGCCTGTGAGCCAGATCGGTGAGCACGCCCATGAACTCGCTGAGATCGGTCGGCATCGAGGCGAGCGCCGGCGCGGCAAGTACATCGGCCAGCCGTGCCAGCCCGGGCGCAACCCGGTCGATCGGTCCGCTGAGCTGCTCGACCATCGCGTCGGCGGCCGTGATGGTTCGTGTCACCTGCGGCACGAACGCCTTGATCGGTTCCTCGACGGTGTCGAGAATACCGTTGACCCGCTCAGCAACGCCGTGCAGCTGTTGCATTGTCTTGTTGAAGTTCTCGACGGCCGACAGAAAGTCCGTCACCCCACGCTGGAACTGACCAATCGACTTGGTGATCGCCCCCAACGGGTTGGCCCCGCCGAACAGACCGAGAAGGTCACTGATGCCTGGGGGAGTGCTTTGCGCCATGGCCGCACCGTAGCCGCGGCCGACCTCAGGCCGATAGAGCGGCGAGGGCCTCCAGCGGTTCACAGCTGCACACCAGATTGCGATCGCCGAAAGCTGCGTCGATGCGCGATACCGGTGGAAAGTACTTCGAAGCGCGCACTGTCGGGATCGGGTAGGCGCCGAGCTGACGATCGTACGGTCGATTCCAATCGCCGATGAGGTCCTCCGCTGTGTGCGGCGCAAGGCGCAGCGGACTCGATGCGACGTCCCACACTCCCGATGCCACGGCGTCGATCTCGCCTTTGATCGCGATCATCGCTGCGCAGAATCGGTCGAGTTCGAACAGTGATTCACTCTCGGTCGGCTCGACCATCAGCGTTCCGGTGACCGGGAAACTCATTGTCGGTGCGTGCAAGCCGTAGTCGATCAAACGCTTGGCGACGTCGTCGACAGTGACGGCGGTGGCCTTCGTGATCGGCCGCAAGTCGATGATGCACTCGTGTGCTACACGGCCGTGCTCTCCGGTGTACAACACCGGGAAGTGCGGGTTCAAGCGAGTCGCGACATAGTTGGCGTTGAGCACAGCCATGGCGCTGGCGTCGGTGAGACCGGATGCTCCCATCAGAGCGATGTACACCCACGAGATCGACAAGATGCTCGCTGATCCAAACGGAGCCGCAGCGACGGCACCGACCGGCTGCCCGGCGGAAGCCAACGGATGCGCTGGCAGGAACGGGGCGAGGTGGGCACGTACCGCCACTGGACCGACGCCCGGCCCACCACCGCCGTGCGGGATACAGAAGGTCTTGTGCAGATTGAGATGGCTGACGTCAGCGCCGAACTTGCCGGGCTGGGCCAGCCCGACCATCGCATTCAGGTTCGCTCCATCGACGTACACCTGACCGCCGTGGCGGTGAACGATCTCGCACAACTCGCTGATGCGAGCCTCGAACACACCGTGCGTCGACGGGTACGTCACCATCGCTGCAGCGAGGGCGTCGCCGGCAGCGGTTGCCTTGGCTTCGAGATCGGCGAGGTCGATGTTGCCTTGTTCGTCGCAGCGAACGACGACGACATGCAGGCCGGCCATCACAGCGCTGGCGGCGTTGGTTCCGTGTGCGCTGGACGGAATCAGGCATACGTTCCTGCCCGTTTCGCCCCGGCTGCGGTGATAGGCGCGGATCGCGAGAAGACCGGAGAACTCACCCTGGCTGCCGGCGTTTGGCTGCAGGCTGACGGCGTCGTATCCGGTGATCGCCACCAGCATGGCCTCTAGCTGGCTGATCATGGTGCGGATGCCGATGGTCGAGTCGTCGGGCGTGAACGGGTGCATGTCGGCCAAACCCGGCCAGGTGAGCGGTTGCATCTCGACCGTGGCGTTGAGTTTCATCGTGCACGATCCCAACGGGATCATCGTGCGGTCGAGAGCGAGGTCCTTGTCGCTGAGGCGACGCAGATATCGGAGCATCTCGTGCTCGGTGTGATACCGGGAGAACACCGTTTGCGTCAGGAACTCGTCGGTGCGTCGCCGCGGGAGACCCTCCGTGGTGGTGTCGGCGGGCGCGGTGTCGGCCGAAATCCCGAAGGCATCGAGCAAGCTGACGAGGGTCGAGGTTGTCGTGGTTTCGTCGAAGCTGAAGCCGATCGTCGCCTGGTCGACGAATCGCAGATCGAGACCGGCCGCGGCCGCGCGGCTCAGAACGGCGCCTGCCTCGCAGCGCACCTGCAACGTGTCGAACCAGGTGTCGTTGACCACATCAAGCCCCGCCAACCGCAGGCCCTCGGCGGCCATCGAGGTCAGTCGGTGAATCCGCTCGGCTATTCTGCGAAGGCCGTCGGGGCCGTGCCATGCCGCGTAAAGGCCGGCAATGTTGGCCAGCAGCACCTGAGCGGTGCAGATGTTCGATGTCGCCTTCTCGCGGCGGATGTGCTGCTCACGCGTTTGCAACGCGAGGCGCATGGCCGGACGCCCCTCGGTGTCGGTACTGACACCGACCAGCCGGCCAGGCAGGGCACGCGCCGCGGATTCGGAGGCGGCGATGAAGGCAGCGTGCGGCCCACCGAAGCCCATCGATACTCCAAAGCGCTGCGCCGAGCCGATGGCGATGTCGGCGCCGAGCTGCGCAGGCGGCACGGCGAGCATGCAGGCCATGAGATCGGTGGCGACAACAGCCAACCCACCCACGTCGTGCACTGACGCAATCGCCGCGGTCCAATCAACGATGGCTCCACTGGAGGTCGGCAGGCTGAAGAGCGCGCCGAAGCACCCATCAGCGATGTCGTCGACATCGCCAACGAGGAGTTCGATATCGACCGGCTCGGCGCGGGTGGCCAGAACGGCAATGGTCTGCGGATGCGTGTCGTGATGCACGACGAAGCGATCGCTCTCGGACTTCGACATTCGTCTCGCCATGGTCATTGCTTCTGCCGCAGCGGTGGCCTCGTCGAGCAGCGATGCATTGGCCAAGCCGAATCCGGTCAGCTCGGCAACCATCGTCTGGAAGTTCAGCAAGGCCTCGAGCCGTCCCTGACTGATCTCTGGTTGATACGGCGTGTACGCCGTGTACCACGCCGGGCTCTCGAGCACGTTGCGCACGATCACGGGCGGAGCGATCGTGCCGTAGTAACCCATGCCGATCAAGCTCGTGCGGGCGATGTTCTGCGCGGCGAGGATGCGCAGTTCCCCGAGCACCGACTCGGGCGATCGCGGTGCGCCAAGCTGCATGCCGTCGGTCATGCGAATGGCCGAGGGAACGGTGTGGGCCAACAGCGACTCGACGGAGTCCTCGCCGATGACCGACAGCATGTGTTTCCGCTCGTCCTCCGTGGGTGAGGTGTGTCGACGGGTGAACTCGCCGGCATCGATCAACTCGTCGAGGTGTGCTCGCATGGCTACTCCCTGGGGATCGCGGAATCAGGTTCTCCCCAGCTGTCATTGGTACCTGAGAGCTTCTCCGCCCACGATGTTCCTTGGTCGGATTTCCCCGTCGGCGAGCGAGCGTGATGCCGCTGCTTTCCAGCGTTGCCTTCCCGATCGGTCCGTTTGCCTGAGAGATTCCGGGGAGGTTGCTCCTTCGGCGCCGCAACGCTGGCTGCGTTGCAGGCTCTCCCGATCGGGGATGTCGACAGGATGAACTGTAGCTGTTGAAACTGCTAGTCGGTGGGAGCCGTGCAGCCCGACTGCTCGACGGTCACCTCGGCGCGCGGCGCCCCGCGCAAGCCGTCTGCCTGTAGCCAGACCCCGTCGGGGACGTCTCGGGTGGTACGCCATTCGACCAACCTCACGTCGTCGATGTCGAGACGGGGCGATTCTCGGGGAACGACGACGTACAGCAGCACCGCATTCGGCCGAAGCGAGCCAACCTGCTCGTTGAGAATCGACGAGATATCGACGTCGAGATCCCGCCACTCAGTACTGTCTCCCACGGAGAGCGGCAGCGAGGTTTCATGAAGCAGGGTCGACACCGGCTCCGTTGTCGGGTCCGTGTCATCGACGTCGTACACCACCACGCGTAGGCTCGCCGCGGTCACACCAGTGCCGCGGGTTCGCATCTGCACGGAATACGAAGGGTCTCCGTCAACGGGTCTGAACTGCGCATCGAACCATCGATGCAACGGCGTGGTCGATCGAGCGATCGGCCGCGCCGAAGTGCCACGAACCTTGGTCGGCGCCAACCGCAAGAACTGATTCTCATCGTCGACCTCCACCGTGACATTGCCTACCAGCGACCACATCACAGCCCCCTCGGTGCCGTTGTCCGCAGTGACATCGTTGAGCTCACCCCACTGGATGAGGTCGACCCCGATATCACCGTCGAACGATCCCGTGCGCACAATCGCACACGGCGGTAGCACTGCGTGGCCGGCATCGTCGAGCTGATAGACGACGCGCGAGCTATCTCGCCTGTCAGTGATCTGGCCGGTCATTCCGGTGTCCGAAATGGCCGCGTTTCCCGGCAGGCGAGTATCGATGACCGAGCCGATGACGCGCGGCTCGATGCGGTCGCTGTAGGCCGTGATCGCCGATCTGGCGTTCATCAGTCGTATGACTCGCGTCGCTGCAGTTCCGGCCACGGGCACTGGTTGGTACCGATCGATCATCAACGGAATGACCCGCGCATCGATCAAGCGATCGCCTTCGAAAATCGTGCGCAGGATCGCACTCGGGAACGTCGAGAGAAAATCCTGGTCGAAGATGAAGTTACCGAGCGAGTAGGCAATGAGGTGGCCCTTGTACCACTCAAAGCCTTGCAACACATGTGGATGATGGCCGACGACCAGGTCGGCGCCGGCGTCGATCGCAGCACGCGCCGCACGCCAGGCGAATTCGCTGGCCACATCGGAGAACTGAAAGCCGCCGTGAATCTCGACGATGACAAGATCGGCGCCATCGGCTCGCAGGTCACCGATCGATTTGGCGATGGCGGCCGATTGAAACGGCGCGGCGCCACCGTGGCCACGTCGTGCCACCCAGTCCTGCAACTCGGGGTATACCTTCGCCAGCGACGCCCAAAGCGGGGCCGACTGGTCGGCGTCGAGCAACGACTCGACTTCGACGAATTCCGACCAGGCGACGCCAGGTCGACGCATCTCGGCAGGGATGTAGGACGCGTCGCCGGCATCTCCGAAGCCGAACATTCGCTGCTCGTACTGCCACGAGTCCTTCTCGGGGAGGTCCGAGGGTTTCGCCTCCTCGCCCCCGGTATGGTTGTCGTTGACGAAGTCACCGTTGACGGTCGTCGCTGAGACGACCCCGACGTTGGTGCCGCGCACGTCGATCATCCGACCAGCCTGCGCCTGTTCGGCGGTCGTGCCGGCGCCCGTCCAGGGGATGCCGGCACCGTCGAGCGCGACGATCGTCGAGGCGACACCTGACTCCTGCCAGTCGTACGCATGGTTGTTGCCGAGCGTGACGAGATCGACCCCCAGGTCTTCGAGCGCGGCGAGCACCACGGGTGGGGATTGCAGCAGGAACCGCTTGGCGGGGTAGGCACCTGTTGCTGGAAGCCGGCCGACGACGGTCTCGAGGTTGACGGTCGACGCATCGGCCGCTGCCATGATCGGGGCGACGTGCCTCACGATCGAGCGAGCACCCTCGTCGGTGATCGCGATCGGGGTGTCACTCCGCTCCGACAGCTCTTGATAGCGCCGGCCCATCATCACGTCGCCACCGAACTGGAACGCCAATCGTTCGCTGCCGCTTGGGCCGACGCGACTGAACAACTGCACCGTCACCGATACGTCGGCCGGGTCGATGACGAACGGTTCGGGCAAGAATCCGTCCGCCTCGATCGTTCCCGCCACGGGCTGATCGATCTTCAGCTCGCGCGTTTCCGGGATCTCGATTGGCTTGCTGTTGCCGATGGCCAGCATCACCGCTGAGGCAACGGGAGCGCCATTTTCATCGACAACCGACACCTGCACCGACCGCTTGGGGGGCCGGGCGCGCTGATTGGCTGGTTGGCAGGCAGCGCCGGCTGCCACCATCACGGCCACTACCAGTGTTCGACGCAAGCGCATGGGAGATTGAGCCTACGAGGCACGAATCGCGCAGTCGCGGAGGGTCTATTCGACGGTCCCGTACGAGCCCTGCAGGGCTTCTTTCAGCGCATGCTGTGGAGCCTGCAACACCTCGTCGACGCTTGCCCGGAGATCGGTGACGAATGCCTCGATCTTGCCCTCGTGCACGACGCTGACCGTGCAGTGCAGTGATGGGGGAGGGCCTTGCCGATCGACGTACCAACCGCGTCTCCGCAATGCATCGGCGACGGCGAAGATGTCGAGCTGTGCGTCGTCAGCGGCGCCGAACGCAAGCAGTGTGGCCGGCGGTTCGGCACGAATGGCCAGTTCTGGGAATGTCCTGACCCCGGCGGCCAACTGCAGGCAGGCTCGGCGTGCGGCCGCAGTCACCCGCAGGTACCCCTCGTCGCCGAGAGAGTGCATCACTGCCCATGCCGCAGCCATCGAACCGCCACCCTTGGTGCCGAGTACTCCCGACGAGCCGTACACCCCGCCCAGCCAGTTGTCGGTGACGAACGTCTGATAGCCGCGCAGCCGCTTGTTGCGGTAGACGATCACTGACGCACCCTTGGCGGTGTAGCCGTACTTGTGCAGGTCGACCGAGATGCTCGTCACGCCGGGCACCGCGAAGTTCCATGCGGGAATCGGCTCGCCGAGCCGGGCGAGGTAGGTCAAGGTGACGCCGCCCATGCACGCGTCGACGTGACAGCTGACATTGCGTGCCGCAGCCAGTGCTGCAATCTCGCTTATGGGGTCGATCACACCCTGCGGGTACTGCGGCGCCGAACCCACGATCAGCACGGTGTTGTCGTCGACTGCGGCCTCCATCGCGGCGACGTCGGCTCGCCAATCAGCGCCCACCGCGGTGCGGCGACTCTCGACACCGAAGTAGTAGCAGCCCTTCTCGAAGGCGGCGTGCGCGCTGGTCGGGAGCACGATGTTCGGCTCGGTGATGCCGAACTCCTTGCGCCCACGCTCGCGGGCCGCCTTCACTGCCATGAGGATGCTCTCGGTACCACCGCTGGTCATGAACCCGGCACCCTCGCCGGCCTGCAGCCAGTCAGCGACGATCGCGACCACGTCGGCCTGAATGGTGCGCAGGCTGGGGAACGCGTCGGTGTTGAGGGCGTTCTCCGAGGCGTAGCGGCGGTAGGCCTCCTCGGCCACGGCCAGCACATCGGCGCCGGCGTAGTACACGAGCGTGAACACTCGCCCGTCACGCCACTGCACGTCGTGCTGCTTCAGTTCGTCGAGGTGAGCGAAGATCGCCTCGGACGACATGCCTGTATGCGGAAGGGCCATAGGGCGAACGTAGTCGCTTACTCTACGGGGAGGAGCCTGCCGCCACGGCGAGGTCGATCACGGCCTGCAGATCGTCGGTCTTGCTGGGCACCTTGCCGCTGACCAGCACCGCCACGGTCAGCCCATCAGGCCGGTTGAGAACCATGGAGTGTGTCGACTCGATCGTGCCGGTGTGGCCCCACGACCCGTCGCCGAACAGCATCAGTCCGAGGCCATAGCTCCAACCGTTGAGCGGCGGCGGATCCTCGACGGGCACTGGCACCGGCACGCGCATGGCATCGACGGTGGCGCGATCGAGCAGATAAGGGCCCGACGATTCGGCTCGCAGCGAGGCAGCGAGTTTGGCGACATCGAGCGGAGTGGCCACCCAACCGCCGGCAGGGCCGAGGGTTTCCATGTAGTTTCGTCCCGGTGACGAGGCATGCAGCGCGTCACCCGGGGCGCTGTCGAAGGTCGGAGCCAAGTGGGCCCTGATATCGAGCGGCTGCAGGACTCGCTCGCGAATGGCGTCTTCGAAGTTCTGACCCGTCACGGCCTCCAGCAGCAGGCCGAGCAGGCAGAAGTTGGTGTTGCTGTACTGGAATGCCGTGCCGGGGTCAAACTGCAACACCTGCCCGAACCCGTCATTGGCAGCCTGCTGCCAGGTCTCGACGCCACGGGCGAAGAAGATGCCTCTCGACACAGCGAAGCCCGAGGTGTGCGACAGCAGTTGGCGCACGGTGACCGCTGCCAGTCGCGGGTCGTTGAACGGTCCCTCGACCCCGAGCTGATCGGCGAAGGGCTGCTCGAGCTCGATCGATCCGTCATTCACCAGTTGCATGATCGCCACGGCGGTTAACATCTTCGACACGCTGGCAATTCGGAACCGAGTGTCGACCGTCGCAGCCCGCGCCTCGAATGGGTTCTCCATCCCGAACGCTGCTGTGTGCAGCACGAAGCCATCGCGCAAGACAGCGACACCAGCGGCGATGTCGCCAAGGTCGACAGTGGCCGCGGCAACAACCGCGTCGAACGCATCGCTGTTGAACGGTCCGCTGTTCTGTCGAACTGTCGTCGAGGTGCTTGTCGATGTCGTTGTCGAGGAGGAGGTCGTCGACACGAGCGGAGGGTCGGTGGTTGTGGTTGTGGTGGTAGTGACCACGGCGACAGACGACGACTGCTCGACCGTGGCGTCGGTGGATGTCGATGTCGATGCCTGCGTGGGCTTGGCCACACTTTCGTCGGGCGAGCTGGGTGCCGAGGCGACGGTGATCACCGCCACGCCCACGACACCGATCACCCAAGAACGCCTCGCCATGGTGTCCATTCTCGCCGCTCGGCGGCTGGGATTGGCGGCATCCCGTTAGTGTCGGTGCCCATGGCCGAGCGACCAATCATCACCATTCCCGACAACGAACCGCCCACGGACCTCCTCATCGTCGATGAGACGGTCGGAGACGGCGACGAGGCCGTCATCGGAAAGCGCGTGTACGTGCACTACGCCGGCGTCGCCTGGAGCAACGGCCAGGAATTCGACGCCAGCTGGAACCGTGGCGACGTTTTCGACTTCTGCCTCGGAGCACGTGAGGTCATCGAGGGCTGGGACAAGGGCGTCGCCGGGATGCGCGTCGGCGGCCGACGGCGACTGACCATTCCGGCGCACCTTGGCTACGGCAGCAGGGGAGCGGGCGACGCGATCAAGGGTGGAGAGACCCTGGTTTTCGTCGTCGATCTCGTCAACGTCCGCTAAGACTTGGAGTGACGGGCCATCACTTACCGTGGCGGCCCTCACCTGCAGCGAATCGGGCGGCGCCTTCCAGCGTTTCGCCGGAGCGGATCGTGGCCAGGCCAAGTGAGGTTTCGTTGGCCAGTGCCTCGTCGAACGTGAGGCCCCACTGATCGAAGCTGCTGCGCCGATCCGAGCGCAGGCAACGCTGGGGGAGTGCGGCGATCTCGGTAGCGAGCGCAATTGCGGCATCGAGTGCCGCGCCGTGGGCAACGAGCCGATTGGCCAGACCCATACGGACGGCTTCTTCGCCCGACACTCCGCGACCGGTCAGGATCATGTCGAGCGCGTGGCTGTGTCCGATCAGCCGGGGGAGTCGTATGGTGCCTCCGTCCACCAGCGGTATACCCCAGCGCCGGCAGTAGACGCCAAAGACGGCGTCGGTCGCGACAACCCGCAGGTCGCACCACAGCGCAAGCTCCAGGCCGCCTGCGACCGCGTAGCCCTCGACGGCAGCGATCACCGGCTTGTCGAGTACTAGGCGCGTAGGGCCGAGCGGTCCATCCAGGGACATATCGATCTCCACCCGATTGCCGTTGCCCGATCCGATCTGCT
Organism: Ilumatobacteraceae bacterium; assembly: GCA_031430695.1. Taxonomy (GTDB): domain Bacteria; phylum Actinomycetota; class Acidimicrobiia; order Acidimicrobiales; family Ilumatobacteraceae; genus JAENVT01. The sequence goes on from JANPBZ010000063.1 coordinate 11,419, forward strand.
TCAGGTCTGCGCCGGCACAGAACGTGCCCTCGAGCCCGAACAGCACAGCAACGTGCAATTCGGGATCGGCATCGAATGCACGGAACTCCTCTGCCAACGAGCGGGCGGTCGGTCCGTCGATCGCGTTGCGGGCTGCCGGCCGGTTGATCCCGATGGTGATGACATGTTCTGCGGGCTGATCGACAACGATGCTCATCAATCCATTGTGACAAACGGCGCCACCGAACCCGGCGTCTGACGACTGCGGCCCCGGATGCGGGCGCGAGTCATCAAGCGCACCTGTGTGATCAATGCGTCTGACGACTGCGGCACCGGATGCGGGGTCGGAGTCGTCAAACGCTGCGTCGACTAGCGCCGAACGCCCGCTCCGGCTCGTCAACGCAAGGCCTCGGATGAGCGCAGAATGACGAATGCCGAACGACGCAGATATGGCGCTGCTGTGGTCTATCGGAGTGTCTCCGTGTACCCCGGGTGGGCCGGAGACACTCCGATGAGCCGCAAGTCGGCGTGTCGGTCGGCTGCGTACCGTCGCAGATCGAGACAGGCTCCGGTTCAAACTGACATAACGATGATTATGGGCGTTGTGGACGCAGTTCTCGATCACGGATCGGGCGCGCCGCGTCGAGCAGCCACGACAACATCTCGGTGACCTCGCTCGCCCGCGGGCCTTTGCCCGCGGACTGCAGATCGCGTTCGACATCATTGACGGCGCATGCCAGTACGTACATCTCGTCGTGCAGCTGATCCAACTCTGCTTTCGTGACGATCAACTCGTGCTCGTTCAGCTGCAGTTCGCGGGCCCGCTGGCGACCGACCCAATCCCATTGACGGCATGCCTGACTGCAGAACACCCTCGGCCGACCCATCCGCTGCGGCGGAAGCACCCGACGACACCATCGGCACCGCGATCGCTGGCTCCGTTGGTCATCGACCACTTTCGTCATGACGAAACTCTACCCGAAATCCAGTTTGTTTGACGGCGCGCTAGCCTCAGACGATGGTCGACTATTTCCTGAAGATCGACTCGGTCCCCGGCGACAGCCACGACGCCCACCACCCGAACGAAATCGACGTGATCGGGTTTGCGTTGGGAGAGACCAGTCCCCCACCGGCTGGCAGCGGTACGGGCTCCGGCAAGGTGGTCTTCGAAGATTTCCACTTCACCACACTCACGAGTACGGCATCGCCGAAGCTGCTGCTGCTGTGCGCCAACGGCAAGCACGTCAAGAACGCCGTACTGGCCGCCCGCCGCGCCGGGAACGCTCAGCAGGACTACTTCAAGCTCACGTTCACCGACGTGACCGTGTCGGCGTATCACGTCAGCGCGTCAGCGGGCGATGTGCCGGTCGACGAGGTCTCGCTGCGATTCGCGAAAGTGCAGATCGACTACCGGCCGCAGAAGGCCACCGGTGCATTGGGGGCCGCAGTGCATGCCGGCTGGGACATCAAGCAGAACAAGGAGTTCTAGTTCGCGACGGCACCGGCAAGGCAGTCAGTCGGCGTGTACCTGGACGATCGCCTCGATCTCGACCGCGAGGTCGAACGGCAATTCGGCCATGCCAACTGCGCTTCGCGCACTGCGGCCGGCCTCGCCGAAGACCTCGATGAACAACTCCGAGCAGCCGTCGATCACCCCTGGGGTGTTGTTGAACCCGGGCGCGCAGTTGACCATCCCCAACAGCTTCACGACCTGCGAGACAGCGTCGAGCGTGCCCAATTCGGCCTGTAGGGCCGCCAGCAACTGCAGCCCGACCAGCCTGGCCGCGTGCCGCGCCGTTTCGAGGTCGATCGTGTCCCCCACCTTTCCCAGCACCAGGCTGCCGTCCGGTCGTATCGGGCCTGCACCCGACAGGAAGATCAGGTCGCCGACGCGCACCGAACTGCGGTACAAACCGGCGGGCTTCATCAGTGTGGGTAGCTCGATTCCGAGCTCGGCGAGTCGTGCTTGTGCGGACATGGACGCAGTCTCGCGCAACGGTGGCGAGTCGACTATCCCCAGCGAATCCACAGGTAGTTGGCACTGATGATCCACAGGATGACTAGTTCACAATAGTCACATGGCGATCAACATGCGGCAACCCGCCCTGCGGCCCCGACGGCACGGCGAGTGCATCGAACCGGTTGATCGTCGCGCGCTCGAGCGGGCCGGTTGGCGGACGATGATGGACTACCGCGAGAACCACGTTCGCGGGCGTGATGGCCGCCTGGTCGAGGTCGAGGCCGTCTGGATTGCCGAGGCCGAACGGTTCGACGGCGCGATGACGGTTGCCTCCGCAGTCGGATCAAGTGTCGAGGAAGCGTGGGCGACACTGCGCGCCGACATCGACGAGTCACGCGTGCACACGCTGTCGCGGATTCGCCTGCTCGAACGGCGATCAGGAATACTTGGCTGATTCCAATTGTTGTGATAGCAACAACAAAGGAGCCAACCATGCCCGTTTCCACAGCCGCCGTCACCCGCCTCGTTCGAGCCCAGCGCGCCGTCGAGGGCGAAGGTTTCGTCGTCCGTCGTCCGTTCCCCACCTCAGCCCTGTCGTACATCGACCCGTTCCTGCTCTTCGACCACATGGGGCCCGTCGAGTTCGGCCCTGGCGAGGGAACCGGCACGCCGTGGCATCCGCATCGCGGTTTCGAGACCGTGACGTACGTGTTGGAGGGCGATCTCGAGCACCGCGACTCGCTCGGCAACCACGGCTATTTGCATGCAGGTGACACCCAGTGGATGACGGCCGCTTCGGGGGTGCTGCACAAGGAGGGACCATCGGCTGCGGCGCAACAGACCGGCAGCCGCACCCACGGGTTGCAGCTGTGGGTCAATCTGCCAGAGGCACTGAAGATGGCCGACCCCGCCTACCAGGATCTGCGTTCGGACGAGAACGCCCGTGACGAGCGACCGGGTGCCACGGTACGGGTGATCGCCGGGGAGCTGTTCGGGATGACCGGTCCTGGCCGCACTCGCACCCCCATCTCGTACGCCCATATCACGCTCGACGCCGACGCCGCAGTGTCGACCGGTTTGCCCGCCGGCCATGTGGTGCTGGCCTACCCGATGACCGGCGGATTCCGGATCGGTGACATACAGGTGGACGAGGGCACTCTCGCCGTCATCGAAGGTGACGAACTCACCATCACCGGAGTCGCCTCACACTCGGAGGTCATCGTGTTGACCGGCCAACCGATTGGCGAGCCTGTCGCTCGCTACGGCCCCTTCGTGATGAACACCGACGAAGAGATACAGCAAGCGTTCATCGACTTCGACCACGGCCGCTTCGGCACACCCACCGACTGACGCACGGCTCCCCACCACAACCACTCCCCTGCCAGACTGGCGCGATGGGACAGACGGTACGGGTCGGGCTCGTGGGCACGAGTTGGTGGGCGGACGCGATGTACCTGCCGGCACTCGCCGACCACCCGATCGGGCGCATCACCGCGGTGTGTGGGCGCGACCTCGCCCGCGCCCGGACCGTCGCCGAGACCTGGGCAGTCCCCCACGTCTACAGCGACTGGGAGGCGATGCTCGGCGGCGGCGAGATCGACGCAGTGATCATCGCCACGCCGAACGAAACGCACTATGAGATCACCATGGCCGCACTGGACCGCAGGCTGCCGGTGCTCTGCGAGAAGCCGTTGGGACTGAACGTCGCCGAAGCCCAGAAGATGGCCGACGCGGCGATCGCAAGCGATGCAATCACGATGGTTCCATTCACCTACCGGTTCATGCCGACCAACCAGTTCGTCAAACAGCTGATCGTCGATGGCTACGTCGGCCAGCCCTACCACCTGAGCATGCGCTACTTCGCCGGCTACGCACGCGACGGCGCCTACGCATGGCGCTTCGACGAGGCCAAGGCCGGGTCGGGAATTCTCGGTGATCTCGGTTCGCACTGGCTCGACATGGCTCGTTGGTTCCTCGGCGAGGTCAACGCCGTCAGCGCCAACCGCGACAACTTCGTTCAGCGCGATCCGCGTCCGGACGGCAGCAGCTACACACAGGTGGAAGACAGCGCTGTCATCCTGGCCCGCTTCGACTCGGGTGCGTCAGCCACGTTGCAGGTCAGTGCGGTCTGCTGGGAAGGCACCCCGTTCGGGCAGATACACGAACTCGATCTGCACGGTAGCGACGGCACGCTGCACGCCTTGAACGACTGGGACACCGTGCAAGAAGTTCGCGGGCTGCGAGCCGGCGAGCCCGGCCCAGCCCGTCCTCTGGTCATTCCCGACAGTGCCTGGAGCGGCGCACCGCGCGGCCATGTGCACGACACCTATCGCCACATCTTCCGTCGCACGGAGGCCATGACCCGCGGCTGGATCACCGCAATATGCAACGGGCGGCAGGTCGAACCAGATTTCGCGACCGGCGCACGGGTTCAAGAATTGGTGGCCGCCGCGATCACCAGCGCAGCCACCGATGGTTCGTGGCAGGCGGTGCCTGCTACCTAGGCCCTACCGCTCGCTGAGTGCATTGGTAGATCGCCACGCCGCCTCTGCACGATCGAGGCGGTCGGTGGCCACACCGCGCAGCCTGCTGGCGGCACCAGCGACCAGTACGTTCATCAAGGCCAGGGTGCCGACATGGCTGTCGAACGGCCCGGCGCCAGCCGCGGTGACCACGAGCGTGCGGTGAGCGCACGCTGCTACAGGCGAGAGAACGCTGTCAGCGATCGCCACAGTCCAGACCCCCGCCTTCGATGCCGTGCGGGCCGCGTCGACGAGCCACCGGTCGTACCGTCGCAGGTCGATCGTCACGAGCACATCGCTCTCTTCCATCAACGCGACCGTGCGGCGGACAGCGACGTCATTGCCGTTGACGATCGCCACATTGGCTCGTAGCGCGTGGAGGTCGCCGACGAACTGGGCGGCGACACCCTGCGACGCATCGCCGGACAACACATAGATCCGCCGCGCTGGGTCGGCGAGATGTTCGACCACGTCGGCGAGCGCAGCCTGATCAATCTGACCCAGCGTGGCCTGCACGTTGCCCATCTCGAGCTGGAGGTGCCGGCTCAACGAATCGTGTACGGCGGGATCACGAATTCGCTCGGCGGCCGGGCGCAACTGGTTGGCAAGGTCCTGTTGAACCGATGCCTGCAAGGCACTGAAGCCTTCGAAGCCGAGCTTGGCGGCCAGGCGCACCACGGTCGCCGCACCCGAACCAGCGCCCTCGGCCAGATCAGCAACTGTGCCGAACGCAACGAGCTGTGGATTCGCCAGGACGACCTCAGCGACGCGTCGCTCGGCGTTCGTCAGGCTCTCACTCGTCCTACCGATGCGATCCGCCACTTCCACGGACGCGGAGCATAGCTGTTGCCACATGACTGACTCGTTTGTTCCTGATATCATCAGGATTGGAATACTTACTCCAATCAGTTGCGGGACCCGGAACGGACGGCCATGAGCACCCTGACATACCATGCGCAACCCATCGCGATCGACTCCACGCGGTGGCCGACGATGCGTTTTCCCCAATGCCCGGCTGGCACCGAGCGGTTCGTCCGTGCAACCGGTCACGCAGCAAAGCTGCTTCCGCCAGTCCTGCACGATGCACTCGTCGACTTCGCCGACGAAGCCCACCAGTCGGGGGCGATGTTGCTGCGCGGGCTGCCGGTTGGCGTGGTGCCACAAACTCCCCCGACGCCCTCCGCTCCGGCCGACAAGGACTCGGTGAGCGAATTCACCCTGCTCACCATCGCCCGGCGGCTCGGCCAGCCGGTGGGGTACGAGCCCGAGCACGGCGGCGACCTGGTGCAGAACATTGTGCCCACCCGAACTGCCGTCGACAGGCAGGTATCGACGTCTTCCAAGGTGCAGTTGATGTTCCACACCGAGGCCGCGTTCCATCCCTATCGACCCCGTTACCTCCTGTTGCTGTGCTTGCGGGGCGACCCCGAGGCCCGAACGACATTGTCATCGATCTTCGAAGTCCTGCCGCAGCTTGCTGCCGATGTGGTCGAGGTGTTGTTCCAGCCTCGCTTTCGCACGGCTGTCGACGAGAGCTACCTCGATGGACGAGCGAACGTGCTGGGCGCGCCAATGGCCGTGTTGACCGGCGACCCTCGTCGTCCCTCGATGGTCTTTGATGCGCATCTGATGATCGGCATCGACGAGCAGGCCAACGAAGCGCTTCGAGCACTCGGCGACGCAACGGCAGCCTGCCACACCGCCGTCGCCCTCGAATCCGGCGACCTGCTGATCGTCGACAACGCTGTCGCCGTCCATGGACGCAGCCCATTCACGCCGCGTTTCGACGGCACAGACCGGTGGCTGCAACGGACGTTCGTCGTCAGCGACCTGGCCCCGAGCGGGAGCGATCGTCGCGGCCGGGTGATCACGACACGCTTCGGCGTCTGATGTATGCCGGGGCAGAATGGCAGGCGTGACCTCCAACCTCGCCCAGCGCATCGCAACCATGCCTCCGGCCCCGCAACGGGCCTTCTCGAGCGACAACGCCGCCGGCGCCCACCCGGCCGTGATCGAGGCGATCGTCGCCGCCAACTCCGGCCATGCCTTGGCCTACGGCGCCGACCCGTGGACCGCCGAAGTGGAAGCCTCGTTCCGCGACATGTTCGGACCCACGTCCGAGGCCTTTCTGGTGTGGAACGGCACGGGCGCCAACGTCATGGCACTGGCAACAATGGTGCAACCTGCCGATTTCGTGTTGTGCAGCCAGTGGGCGCACATCGCCGTCGACGAGACAGGCGCACCGGAGCGCGCGCTCGGCGCCAAGATCATGCCGGTGCCCGCGCCCGGCGCCAAACTGCACCCTGACCAGATCGAGGCCTTGGCTCGATTCCAGGGCGACATGCATCATGCTCAGCCGGGAGTCGTATCGATCACGCAGAGCACCGAGCTGGGCACGGTGTACACACCTGACGAGGTCGCGGCGTTGTGCGAGGCGGCCCATCGGTTGGGCATGGTCGTGCATATGGACGGAGCGCGGGTGGCCAACGCCACTGCCGTTCTCGGTGGCACAACCGCCACACTACGCTCGTTCACCGTCGATGCGGGCGTCGATGTGTTGTGCTTCGGTGGCACGAAGGCCGGGCTGGCGGGGGGAGAAGCCGTGGTCTTCCTCAACCCGGCGCTGGCCAAGCGTGCCAAGTATGTGCGCAAGCAGGTCAACCAATTGCCGTCCAAGATGCGCTTCGTCGCCGCTCAGTTCACCGCCTTGCTCGACGGCGACCGGTGGATCCATCTCGCCGAACACGCCAACTCGCTGAGCACCCGCTTGTACCAGCTGACATCGGACATCGCGTCGGTCGTGCACGTCGGTCCTCCGGCCGTCAACAGCGTCTTTCCGACCCTCCCTGCGGAGGCAATCAAGCCGCTGCAGGATTGGTCGTTCTTCTGGGACTGGGATGTCAGCACCGCCCAGGTGCGTTGGATGACGTCGTGGGATACCACCATCGGCGATGTCGAGCAGTTCGCCGCCGGAGTGCGGCACCTGCTCTCGTAAGTTTCCTTGCAATCTACAATTGACTCGCTGTCGATGCCGACTTAGTCTGGCGGTGCTGGCCGATTGGGTGCCCTTGGGGGCGGTGCAGCGCAACCTGCAGTACCGCACACAGTCGCACGAGGGGGTTCACATGGCCGCGGTGGAGATCTTCTTCCATCGAGTGCTCACAGACGATCGCTGGATGAACCAGGCAGCGTGCAAAGGGCTCACGCACCTGTACTTTCCTCCACCCGCCGAACGGCCCCAGGCCCGAGATCGGCGCGAGGCAGCGGCCAAATCCGTGTGCGACAGCTGCATCGTCCATAGTGCGTGCCAGGCGTATGCCAGGACGAATCACGAGTACGGGTTCTGGGGTGGCGAAAGCGAAGACCAACGCCACTCGGCCGGCTACCGCTTGATCGCTCCGATCGGCGTGCGAGCCCGCAACGTCGGCTAGCCGAGCGCCTACGATCGCCGCATGAGCGGCGCGACATCCCACCGCCAGGCCGTTGGCGCGGCTTGGGCAGCGTTCGGCGACCGTCGCTCGATCAGCAGCGCCGACGAGGTCAGCGCGAACGTCTCGACCAACCGCGTCTATCGGCTGCACCTCGACGACGGCACGACGGTCATCAGCAAGGTGTCGTCATACGGCTCGTACTTCTTGTTCGTCGAGGATCACGAGCAGCTCAATCGTTGCGCGAGGTGGTTGGACAACACGCGGTTCAAGGGAATGCTCGCCGACATCTGGAGTCGGGACGGCCGCATCTTCACCTGGTACGACCAGCACATGTGGGCAGTGTTCTACGACGACGTCCCACGTCGCGATGCTCTGCCTCGCATCCTGAGCACCGGACAGATCGAGAACCTGGCAACGGAGATCGCCGAGTTCCATCTGGCGTGCACCGACATCGCCCCAACCCTTCCCAGTGCATCGAAGACGATCAAGAGCGATGCCATTCATCTGCTCGATCTACTCGAGAGCCCTTTCGCGACCCGCAACTTCGAGCTTCCACCGGAAGCCATCGGGGTGCTGTGGAAACATACCCATCGCTTTCTCGAGCGCCTGGTCGAAGTTGGCTACGACGAATGGCCGAAGATCCCGATCCTGATCGACTGGAACCTCGGCAACTTCTCGGTCGACACCGCACCAGATGGCCGGTTCCGGCTCTACAGCCGGTGGGACTACGACTGGTTTCGCATCGAGCCACGATTGCTCGACTTCTACTTCCTTTCGCGCGTGTCGAGCAGTACCGGTGACCGAACCCGTTTCACATACGGCCCACACACCCTGGTCGAACCGTCGTTCCTCGGCTTCCTCGCTGCGTATCGAAGCGTCTTTCCAATGAGTGACGACGAAGTCGTGTTCCTGCCCGAGGTGTATCGCTTCTTCATCCTCAACTACGTCGTACGTGAGGGTGCCCGATTCTTCCGTCACGACCTGTGCACGCAGTTCCGACGAGATTCAGTGCGTAGCTACCTTCCGACGTTGGATGTGCTCGACGTCTCGCCGCTCCTGCGCTCCTAGCCTGATGCGCTGAATGTGATCGCGGCCCATCCGTCGAGCGTGTCACGGCGTGCGCGTCGCAGGGGTACCAACGCGGCCTCCACGTGGTCGTGACGATCGGCCAGAACACCGCTGATGATCAGCACCCCTGCGGGCGCCAGGACGCGACGAAGGTCATCGGCGAGGTCGATCAGCGTCGGGGCAAGAATGTTGGCCACAACAACGTCGAACTGGCCATCGACTTGGGCCAGCGGTGTGCATGACACACGAACACGATTCTCCACACCGTTGGCGACAGCATTGGCTTGCGTTGTCGGTACCGCCGCCGGTGCGATATCGACGGCCGTCGCCTGCGATGCGCCAAGCACGCACGCGCCAATCGCCAGAACGCCGGACCCGCAGCCGACGTCGAGTATCGACGCGCCCGCATGCAGCGCGGCGCGGACTGCACGGATCGACAGCATCGTGGTCGGATGATCGCCAAGTCCAAATGTCGAGCCGGGCTCGATCCGCACCACCGTCACACCGGGAGCCGCGTCGAACGACACCCAGGACGGACAGATCACCAGGTCGGTGTCGATCCAAACCGGCTCGGCGTGTTGACGCCAGGTATCAGCGACGGCCTCATCGACTTCGACGAAGCGCCAGTTCCATCCCGCCAATCGCCGAGCCGCCGCATCCGTCACCGCTACAACATCTTCGCCGAGCGACGTCCACAGCTCGACATGGTCGGCCACGACACGCTCCTCGATGGCGACGACGCCGAGCGACCACAACGCATCAGCGGCAAGCTCGACTTCATCACCACTCGCCGTGACCACGAGGGCCAGCATCAGTCGATGCGTCGCAACATGTCGCGAAAGCGTTCGGCTCGTTCGACATACGTTGCAACGCCTTGTTCGATGTCTTCGCGTCGGGCGCGACCCTCCTTGATGACTGCCGGCGTACCCACTGCCAGCGCACCCGACGGCACGATGGCGTCGTTGAGCACGACAGCATTTGCAGCGACGATTGCCCAGCTGTGGACCACGACGCGGTGCAGAACGACGGAGCCGACACCGATCAAGCACCACGGCTCGACCGTGCACGCCTCGAGATGAGCAAGATGACCGATGACGCAATCGTCGCCGACCACCGTCGGCTGCTCGGCAGTGGTGTGCACCACACAGCCGTCCTGCACGCTGGTGCGCTGCCCGATGAAGATCTCGCCATCGTCACCACGCAATACAGCGCCAGGCCACACGGAGCTGTTCGCTCCGATGGTCACGGACCCAATGACCACCGCATCGGGATGGATGTAGGCATCGGGATGGATGGACGGCACTTGATCGCCGAGCGCATAGATGGGCACGATTCGCAACCGTAGTGAGCAACGCATTCACCGCGACAACTGCACATCACTGTGGAGCGAAGCGGCTTGCACCAGATACCGTTGCGGGCCTATGTCCCGAAGGATCGAAATCGAGCTCACCAGCGCGCGCCCGGATGGCACGTGGACATGGCGCGCCGCAGGCGCGCGCGCACCAAAGGGCGTGCTCGACGGCTCACTCCTTCCCGATGGTTCAAAGATCGGTTCCGTGCTCAAAGCCGACGCCGAAGTCGAGCTCGATGGCATGACAATCCTGGCCGTGTCGACGAACAAGGACAAGGCCGAGAAGTCGGGCCTCCTGGATCTGATCCCCAGCGACAAGCCGTTCGAGGCTGTCACCCAGCAGTTGGCGAAGCGCGATCGCGGCGAGCGGGGCGACCGACCGCCGCGACGCGACGGCCCGGCCGGCGATCGCCGGCCGCGTCGCGATGGCGCGCCGCCGCGTCGCGATGGCGCGCCGCCCCGCACCGATCGCCCAGGTGGCGATCGGCCCGGTGGCGATCGGCCCGGTGGCGATCGGCCCGGTGGCGATCGGCCCGGTGGGAGCACCCGCCCCGATCGTGGCCCGCGGCCCGAGCGGCGCAGCCGTCCCAACTTCACAGCACCACCGGAGTTGCCGCAGCGGCCAAAGCCAAAGCGTCTCAAGCCAGGCCGCTCCCATCGAAATGCTGTGCTTGCCGACCTCCCCGAGGAGCAGCGTCCCGTTGCCGAGCGCGCGTTGCAGGGCGGTCTGCCTGCGGTGCGCCAAGCGGTCAACGAGCAGAACACCCGACTCAGGTCCGAAGGCAAGCCGGAGGTCCCGGCGGCAGGGTTGCTCTCGATGGCAGAGGGTTTGCTCCCGCGACTTCGCGTTGCCGAGTGGCTCGATCGGGCCGATGCGGCGAAAGCCGACATCGACGAACTCGATCTCCGTGACCTGCGCAGCGTCGTGGCCGCAGGCGAAGACCCGATGGTCGCCCGCGACGAATCGACGCGCGCTGTGGCGACCGAGCTGAAAGCGGCGTTGATCACCAAGCAGGAAAGCGAACTGGCGCTGTGGTTCGAAGACATCGACGCCGCAATTGGCGTCGGTCGCATTGTCCGAGCACTGAAGCTCTCATCGCAGCCCCCGAAGGCAGGCGTGCGTTTCCCTGTCGAACTGGCGGGCAAGTTGGCCACGGCGACAACAGCGAATCTCACGACCGACGCTCTCCCCGACCGTTGGGTTGCCGTGCTCGAGGCAGCAGCATTCTCACCCGTACGCACGCACGTCCAGCCGACTGCGAAGCCGATGCAGGTCAACGACGAGCTGCTGGCCACAGTCAAGCGTGTCGGTCCCCTTCTGCCACAGATCGCCGCATTGTTCGAG
>JANPBZ010000064.1:0-29812 GCA_031430695.1 Ilumatobacteraceae bacterium
GTAGCCCAAGGCCTCGGCTCGCACGGCAATGTCGACGGCCTTGCGCCACTTGGCTTCGGCGCCTTCGATGCTGGCCAGTTCCATCTTCCAACCCTGCGGCATGAAGACACCAAAGATGATCTTGCTCATGCCGCGGCACCATAGTGGCGAACGGTTGGTGCGGCTCCGGCAGGGATCATCAGTCCGATAGGTGACGCTGGTCACAGCTTCTCTATGTTGCGGCCATGGAGTACTCGGTCGCTGAAATTCACGAGGCAATCGCCGCAACCCGACCAGATGCCGAGTGTCTCGTGTATCGCGATCGTCGACTGACATGGGCAGACGTCACCGAGCGGACACGCCGACTGGCCAACTTCCTGCTTGCGGCAGGGCTCGGCATGCACACCGAGCGGGCGCAGCTTGCCGGGCACGAGAGTGGACAGGACCATCTCGCCATCTATCTGCACAACGGCAACGAATACCTCGAGTCGATGGTCGGCGCGTTCAAGGCACGGGTAGCGCCCTTCAATGTCAACTACCGATACGTCGCCGAGGAACTGCGTTACCTGCTCACCGATTCCCGCGCTACGGCGATCGTCGTCCACAGCCAATTCGCTCCCACGCTGGCCGAGGTGCTTCCCGAACTTCCGCAGTTGCGCGTGATCGTGCAGGTGCCCGACGACTCCGGCCATGACCTGTTGCCCGGTGCCATCTGGTACGAGGAGGCGCTTGCTTCGGCCTCACCCGACAAACCTGCCGTCGAATGGAGTGCCGACGACCTGTACATCCTCTACACCGGCGGAACCACGGGCATGCCCAAGGGGGTGTTGTGGCGCAACGGTGACGCAAACGTCGAGTGTTTCGGCGGCTCTGGGGCGGAGACTCTCGACGGCGTCATTGCAGCCGCTGACGGGAGCTTGCGGGCATTGCTCGCTCCACCGTTCATGCACGGCGCCGGCCATTGGATGACGTTCCGCACCTGGAACCTGGGCGGCACGGTCTTCGTGCAATCCATCCCCGATCGGCTCGACCCTGCAGACGTGTGGGGACTGGTTGAACTCGAGCGGCTCAACTTCTTGTTGATCGTCGGCGACGCATTCGCCAGGCCACTGCTCGACGAGCTGAACGCATCGACCTACGACCTGCAGTGCCTCACCGTGCTGCTGTCGGGAGGTGCGGCGCTGAGCGCAGGGTTGAAGGAAGAGTTCCTCAACCACCTGCCATCGCTGATCATCGTCGACGGGCTCGGATCATCGGAAGCCGGCGGACAGTTGGCGCACGTATCAGCAGGCACCAGCGCCACGACCGGCACGTTCACGATCAGCCCGGGGAACCACGTGCTGTCTGCCGATCTCGATCGCGAGTTGCAACTGGGCGACGAGGAACTCGGTTGGTTGGCCAAGAGTGGACGTCTCGCGCTCGGGTACCTCGGTGATGCGGCCAAGACCGCGCGCGCCTATCCGGTGATCGACGGCGTTCGCTATGCGGTGCCCGGTGACCGGGCCCGGCTGCGCGCCGACGGCGTGGTCGAGCTGCACGGCCGCGACGCAGTGACGATCAACTCGGGTGGTGAGAAGATCTTCGCGGAGGAAGTCGAGCTGGCGATCAAAGCCCATCCTGATGTGTACGACTGCGTCGTGGCCGGACGGCCGAGCGAGCGGTGGGGCAACGAGGTCGTGGCAGTCGTTCGGATCCGCCCCGGGCACGCCACCGACGAAGCCTCACTGTTGGCTGAAGCCGAGCGGCACATTGCGCGCTACAAGCTGCCGAAGGCCTTCATCTTCGTTGACGAAATCGTGCGCTCGCCCTCCGGCAAGGCCGACTACCGCTGGGCCAAACACATCGCGGCCTCGCCGTCCGCCTAACCCATCCGAGTGTTTCCCGCCCATCCGAGTCCATCGGAGTGTTTGCAGCCACCCCGGGTGGACGGAGACACTCGGATGGGGTCCGGCGGGCCGGAAACACTCGTTCAGGTCTTCGGCGAATAGCCTCCATCGGGTGAGTAAGCGAGCGTGGGACAGCGAGACGTTGCCGCAGGGTGACGACAAGGTCGCCGCCGTCCGGCAGATGTTCGACGCGATTGCGCCGCGCTACGACTTGGTGAATCGGATCATGACGTTCCGCCTCGACGTGCGCTGGCGACGCAAGGCGGTGAAGCGAATGGACCTTCCAACCTGGAGCACAGTCATCGATCTCGCCAGCGGCACCGGTGACCTATGCGTCGATCTCACCAGGGCCGGTCATCGTCCGCTGTCGTTCGACATCAGCTATGGCATGCTTGCCGCCGACCGCAGCGGTGCTCCAAGAGCACAAGCCGACATCTTGCGCCTTCCGCTGCCCGACCATTCTGTCGACGGCGCGACGTGCGGATTCGCCTTGCGAAACCTGGTCGAGTTGCCGAGATTCTTCGACGAGCTCGGCCGGGTGGTGCGTCCCGGCGGCCGGATCGCGTTGCTCGACGTCGGCGTGCCGCGCAACACACTGATCCGTTGGGGCAACAGCATCTACTTCGGCAAGGTCGTGCCAAAGATCGGCAGCCTGCTGAGCGACGGCGCGGCCTACCGCTACCTGCCAAAAAGCGTCGCCTACCTGCCTTCGCACGAACAGATGCTCGCCGACCTTCAAACGGCAGGCTTCGCCGACGCCGAGCATCACCAACTCTCCGGCGGCATCACGCAACTCCTCCTCGGCACCCGGAGCTAGCGACCATGCGCGCCGTCAGTCGACCGCTCGATCGCGAGGTCGACCTCAACGACATCGCCCGGGGTGACGGCTATCTGTTCGTCCGCGACGGCGTCGGAGTGGCCGGACGGGGGGTCGCCGCGCGCGTACCGATCGATGATGTTGCCGGCGTGCTTGCAGCAATCGAGCACGACGACCGGACAGGCGGGGCGAGGCCGCTTGCGTTGGGTGTCGTGCCGTTCAAGCCCGGGGCGCCGTGCGACCTCATCATCCCGGCGATGACGGTGGTCAAGGCTGCAGATGGCCGCCGTTGGGTGACCACCATCGACGATGCCACAACTGAACTCGACACGCCGGCGCGCCCTGCGCCTCGAGCACAGAGTTTCACGACCGAACCACTCACGCCGATCAAGGACTACCTCCTCGCAGTCACCGCGGCACGAGACGCCGTGTGCGATGGTCGGCTGACCAAAGCGGTCATCGCGCGCGAGATCCGCGTCAGCAGCGATGAACCGATCGACATCCACGCCGTACTGGTGCGTCTGCGCATGTCGTTCGGGTCGAGCTATCGGTATTCGATCGATGGCTTCGTCGGGGCGATGCCCGAGCTCTTGGTGTCCGTGCAGGGCAACACAGTGCAGGCTCACCCGTTCGCCGGCACGACACCGCGCACCGGCGATCCCGACACCGACGGAAAGGCTGCAGCCGAACTGCTGGCTAGCGCCAAGAACCAGACCGAGCACCGTGTCGTGATCGACATGATTCACGACACCCTGCTGCCGTGGTGCAGCTATCTCGACTGGGAACCCGAACCTTCGATCGTGGCCGTCGCCAACGTGCAACACCTTGGCACCCGCATGGACGGTCAACTCTCCGATCCGCGGCCAAATGTGCTCGAGCTCGTCCGCGCCCTGGCACCGACGCCCGCTGTCGGTGGTTTCCCGCGAGCCGAGGCGCTGGCCCTGATCGAAGAGGTCGAAGGATTCGAGCGCGGCCGCTACGCCGGATCGGTCGGCTGGGTGGACTCCGAGGGCGACGGCACGTGGGCCGTTGCCTTGCGGTGTGCCGAGTTCTCGACAGATCGCCGAAGCGCGCGACTCGTGGCCGGGGGCGGCATCGTCGCCGACAGCGAACCGTTGGCAGAGTTGGCCGAGACGCAAGCCAAGTTTCAGGCAATGCTCTCGGCCATCGTCCGCCCGTAGCGATCAGTCGAGCGCGGCGGTGACTGCCGCGTTGAGCGCGGCGTGCACGTCGACGTTCTCCTTGCGATTCGACGCAATGCGAACGACACACGTATCGGGTTCGTCGAAGCCAGCCGCCAGGACGTCGACCGTCTCGGCGATGTAAGCGCGCAGCCCCAGAGCGCGAGCGACCTCCACGATGTCGGTGCCGTGCGGCGTTCCGAACAACTGCTCGAACTGACCCGCGGGCAGCGACGTTGCCTGAGGAAGGAACGAGAAGATCGCGCCGCCGTCGTTGTCGGTGACCACAATCGTCAGATCGAGGTCGCGCAACTGCAGGGCGGTGAGAGACGACAGATCGTGGCAGAAGGCCACGTCGCCGAGCAGCACCGCCGTTGGTTCGTCACTGCCGATTGCGACACCGATAGCCGTGGCAATGACACCGTCGATTCCGTTGGCGCCGCGATTGGAGTGCACAGTGATGTCGCTTCGGGGAGTGCCGAACCACTCGACATCACGCACCGGCATCGATGAGGCGACGACGAGATGACCGCCTGTCGGGACACTCGCAGTGATCGCCCGCGCCGCGCCCGGCTCCGACAGGTTCGGCTCTGTGCCCAGAGCGGCATCGAGGGCAGCTCGCGCGACACGATCAGAGTGCAGCCACCCCTCGATCCAGGTGCGGTCCTGGTCGCCCGTCATGGCCGCCGCGAGCTGCGAGCACAACGGACCGATCGGCGCATGCACCTGCCGTGCACCGAGCAGGTTGGGGTCGGAAACCAACCCGGTCGACGACACGGCAACATGCGTCGCGCCCGAAGCGGCAAGCCACTGTGCAAGCACCTTGGACGCAGGTGGCATACCGAGCTGCACCACCACTTCGGGAAGATGTTCAGCAGCGAAACCGGCATGACGAAGCAGCGCGTCGAACCGCACAACAGCCGCGTCCAGCATTTGGCAGCCCGACTGCGGGTCGGCCAACACAGGCCACCCCGTCGCATCCGCGAGCGCCTGGACACGGTTCGGTTCGTCGACACCGTTACCCGCGATGATCACACCGCGCGACGCGCTGAGAAGACCGACCAACTCGTCGACGACGATGAGCGGCTGCGTGATCAATGGAACCGGTGTCGCCGGTGGCAACTCGCCAACCAAACCAACCAGCGGCTCGCGGAATGGCAGGTTGAGATGCACCGGCCCGGGCATATCGCCGGTCGCGACGACCCAGGCATTCGAGGCCACCGACCGCCACGTGTCCCGATGCTCGTCGGCCGCGACGCCAGGATCATGGAACCAGCGCACCGCGTCGCCGTAGAGGTTGGCCTGCTCGATGGTCTGTGGTGCACCGACACCGTGCAGTTCCGGCGGGCGGTCGGCGGTGAGCACCAACATCGGAACGCCGGATTGATGGGCCTCGACGATCGCCGCGTGAAAGTGGGTAGCCGCTGTCCCGCTGGTGCACAGCAACGCAGCGGGCACACCGGTTGCCAGTGCAATCCCGAGCGCAGCAAACGAAGCAGAACGCTCGTCGTGGAAGACATGCACATCGACGTCCGACCGCTCGACGATCGCCATCGCCATCGGTGTGCTGCGCGAACCGGGTGCGACGACCGCGTGACGCAGCCCACGACGCATCCATTCGTCGACCAACGTGGCGCAGAACGTGGCCTGCACGTCCTGGGGTGCCGGGGTCATGATCGCCACGATAGGGGCCTATCATCCACGATGTGCGCCCCCACGTCGATGTCCAGATCTGGTCGGACGTCGTCTGCCCGTGGTGCTACATCGGCAAGCGTCGCTTCGAAGCCGCCATCGCCGAACTCGCCGACGAGGTCGACGTCGACATCGTCTTCCGGCCCTATCAACTCGACCCGACAGCATCGCCCGGCAAGGCTGGGCCGGTGATCGATGCCTACGCCAAGAAGTTCGGTGGTCTCGAGCGAGCCCAGGAGATCATCGATCACGTCACCGCGGTGGCGGCCGATAGCGGTATCCAGTTCCGCATGGACCGAGCCCTGCGAGCCAACACGTTGCTCGCCCATCGTCTGCTGTGGCTCGCCCAGGCAACCGGGCATCAGATCGCGTTGAAGGAGCGATTGCTGCAGGCGTATTTCATCGATGGGCTCGACACTGGGGATCCCGACGTCCTGGCCACGTGCGCGGCCGACGTTGGTCTCGATCACGATCGCGTACGAGCCTTCCTCGACAGCGACGACGGCGTTGCGGAGGTCCGCAGCGAACTGCGGACGGCGGCCGAGATGGAGATCACAGCGGTGCCCACGTTCGTGTTCGACGGCAGGTGGATGGTGCCCGGCGCACAGGACTCCGAGACCTTCGTGCAGGTACTGCGCCGCGTCATCGCCAAACGCACCGCTGATGTCTGACTGGCGCCCTCTCGAGGGCAGGCTCGCCGGATGGACCTGCGGCCAAGGGCCGCGCCTGGTGTTCGTGCACGGCTTCACTCAGACGTCCAACACGTGGAAACCGATCGCCGCCCGCTTCGCCGCCGACGGCTACGAGTCGATCGTCGTCGATGCTCCAGGCCACGGCGACAGCACCAACGTGCGAGCCGACCTGCGTCGGGCCGCCGACATGTTGACGGCGTTGTGCGGATTTGGGGTGTATGTCGGCTACAGCCTGGGTGGACGCTTGTGCATGCATGCGGCCCTCATGTACCCGCATCTCGTCCACGGTCTCGCGGTCATCGGAGCCTCGCCCGGAATCGCCGACGAGAGCGAACGGGCAGAGCGTCGAACGGCCGACAACAAGCTGGCCGAACACATTGTCGATGTCGGCATCGACACGTTTGTCGACGAGTGGCTGAGCCAGCCGCTTTTCGCCGGACTGGAAATCGACGACGACCAACGCGCCGACCGCCTCAGGAACACGGCAGAAGGTTTGGCGAGCAGCTTGGGGCATGCCGGCGCCGGCGCACAGGGTTCGCTGTGGCCTCGCCTCCGCGAGATCAACATGCCAGTCCTCACGATCGCCGGCGAACTCGATCACAAGTTCACCGCCATCGGGCGCCAAGTCGCTGCCTCAGTGCCGGAGGGTGAATCGGTAGAAATACCCGGGGCCGGTCACGCTGCTCACCTACAGGAGCCCGCGCTTGTGGCCGCTGCCTTGGCGGCCTGGTTGCGCGAGATCAAGTACTGATAGGACCCAGCGCCAGGCCGAGTGCAAGCAACAGGCCCATGACCAACTGAGTGCGGCCGGTCGCAGCGAGCACCGGGATGAGATTCTTGCCCTCGGCCCCACGGCGCACGACGCGGATCGGTGGAACGGCGACAACAAGTCCAGCCACGGCGATCACCGCCCACGCCCGCCACACAACCGAGATCACGATGATCAACCCCACAGCCGCAGCGATACAGGCTGCGTACAGCCATCGGGTCGTGCCATCCCCCAGCCGCACAGCCAAGGTGCGCTTGCCCGATGCACGGTCCGTGGGTATGTCGCGCAGGTTGTTGACCACGAGCAGCGCGCACGCCAGGAATCCCGCCACACATCCCGCCACCCAGCCATGCGCCGGGAACTCTTCGATCACGACATAGGTCGTGCCGAGCGTCGCCACGAGACCGAAGAAGACGAACACGAACAACTCGCCGAGGCCGAGGTAGCCGTACGGCTTCGGCCCACCCGTGTATCCCCAACCGGCGAGCATTGCCATGGCGCCGACAACGATCAGCCACCAACTGCTGGCCAACGCCAGCGCCAGACCTGCCATGGCCGCGACCCCGAACGCCAAGAACGCAGCGCGCTTCACATGCCCAGGCGTCGCCAACCCGCCCGCCACCAGGCGTATCGGTCCGACCCGCACATCATCAGTACCACGAACCCCGTCGCTGTAGTCGTTGGCGTAGTTCACACCGATCTGCAACGCGAGGCTGACGATCAACGCCGGACCGATTCGCCACCAGACAGGCGACGGTCCCCCTACTGCCGCGCCGGCTCCGATCGCCACGGGAACGACGGCAGCCGGAAGGGTGCGCGGGCGAGCGCCGAGTATCCACCGATTCACGGTCGTCACCGTAGCCTTCTGACCGTGCCGCACCTCGTTGCGATCGACCTCCCCGGCGGCGACCTGTTCGTCGAAACTCTTGAGCGGATCTGGGACGCGGGCGATGCTGCGTTCCCGCTCGATCGACGCCTTCCGCCAGCGGCGAGACACGCGGTCCTCGCGTCGATCGAACCCGACCGGATGATCGACGAACGCGGGATTCATGTCCTTGACGGCCACGGCGTCGAACACGGCGATGCGGTGGTCGTGGCGACGAGCGGGACCACTGGCCCACCACGGGGTGTGGTGCTGACACACGACGCGCTACGAGCATCCGCCGAAGCAACGTCTGCACGACTTGAGGTACGACGCGACGACATGTGGCTGGCGTGCCTGCCGTTGTCACACGTCGGAGGCTTGTCGGTCGTGATGCGCTCGCTGCTGACCAAGGCCCGTCTCGTCGTCCACGACGGCTTCGACGCCGAAGCCGTGGGCGCAGCGGCGGCCGACGGCGCGACGTTGGTGTCGTTGGTGCCGACAACGCTTCGACGCGTCGAACCGAGTCTCTTCCGCCGAATCGTGCTTGGCGGATCGCGGCCACCAGCCGACCTTCCACACAACGTGGTCACCACCTACGGCATGACAGAAACCGGCAGTGGTGTGGTCTACGACGGTAAGCCACTCGACGGCGTCGAGATTCGCGTCGACAGCGATGGCGAGATCCACATCCGCTGCCCCATGCTGCTTCGCTGCTACCGCGACAGCCCGGCGCCGCTTGTCGACGGCTGGTTCGCGACTGGCGACCTCGGACACCTGACCGACGATGGCCCGCTGACGGTGCATGGCAGGCGTGCTGAGATGATCATCACTGGCGGCGAGAACGTGTGGCCGTCAGCGGTCGAGGTCGTGCTGCGTCGCCATCCCGACGTCGCCGAGGTAGCGGTTGCAGGCGCACCTGACCTCGAATGGGGCGAGCGGATCGTCGCCTGGATCGTCCCGACCGATGCCGCGTCTCCACCAACTTTGACATCGATTCGCTCAATGGCCGGCGAATGGTTGCCGATGTACATGATGCCGAAGGAGATTCGGCTCGTTGACACACTGCCGTTGACGTCGTCGGGCAAGGTGCGTCGACAGGATCTACCCACCTAACCGACTAAGGTCGCCACACATGCGGAACAACTGTTCGGAAGACACGATGTTGTTGGTCGGAGCGGCCCAGGGTGAAATCGACTGACGTCACGGCCCGGCTCCCCCCGGCTTATTGGCGTTTGTGGACGGCAAGCACCATCTCCAATCTCGGCGACGGCGTATTCCTCGTCGCGCTGCCACTTCTAGCGTCGCGGCTCACTCGCAGCGAACTATCGATCGCCTTCATCGGTGTGGCCGCTGCGCTGCCGTGGCTGTTGCTATCGCTACCGATTGGCGCCATCGTCGATCGAATCGACCGCCGCATGCTCATGGTGCGCGCCGATGTCTTCCGTGCAGCGACGGTTGGTGCCTTGGCGATCGCCGTGGCAACGGATCACGCCCAGGTCTGGATGCTGTGGATCGCAGCGGGGTGCCTCGGGGTTGCAGAGGTGTTCTTCGACAATGCCTCGCAAGCAATGGTGCCTTCGATCGTGCCCGTAGAGCTACTGGAGAAGGCCAACGGCCGCCGCTTCGCAGCCGAGATTGCCGCCAACAGTTTCGTCGGCACACCTATCGGAAGCGTGCTTTTCGTCGCCGCCATGTGGCTGCCGTTCGGCTTCGACGCCCTCAGCTTTGCGGTGGCCGCGATCTTGGTCTTCACACTGCGGATCGCGACCACGCCGCCCGCGCAGGTCAGCGAATCTCGGCCGAGGCTGCGCACCGACATCGCCGAGGGGCTGCGCTGGCTGTCGGGCCACAGGGGGCTGCGCGGTCTCGCCCTCGCCGCCAGTCTGTCGGTACTGGGCATGGAGATGACTGCTGCGATCTTCGTGCTGTTCGCCCAGGATCTGTTGCACATCAGCGATCGCTGGTACGGCGCCCTGATTGCGATCGGAGCAGTTGGCGCCGTCGTCGGTGGGCTCGTCGCCGAGCGATTGTCCCGGCGACTCGGCTCGTTGTCGATCATCTACGGCATCGTCGTTGTCTGGGTGTTGTGCATGTTCGCCGAGGGACTCTGGCCACGCCTGTGGGTCAGTGCCGTTGCCACGGTTGCCATGGCATTCGGCACGACGGTGTGGAACACCGTCACCGTTTCGCTGCGTCAACGAATCGTTCCGGCGAACCTGTTCGGTCGTGTCAACAGTGTCTACCGCTGGCTGGTGTGGGGATCCATCTCGATCGGCGCCGCCCTCGGTGGTCTCGTGGCTCACCAGTTCGGGTTGCGAGCCCCGTTCTTCGTGGGTGCCGGCTTCGGTTGTGTGGCGTTGCTCACGCTCGTCCTCTCGATCAAACCGCACGACCTGGCCGAGTGAACGGCACCGAACCGCTCGAGCCTCGTGGCTGAGGATGTATGCAACAATTGATCCCGTGGAACCGCCGGAGCACCCGAGTGGTTCGAACCACGACAAACAATCGTTCTGGGCTCAGTTCCTACAGGGCAAGACCAGCGCCCAGCGGTTCGTCATCGCCCTCGGCGCACTGGCCGCCGCGCTCTTGGCAATCGGCGCCGTAGTCACGACCATCGTCCGAGTCGTCGACAGTGACGACAGCTCGGTTGGGTTGGCCAACGGCGAGGTCCAACGGATCGAGAACCAGAGCGCCGACGCCGACGACTTCGTGCAGCTACTGCTCGACCACGACGGCGGAGCGCCTGTGCCGCTCGATCACCAGATCATGGGGCGGCCGGGCCCCGCTGACGTCTCGATCGACTACAACTGTGGTGCTGCAACGGGCTGCAGCACCGTTCGGATCCAAGACGGCCAGGTGACCTTCTCCTCGATCTCCGGGGGGATCTGGTTCCAAGGCTGCTACGGCGTCGTCAAGGATGGCGCCGGCTATGGAGCACAAGGGTTGGATATCGAGCTGCATTTCCAAGGTCCGACCTGCGTGTGACGCGTCACGGCTGAGCTTTGGCGCAAACCTCCAGCTCCATCCCATCAGGATCGCGGAAGAACAGCGACCATTCGTCGCCGAGGCGTTGGATCTCACCGGTCTCTGCACCGGCGGCGACGAGGCGCTCTTTGACCTGCTCGAGCACCGTCTTTGAATCGACGGCCAACGCGTAGTGGTCGATCGCGCCGCGATGGCCTTGCTTGCGACGCTCACCGATGATGTCGTCGGCCGCAACCTCGAACACGTTGAGTGCCGCGCCGCCGCCGAGGTCGAGAATCGACATGCGCGGATGATCATCCTTGGCATCCATCTCGAACACCACAGTGGCCTCGAACGCGTCACGGTAGAACTGCACGGTGCGGTCCATGTCCGACGTCAGCGTTGCGACGTGATTGAACCCTGATGTAACCGGCATGGGTCACTCCTTCCAGTGGTGAACTAGTCCATCGCTCCCGATCGCACACCCGCCCCGCCGTCGATCACGTAGGTCTCGCCGGTGATCCACGAGGCCAGGTCCGACGCGAGGAAGGTTGCCAGATTGGCGATGTCCTGCGGCTCGCCGAGCCGTTTCAACGGCATCGCAGCCGCGAGGCTGTCGCCGAAGTTGGCGACCAGCACCGAGGCGAAGTCGGTTTTCACCAGGCCCGGCGCAATCCCGACCACCCTGGTGGGGCCGAGTTCGCCGCCCAACTGACGAGTCAGGTGAATGAGCGCTGCCTTGGTGAGGTTGTACACACCGAGCGCTCCCTCGGCGCGCAAGCCGCCGACCGAGGCGATGTTGATGATCACGCCAGGCTTGTCGCGCATTGCCTGCTCCCAGGCCGCCTGGCACCAGAACAGCGGGCCGCGCAGATTGACTTGGAACGTCTTGTCGAACCGACCCTCGTCGACGCCCAGCGTCGGGCCGTAGTAAGGGTTGGTGGCGGCATTGTTGACCAGGATGTCGAGCCCGCCGAATCGCTCGATGGTCGCAGCAACGCAGGCCTTGGCCGATTCGACATCGCCGGCGTTGGCTGCGAAGACCGCGGTTTCCCCAGCCGACCCCGATTCGGCGATCTCCGCAGCAGCGATCTCCAATTGATCCTGTTTGCGCGAACTCAGCATCACCTTGGCGCCTGCGTCGGCCATCGCACCAGCAATCGCTCGCCCGATTCCTTTCGACGCGCCGGTCACCAGCGCAACCTTGCCCTCCAGCGAAATCTGCATGCCTGGGAAGTTAACGGCTGTCAGGCCCCAGCGACGAGGCGCTGCCATCGGGCTCGAGGCTGACCCGCACTCGCCGGATGCGGCGACCCTTGACCTCGGTGGCTGTGAACCGCCATCCATCTCGTGTCACGCTCTCGCCCATATCGGGCACGTGTTCGAGCGTGCCGAACAGGAATCCGGCGACGGTCTCCCAGTCGTCGTCGGGCAGTTCGAGATCGAGCAGGTCATTGAGATCGGAAATGCTCATGCCGCCGTCGACGGAGTAGTCGCCGTCGGGCAATCGCTGCACCTCGGCGTCGTCGAGGTCGTGCTCGTCGACGATCTCACCGACCAGTTCCTCGAGGCAATCCTCGAGTGTGATCAAACCGGCCAGGGCGCCGTACTCGTCGGCCACCAGCGCGAGGTGGAACTTCTCGGCCTGCATCTCGCGCATCAGCCGATTGACCGGCTTGTTCTCAGGAATGAACCGTGCGCTGCGCACGAACTCCGTGATGGGATGGTCACCCTGGCCGTTGCGCTCGGCGCGCATCAGGTCTTTGGTATAGGCGAGCCCGACGACGTCATCGTCTCCACCACCACCCAACACGGGCAGGCGGCTGAACCCATTGGCGATCGCAAAGTCGAGCGACGACGTGACCGTCGACGTATCGTCCAGCGTGACGATGTCGGGACGCGGCACCATCACCTCGCGCGTCACGGTGTCACCGAACTCGATGATGCTCTCGATCAACTCCCGTTCCTCGTGCTCGACGACGCCGTCGTCGGCAGCGGTCTCGACAATCCCCAGCAGCTCTGACTCCGTCACGAACGGGCCCTGTTCCAGGCCCTTGCCGCGAACGATCACGTTGGTCAACGAGATCAACCATCTGGATATCACCCGCAGCGGGGGGAACGCCACGAGAGCGCTGATCGGCCGGGCGGTGGCCAGTGCAGCCTTCTGCGGATACAGCACTGCGTAGGTCTTCGGCACCGCTTCCGCCAGGACGAAGAACACCAGCACGTTGAGGGCGACACCCACGATCACGCCGTAGGTGCCCCACAGTCGGGCCGAGAGGATGCCGGTGAGCGTGGCCTGCACCGTCTGACAGATGTTGACCGTCAACAGCAACGGATTGACCCAGCGTTCTGGTGCACCAACGAGCTTCTTCAAGGCCCGACCGGACTTGAAGCCCTGGTCTGCCAGCGAGGCTGCTTTCGGCTTGGTGATCCGCGACAGAGCCATCTCCGCGACGGATGTGAAGATGAGCACGATCAGCAGGACGAGAATCGTCACCAGCATCAACATGTCGACGTTGTTGAACGCGATCACGAGATGACGTGCTCCTGACGAAAGGTGGCCGGCGCATCGCCGTGCCAGACATACAGCTCGAGCAGTTCACGCTCGCGAGCCTGCATGGCCAGCCGCTCGGGCTCGTCTGCATGGTCGTGACCGAGTACGTGCAGCACACCGTGCACGACCAGGAGAGCAATCTCGTCGTCGACAGTTCCAGCATGCTCGGGCGACTGGCGCGCGGCCACTGCCGGACAGATCACCACATCACCGAGCAGCAGCGGCATATCGGCCGGATCGGGAGGTGCCCGATCGGGGCCGCGGCTTGGCGGCTGGCCATGCTGCACCATCTCGGCTTCTGCGGCGTCGATGGGAAATGCCAGCACGTCGGTTGGTCCCGGCTTGCCCATGTAACTGTCGTTGAGCTCGGCCATCTCCCTTTCGCTGACAAAGAGCACCGCCAGCTCGGACAGGCCGCGTACGCCCTCGGCCAGCAACACGTCGAGAGCGAGCTGCTGCCAACGCTGGAGATCGACGGGGATATCGATTTGCTCGTCGGCACAGAAGACCTCGGGGACGCCGTCGCCGCCGACCCGCTGCTGCCGTGCCAGTCGCGGACGGCCGTCGTCGGTCACGAGCGCGCAGCCTTGCGCTCGTCTTCTCGTCCGTAGGCAGCGACAATGTCGGCAACAATGCGATGGCGAACGACGTCGCCCGTGCCGAGGCGAACGAAGGCGAGTCCTTCGATGTCGGCCAGCGTCCGCTCGAGGCCGAGCAGGCCGCTGCGACCGTCGGGCACGTCGACCTGCGTCGTATCGCCGGTGACGACCACCTTCGAGCCAAAGCCGATTCGGGTCAGAAACATCTTCATCTGTTCGGGCGTCGCGTTTTGTGCTTCGTCGAGGATGATGAAGCTGCTGTTCAACGTGCGACCGCGCATGAACGCCAGCGGAGCCACCTCGACAGCCTGTCGTTCGAGCAGTCGTTGCGCACCCTCGGGCTCGACCATGTCGTACAGCGCGTCGTACAACGGGCGCAGATACGGATCAATCTTGGCCATCAAATCGCCGGGAAGGAACCCAAGACGCTCGCCGGCCTCGACGGCTGGACGGGTGAGGATGATCCGTTGTACCTGCTTGGTCTGCAGCGCCTGCACGGCCATCGCCACGGCCAGCCAACTCTTGCCAGTACCGGCTGGGCCGAGACCGAACGTGATCACGTTGTTGCGGATGGCGTCGATGTATCGCTTTTGTCCGGCCGACTTCGGTCGCACCGGCTTTCCCTTCGCGCTCCTCATGATGTCGTCGGTCAGCACCGCGCTGGGTCGTTCGTTGTCGTGCACCATGGCGATCGAACGACGAAGCATGCCTTCTTCGAGATGCTGTCCGCCCTGCAAGACGACGATCAGTTCCTCGAACAGTCTGCACACCAATTCGGCCTGCGGACCATCGATGGTGATCTCATTACCTCGGACGACAATCGTCGCGGCCGGAAATGCCTGCTCGATCGCGCGCAGGTTGACGTCGCGCTGGCCAAGTAGTGCGGGCATGAGGTGCGCACCCGGAACGATGACGCTGTACACCCCTGTCAGTGCGGTCATAGGGTCAGCGAGGCCAAAGGGTCGGCGCGGTCATGGGCAAGGTAGGCCCGAGATGGGACTCATTTGCCCATACGGTAGCGAACCGCAAGATGTTTGGCGACAACGATCTCTATCGCCGAACAGGCACGCTGGCCGGATGCTCGACTTGTGCTGGCTCGGGTTGAGGAGCCTCGACGTACGCCGACGTCGCCGCGAAGTCGATGCAGAAGTACCGGGACACATCGAGCGGAAGCAACGGGGCACCACTGACGACCATGTTGGCCAGGCGTTCCATCATCAGCGCCACACCGCCCTCGTCGCGCGGTTGATTGATCTCCGGGGAGTCGAAGACCAAGAGCACGCCCTCTGCCGCCTCGGCGCCCAGTACATCGCGCGCCATTCGAGTCAACGCCCCTTTGGCCGCGTACCGAGGATGCACGACGACGAAGAGGATGTAATGCACGGCTCCGCGGCGGGAATGATCGGTGAAATGGCGCTCGAAGTATGGTTGGCTGAGATAGCGGGTGGCGGCGATATCGGTGGCGATCAACACCATGGCAACCGGCTCATCGTCCGCCCACAGCACCCACAGACGGTTGCTCGGATCGGCGACGGCCGTGTCGAACTCGGATCGAAAGAACATCTCGCGGCTTGCGGACTCCTCTGCCGTCTTGCGATAGGCCAGTTCGTACAAATCCCACAGACGTTCGAGCAAGCCACGTTCGACCACGGAATTGTGGCGGGTGACGAACATCGAGGAATTCCTGCCTTTCCGGTGACTGCTCGCGCGGGGAAAACCACCCCTTGTGCAAATTGGGTCTTTCGTGTAGCCTAACGAGACGCTTCGGACGGGGTGTGGATGCACGCTGTTCGACGTCGTAGACGGGCAACGGGAGGTGTATTGAAGCGGGCGCTTGCCCCCCTGGCATGGTGGGCGATTGGAATTGGGTACACGTTGGCGCTGGCCGTCATCGTGCTGCCCGTGACCTGGTTGGGCGACGCCGCCTATCTCGCTGCCGCATTCTCACTCGTCGTGGCAACGTGCATCGCCGCACGCGTTCATCACCTCAATCGCCGGTTTGTCGGCTCCGTGTGCGCTATCGGTGGTTTCTTCGCCGCATCGCAGATCGTCGACAGCCTCGGCGACAGCGCCACCTTCGCACGGGCGTCGAACCTGCTCGGGCTGTTCGGATCGATCTGCATCATCATCGCCCTCGTCAACATGCTCAGCGGACGGGCTTCGGCCAACATCCGCTCGGTGCTCGGCGATGCCCTGATCGTCGGTCTCGGAAGCTGGTTGATCAGTTGGGTCGCGTTGATCGAGCCTGCGCTTCGCAACCGCGGCGGGTCCCTCGGCGACTCCATCCTCGACGGCTCCTATCAACCCGCTGGCACAGTGGTGCTCTTTCTCCTCGTGCTGCTGCTGTTCTCGGGCTCGGGCAGCCGCCAGGCATCAGTGTGGATGGTCACGGTGTCTATGGCGTTCAACCTGGCCGCCGATGTGTTGTGGGGGTTGGCCGCAGCAGGTCATCTGGGCGACGGCGCAACCCGCACGTCGATGGCGTTCTATGTCGCCGCCTACTTCACTGCGTCCGGCGCATTCATCCATCCCACAGTCGTCTGGCTGAAGCGCTCCGCCGGTGAACCGATGAACAATCGCATATTCGGCCGGCTGATCCTCACGACGTCGTCGTTGATCGTGCCGATCATTGCTCTTGCAGCCACCGGCCCCGCCGACCGGTTGGACGGCTTGGTCCGTTCGGTCTCGGCTCTGGTCCTGGCAGGCGCAGTCACGCTTCGGGTCACCCAGTCGGTGCGTGCCAACGGCCGCACCCAGGCCGATCTCCGCTACAGCGCCCAGACCGACGCACTCACGCACCTGCCCAACCGCACGCTGCTGCTCGAGCGAATCAACGACTGCTTGCGGATGGCATGGCAATCCGATAGTCACCCGACCCTGTACTTCGTCGACCTCGACCGCTTCAAGAACATCAACGACAGCCTTGGCCACGCCGCAGGCGACGAAGTGTTGAAGATGGTCGCGATCCGGCTCAGCAAAGCAGCGCCCGAGCATTCAACCGTTGCCCGCTTGTCGGGCGACGAGTACGTCGTGCTCGATCCATCGACCCGCTCGCCCGGGTCGTCGTTGGCACTGGCCGAACGCCTGCTGTCGATCTTCCGCGAGCCGCTGCCCATCAGCCAGGGCGACGTGTTCGTGACCGCCAGTATCGGCGTCGCGTCATTGAGCCCGAGTTCCAGCTCATCGGCCGAGGACCTGTTACGTCACGCCGATACGGCCATGTATCGAGCCAAGGACGCCGGGCGCAATTGCCTGGCCGTCTACGACGAGTCGATGCACGAACGCGTCGCCCATCGTCTCTCGGTCGAAACCGCCCTCTACCGGGCGCTCGATCGCCGCGAGCTACGCCTCTTCCACCAGCCGATCCTCGATCTCGAGTCGGGTGACGTGGTCGGGTTCGAGGCGCTGATGCGTTGGCAGCAGGCCGACGGCACCATGGTGTCGCCCGCCGAGTTCATCCCCATCGCCGAGGAAACGGGCACGATCGTGCCGATCGGATCGTGGGCGTTACTCGAGGCACTCTCCCAGTTGCGGCACTGGATCGACGACGGGGTGTGCAGCGAATCGGCGACGATGTCGGTCAACGTGTCACCACGGCAATTGAGCGATCCGAACTTCCCGTCGATTGTCAACGAGGCGCTCAACCGCTCGGGTGTCTCACCTCAACTGCTGTGGCTCGAGGTCACCGAGAGCGTGATGATCGCCGAGCCCGAACTCGCGCTGGCCACCCTGCGCAGGGTTCGCTCGTTGGGTGTTCGTATCGCCCTCGACGACTTCGGCACCGGCTACAGCTCGCTCTCGCTGCTGCAGAAGTTCCCGCTGCAACGCATCAAGATCGACAGGGCGTTCGTGCACGGAGTTGCCGACAATCCCAACGATCGCTCGCTGGTACGCACGATCGTGGCGATGGGGCGTTCACTCGGTCTCGACATGGTTGCCGAGGGCGTCGAGAGCGTTCATCAGTTGCAGGTGCTCAGCGACCTCGGTTGCACCAAGGCCCAGGGCTATCTCATCAGCCATCCTGTGCCGGCCGACGCGATGCGTAGCACCGTGGCGGCGCTCGAGCGCCTCGGTCAGTTCCCTGGTCTGCGCCCGGCGCCGTCGAGCTACTCGACGCGCCAGCCGTAGCCAGGCTCAGGTGCCGATCACGCCCCCGTCGTCTTTGGTGATCACCAGCGTGGCGGCGCGTGGACGACCGTCTGCCCTGAAGTCGGGCCAGTTGCTGATCGCCCGCTCGGCGCCTGGCTGGGTGGGGACATCTCCCGGCGGCTCGCCGGGGTGCTGGATGTCGACGAACATCGTCTGCTGGTCAGGCGTTGTACACACGCCGGTGACCTCGCACCCCTTTGGTCCGACGAGGAAGCGACGTGTCTCCTTGGTCTCGGGGTCGGCCGCCAGCATCATGTTGTTGGGGATGTTGGCATATGGCCCGGGGAGGCCGAGTGCGCTAGCGGAGATGTCTGTTTGGATCCAGATGCGCCCGTCATCGTCGGCCCAGATGCCGTCGGGCGACCCGAAGATGTCACCGTTGATGTTGCCTCCCGGCTCGTAGCCATTGAGCGCCAGGGCAGCAGCCGCCGTCGGGTCGCCCGCCAACATGAAGATGTCCCAGGTGAACGTTGTGGCATCGGCGTCGCCGTTCTCCGTCCAACGCACGATATGCCCGTAGGCATTGCCCTGGCCGGTGGCCGAACGGGGATTGGCGTCGTCGACGACAGAGTTCGGGTTCTCCGACGGGACGGTTGTGGCACGCCCGCGCCGGCTGTTGTTGCTCAAGGCCACATAGACCCTGCCGTCGGGGGCGACAGTTACCCATTCCGGCCGGTCCATCTTGGTTGCGCCGACCAGGTCGCCGGCGACACGGGCATGCACGAGGATGTCGTCGATCGACATATCCCCCAGCCCCGCAGTGGACGGGTCGAGCGGAATCCACTCACCGATCCCCATCTCGTCGCCCGTCGCTTCACCGGCGTCGAAGCGACCGACGTACAGCGTGCCTTCGGCTAGCGGGCTGACGCCCATCTTGCGCGCCTTCTTCCACGGCAACGCCGCGACGAACTTGTAGATGTAGTTGTTGCGCTCGTCGTCACCGGAGTAGACAACGGCACGACCGTCGCGTGTCGTCGCGAACGCCGCACTCTCGTGCTTGCAACGACCCATCGCGGTGAGCTTCTGAGGCATGCTGTTGGGCTTGTAGGGATCGATTTCGACCATCCACCCCAAGCGGTTCGCCTCGTTGGGGTTCAGCCTGACGTTGAAGCGCGGGTCGTGTTCGTGCCAGCGATTGTTGAAGCCGACGGCTGTGATGCCGTACCTGTTCTGCTGCATCGTCGGGGTGTAGGCGCCGTCCCACCCGAAGTAGCCGTTGAAGTTCTCCTCGCAAGTGACGTATGTGCCCCACGGACTCCGGCCGCTGCCACAGTTGTTGATCGTGCCGAGCGACACCGTGCCGGTCGGATCATCGGCCGTCTGCAGCAGGGCAGAGCCGGCTGCTGGCCCAATGAGTTCGATCGGCGTGGCCCCGGTGATGCGCCGCCCGTACCTCGACGGACGCACGACACTCCACACACCCTTGCGGCGGCGAACCTCGATGACCGAAACGCCGTGCGCAGCGATGGACTTGCGGACCTTGTCGGGCGTCCAAGTGATCATCCCGTCGGTGAACAACAGGCCCTGGTCGGTGTACTCGTGGTTGATGCACAGGATGCCCCGATTCGACTTGTCCGACTTCTTCGGGAGCGGGAAGAAGAAGATGCCATCGTGATGCATCCCTGCCTGCACTGCCTGCGCCTCCCAATCCTGTGAGGCGTCGAACGCGAAGTCCGGGCCGTCGGAGACTGGGTCACCCCAGGCGTACAACACCGAGGCGGTGTAGCCATGGGGAACGGTTACTGCATCGAGCCCGTTGATGGGTACCGAGGTGAACCCGAGCAGGGCGTGATGGTGATCATCGTCGTGATCGTCGTGATCGTCGTCGTGACCTCGTTCGCCGGCGGCGACGAGGCTCGGGGAGGCGAAGCTAGCGAGAAACGCAGCCGCAGTCACCCCTCCACCGAGTTTGAGTACGTGTCGACGACTGAGCCGGGCGGCGATGATGTCATCGAGCGACGGGTTGTCGGAAAGGTTGGTGTCGATGTCGTCGTGGGCGCTCATAAGATCCCCAATCTTGTGAAGTTGCTACCTTGTCGGGCATCGTATTGCACATCGCGAGGGCACCTGAACAAGCGAGCAGCGGGTCGGTCGTTCGTTCGCTTGTGCACAAGCCGTAACGCGGCCTTCTCGGCGATGGATAGAGTCCGAGCACGCTAGTAATTTGAGCACTGCCAGGAAGTTGATCACGGGGGGTCAAGCCGGTGGACGTCATCCCAACACAGCGCATCCGCAATGTGGTGCTGGTCGGCCATAGTGGGTGCGGCAAGACCACGCTGGTCGAGGCTCTGTTACATCGAGCCGGTGTCACCACCCGAATTGGCAGGGTCGAGGACGGCACCACCGTCACCGGCACGGATCCCGAGGAGGTCAAACGGGGCATGTCGTTGTCGCTCGGCATCGCCCCGTTCGAGTGGCAGGCGACCGACGGAGAGACGTACAAGATCAACCTCCTCGACGCGCCGGGCTACGCGGACTTTGTCGGCGAGGAGCTTGCGGCACTCAGCGTCGCCGACCTGGCAATCGTCGTCGTCAGCGCTGTCGACGGAATCGAGGTCGGCACCGAACTGGCATGGGAGCGGTGCGTCGCCAGCAAGATTCCTCGACTGATCTTCGTCAACAAGGACGACAAGCCTCGCGCCAACTTCCACGCGGCACTGGCTGCACTGCAGTCGAAGTGGGGGCACGGGTTCGTACCACTCGAGCTACCCCTCGGCGAGGAAGAGGCCTTGCATGGCATCGCCGATGTGCTGTCTGATCAGGCCTTGGAATACGACCGTGATGGCCACCACCACACAGCCCCACTTCCTTCCGACATTGTCGAGGAAGAACACCGGGTCCACGATGAACTGATCGAAGAGATCGTCTCCGGCGACGACGATCAACTCGAGCGGTACCTGTCGGGCGACGTCCCGAGTACCGCCGAACTGGAACGCACACTGGCTCACGAGGTGCTCGAGTGTCTCGAGTTTCCCGTGCTCGTCGGGTCGGCACTCACCGGCGTCGGCATCGATCGGCTCGCCGACTTCATCTGCGAGATCGGACCCGCGCCGGATGATCGCCCGACGGTGGTGATGGCTGGAACGGAGCAGATCGAGGTGCCGGCAGACCCCAGTGCTCAGCCGCTGGCGTATGTCTTCAAAACCTTGGCTGACCAGTTCGTTGGCCAGGTCTCGCTGTGCAAGGTCATCTCCGGCACGATCTCGCCCGACGACCGCCTGATCGCCAGCACGACCTCCGCCGAGGAGCGCCTGCATGGGCTGTTCCACATGCGTGGCAAAGAGCAGTTGCCGTGCATCCGAGCGGTTGCCGGCGACATCGTGGCTGTGGCCAAACTCACCAGCACGACGACCGGCACCACACTCGCGCCGCGCAACATGCCCGTACGGGTCGTCGCCCAGCAGCATGCGGCGCCGGTGTTCGGACTGGCGTTGAAACCCTTGACGCAGACCGACGACGACAAGCTGTCGGGAGCGCTACATCGGCTGTTGGCCGAGGATCCGTGCCTCAGTGTCGATCGCAACCATGCGCATCAGACAGTGCTGAGCGGTGCCGGCGACACGCACCTCGCCGTCGCGCTCGAGCGCCTGGCGCGCAAGTTCGGCGTGCGTGTCGAGACCGAGGACGTTCGCGTGCCTTACCGCGAAACGGTGGTCGGCGTCGGAGACGCGGAGGGCAAGGTGAAGAAGCAGTCGGGTGGTCATGGCCAATACGCGGTCGCCAATCTGCGAGTGAGTCCATTGGAGCGCGGCGCCGGTTTCGAGTTCGTCGACTCGATCGTTGGCGGGGCGATCCCCCGCAACTACATCCCTGCAGTACAGAAGGGCATCGAGGAGGCGATGACGACGGGCGGGGCTCATGGCTTTCCCGTCGTCGACGTTCGTGTCGAGTGCTACGACGGCAAATACCACTCGGTCGATTCGTCCGACATGGCCTTCAAGAACGCTGCTGCAACCGGCTTCAAAGAAGCACTCGGCCGTGCCGGCGCCGTCGTGCTCGAACCCATCTCATTGCTGAAGGTGACGATCCCTTCCGGCTATCAGGGCGACGTACTCGCTGATCTCACCACACGGCGAGGGCGCGTGATCGGCACGTCTGCCGGCGAACACGGCGAGCAGGAAGTGTCAGCGCTGGTGCCGACCGCCGAGATCATCCGCTATGCGCTCGACCTGCGCTCGCTGACTGCCGGGCGGGGGCGATTCGTCGCCGCCCACGATCACGATGAGATCCTTCCCAACAACCTGGTCAGCAAGGTGGTCAAGGCGGCCACGTCGGGGAGTCATGCCGGCAGCGGTACCAGCCGAGCCGCAGCGCGTTAACCAGCCCTCCACCACTTGACACAAGGAGCTCTCATGTCTGATCGTCTTCGGTTCGGAATCTTCATGGCCCCATTCCACCCCGCCGGCCAGAACCCAACGCTGGCGTTGGAGCGCGATCTCGACCTGATCGTTCACCTCGACAAGCTCGGCTACGACGAGGCGTGGATCGGCGAGCACCATTCGGCCGGCACGGAGATCATTGCTTGTCCCGAGATCTTCATCGCCACAGCCGCCGAGCGCACCCGCCACATCAAGCTCGGCACCGGCGTCACCAGCGTGGCGTACCACAACCCCTACATGGTCGCCGAACGAGCGGTCTTACTGGATCACCTCACGCGTGGTCGGTTCATGCTCGGTCTCGGACCGGGGTCGCTGCCCACCGACGCCATCATGCTCGGTCTCGATCCCACAGAAACGCGCCCGCTGCTGGAGGAGGGCGTCGACGTGATCATGAAGCTGCTGCGCAGCGACGATCCGGTCAGCAGCCAGACCAAGGCATGGAACCTCGTCGACGCCCGGCTGCACCTGCGCCCGTATTCCAACCCGGTGTTCGACGTCGCCGTACCGGCGGTCGCATCGCCTTCGGGCCCGCGCCTCGCCGGTCGCTATGGCATCGGCCTCTTGTCGATCGGGGCGACACAGTCCGAAGGCTTCGACCTCCTCGGCCTGCACTGGGATGTCATGGAGGAGCGCGCCGCCAAGTACGGCACCGTCGCCGATCGCAATCAGTGGCGCCTCGTCGGCATGATGCACATCGCCGAGACCAAGGAGCAGGCATACAAGAACGTTGAGTTCGGAATCGAACACTGGTTCAACTACTTCCAGAAGGTTGCCGCGTTCCCACAGATGGCGGTCAACGGTGACAACGTCAGAGAGATGATCGACTTCGTCAATGACAGCGGCCTTGGTTCGATCGGCACGGCCGACATGGCCTGCGAGCAAATCGATCGGCTTACCAAGCAGTCGGGCGGGTTCGGCTGCTTCATGCAGTTGGCCCACGAATGGGCCAACCCCGTCGCGACCCACCGCAGTTACGAACTGATCGCCCAGCGGGTCATGCCCGAGTTCCAGGGCCAAGCGTGGAGCACGCTGAACGCCAAGGCCCGAGCCATCGAGACCCGACCCGAGCTTGCCGACCGCAACATGAAAGCAGTCGAGGAGATGGTCGCCAAGCACCAAGCCGAACTCACCGCCGGCTGAATTAGGCGCATCTGACCGCCGATCAGTTCGTCCAACGCTCTGCGTCAGCTCACGCAACGACAGTCGTTCTATGAGCTGACACAGATCTCAGCACAGCGCCCACTGATGTCCCGGAGACCGGAAAATTGGCAGGCACATCGTTGAGGGATCAGCCCGCCCAGAAAACGCCGAATGGGCCCCCACTCGGAGGGACCCATTCGATTTCTCGAGGTCGATCGGAATCGACTCGATTGTGATGTGTCAGGCGGTCTTAACCGAGTTGGCTGATCCGTCCTGTAGCAGCGACTCCGGAATCGTGTCCGGGACGACGACTTGGCTTCGCCTGCGGGTCTCCCAGAGGAAGGCGACGCCCATCGCCATGCAGACCACGCCGAGACCGGCGAGCAGTGCTGCGACACCAAGGGCCAGCTGCAGGGTACTGTGCGTTGCCGCACCGACACCGAGCTCGGCGACGAGTGCGTGAGCAGTACCGCTCCAGGCCATGTCACGAGCCTGGGCCTGCACCGGGACCGAGCGATCGAAACCGGTCCAGTAGCGGCCGTCGACTGCGAAGTCGCAGGTGACGCCCTCAGCCGGGAACGGATCGGGAACTGCAACCATCTCGCCGTTGCAGTCGTACTCGGCGGCGACAGCACCGTCGTCACCGGTCAGGTCATTCTCCGTCAGCGTCACGGATTGGGTGCCGTTCAGCACGTGATAGGAGATCGTCGCCATCTGGTACATGTACTCAGTGGCGGTGTTGACGAGCGGATTGTTGGAATCGAGATCGGACTCGACGACCGGGAAGTTCCAATCGTCGACCAGCAGCGACTTGATCGCCTGGGCACCTTCGACTTCACCGCGGTCGACGAGCTGGCCCTCGTCGTTGTAGTTGAGCTCGACGTTCTGGACTTCGCTGAAAGCCTGGAGCGAGCCGTAGCCGCCCTGGACTTTGCTATAGGCGACGCCAGCGCCCACGAAGTAACCGATTCCGACGATGATCAAGAAGATCCCGAGCAGTCCCAGTGGCTTTTTCAACATGGCAACCCTTTCATTGTGATTCGAATTCGTCACGAGTTCGAACGGTCCGTGACGCTGTTCACGGACTCTGGTGTCCCATGGTGCTACGTGCAGGCGTGAGCTGTTAGGGGCTTTGGTCCTCGCGCCCCGGGACCATGAAACACCCCACCATCGGGACGTTCGGCACGGATGGTTTGGATTCGATGGTGCCTGCCAGACCATCCCATCGGAGTGTCTGCAGCCCACCCGGGGTGCACGGAAACACTCCGATGCGCGTCAGGTGCTCGGCTCGATCATGACCGTCGGCACGACCCCGGCGATGTCGGCGTATGAAGCGTCGCATGTTGCCGGACACGTGCCCAGTCGCGTTTCGGATAGTTGACGGAGACCACGTAGTACTCGCCGGCTGGGGTTTCGGCCGGGATCTGCAGGGGCGCAGTGGCCTCGTAGAAATCCCTGAGGTCGCAGCCCGATGCAGTCACACTGTTGGTGATCACCCCGTCAGTGCTGACTGCGAACAGCCCGGGATACTGGGCGAGGGCGGGTTCCAGGGCGTCGACAGCGTTCACGTTCGCCCGAATCGAATACAGCGCCGACGGGTCGGGTACGACGCCGATCGGTATCAAGAACGCTCTGAGCGTGCCTGTGCGGCGTGGGTTGTTACCAGTGTGCACGCAGCTGATGCTCCACGCTCCGGTCGCGAAGTCTTGTATCCAGTTCGGTCCGTCGAGTGTGCCTGTCCAAGAGACGGTCATCCCTGAACCGGGCTGAACCGTTGGCGTGAGCACATCCATGGTGATCGCCATCGCAAACTCTCCACCGTCCTGCGTGGCAGTCGCGCCCCCGCTGGTCGGACCCGTTCGCACAACCACGGGCAACGTACTGCTGGTCGCCGGCACGGTAGATGTGGAACTGCTCGTCGTGGACGAACTGGTCGATGTCGATGCCGCTGGCGCCACGCTGGTAATGACCGGCACGAGTGGCGGGTCGGTCGCCACCGCTTGCTTGGGTGAGCCGCTTCCGGCCGACGCGGCGATCACGGCGATCAATACGGCGAGCACGACGGCGACGGTTGCTGCGACGAGCAAGCGCGGTCGAAGCAGTCGTCGGTGGACGGATGGCGGGCCTTGTGCGTCCTGTTCTTTGCCGGGTGATCGACGCTTTTCTCGATCGCTTTGTCGCGCAATGTGTCGCCGGCCATCGTCACCGTCTCGACCGCGACACCTGTCACCGTCGTCGTCACGCGCCCGAGTGTGTCCTGTGCGGTCGCTTGCGCGGCTGCCACCACGTTGCCCTTTTCCCCCACGATGTCCCTCCAAGGTTCCTGGATCCCGTCCGGATTGCGCAGGTCGGTGGACAGCAGCCCGCTTCGCCGAGAGTGACGAGTCGGACGGCAAGGTTCACCCTGCGAAGCGCAGCCCCGACGGGTCGACTCGCCCTGACTCTGCGCTTCAAACCGGGAGCCGCACGCCCTCCTTGGTTCTGCCGCTCGCAATCATCCGCGTGCAGTGTCAAGATTGAAGGAGGGGTATCTCGGATGGCGTCACCGCCAAGATCGAAGGTGAATCATGTTTGTCCAAATCATCGAGGGCAAAGTGTCCGACAAGTCGGGGCTGCACCGTCAGCTCGACCGCTGGGAGGCTGAACTTCGTCCCGGAGCTGCCGGCTTCCTCGGTAGCACCGGCGGCGTGACCGACGACGGCGTAGGCTTCGCCATCGCTCGCTTCGAGTCAGCGGCGGCAGCGAACGCCAATAGCGAGCGCGCCGAACAGGGCGCGTGGTGGTCGGAGACCGAAAAGTGCTTCGACGGTCCGGTCTCGTTCACTGACTCCGAAGATGCCGAGGAGTTCCTTGCCGGGGGTTCGAACGACGCCGGGTTCGTGCAGGTCATGAAGACTGCCGCTGGCGTCGATCGAGCCGTGCTGAAGGATCTGGACCAGCGCTTCGAGAAGCACGCCGGCACGTGGCGTCCCGATCTCATCGGCGGGGTTCGGATTTGGATTGGCGAGAACTCGACGGTCGAAGTGAACTACTTCACGAGTGAAGTAGAAGCCCGCCAGAACGAGAGCAAGGAGCCGCCAGCCGAGCTCGCCGAAGCGTTCGCCCAGTTTGCGGACGTGATGGCTGACACCGAGTTCCTCGACTTGCGCGATCCCTGGCTCTACTGACGCCCTTGCTGGCTGACTCGGCTTCGGCTCAGTTTTCGGTTGTGCCAGGCTCCGGAGAGACGGCGATGCCGAGGGAATCGGCACCAAGTATCTTTGGGGCACCCTCCTCATAGAACACGTCGAGTTCGGTGATCGTAAACCCGGCAGTGGTCAACAGCTCGGCTATTGGGCGGGTCAGATGACATCCGCCGAAGAGGCGCTTCTGCATGGGTTCGAGCCGGTGTTGCCAGCGTTGCACGTTCCGGTCGGGAGCGAGACCATGCTCGACAAAGTGGAGCGTTCCCCCAGGCTTGAGCACTCGGCGCACTTCCCGTAGCGCCACCATCACGTCAGGAATGGTGCACAGCGTCCACGTCGACAGCGCGCAATCGCAGCTGTCGTCGGGGAGTGGCAACGACTGGCCGTCGAGTCCCGTGCGCTCTACCGCAACATCGGTCGCAGCAAGCCGTTTTTGGGCGAGCTTCCATCCGAGATCTGCTGGCTCGATCGCGGCGACCCCACTGACCGAGGCGGGGTAGAAGGGAATGTTGAGCCCCGACCCGAAGCCGATCTCCACGACCTGACCGTGGAGTCCGTCGCACACACGGCTTCGCAACGGATTCGACGTCTTCATGCCGCAGGCGACGTTGATGATGCGTGGCAGCACATGATCGCCATAAATTCCCATCGCGACCTCCTCAGGGGCGGACTGTAGCAACGGGCTGACAGGGCACCCGACAAAGAATCAACCGCTGCGTTTGGGGTATCCCGTCGATGTCGGGCGCCGCCGGTACATCCCTTTGGCGTGGTGCCGCGCTGCTGGGCCAAGGCGTAGTCAGGGCGCGTGGTCCGATGCCACCGTGAGCAGCGCGAGCGAGTGATTTTGAACGTCGGCGGGTGTGAGCACGTCGGGCAACTCGACCAGGATCGAGCTGCTGCCGAGAACGTCGTCGATCGGGCACCACATGAATCCTTTGGCGCAGTCGCCACTGCGATACAACGTCCCGAGCCCGGTCAGTGCCTGGTACTGCTTTGCCGGCGTGAGCGAGGCGCCCGAACCGCCGACCCAGCCGTAGTTCTGGTGGTACCAGACCGTCAACGACGGCCGGGTGGCGAGGGCGAAGTTGTAGACAGCCTGCTGCTCGAGCTGGCCCGGCGCCTGCCGGTTCGGGTCGGTGCCATTGGCCAGGAAGCGGGAGTCGAGGACGAGGCCATCGGGGTTCATGGTGGGGACGACCCACAGCGCTATCACGTCGGGCAGTGACAGCGAGCGCACTCGCAGTAAGACCCGGAGACCGCCCTCCTCGTCGCCGTGGGTCTGACCGACGACGAGGACGATCGTGGGCCCGTCGCCATAGCGCATGGCCATGATCGGCCGCCCCTTCGCCGAAGTGCCGATTTGGCGTGCCTCGTCCGCTCGGGCCTCGGGCGTGGTGTCAGTGGCGATGCCCAGGTACTCGAGCAAGTCATCGTCGGGCACGCCGGTCATGGGCAGCCCGGCGTCGAGTTGGACGACGGCCGTCGCCCGCTGAACACTGCGGTCGTGGTCATCTGTCGTTCCGCTGGTGACGTCGAAGCCCAGCATGTCGAGCATGCCGGTCAGGCAGGTCGGGGTCGTCCCGGTTGCGCAGTCGAGGTCGTCGGGGTGAGGGCGGCGACCGCCACGGCGACCGTTGATGGGATTGGTCACCTGGTCCAACGAGGTCTCGTTCGTCGGCACGATGACATCCGGGGGCACCGACGTCAGCGAGATGTCGGCGAGCACATCGCGATCCACGACCGGCGCGACGGTCGATGTGTTCGTCGGCGAAGGCGTGTCGTCGGAGGTGGGCATCGTCGAGACAGGGGTGGCAACCGTCGTCGGCGCGTCGATGGGAGCAACCGGTGACGTTGTGGAGACTGGCCCGCCAGCCAAGGTCGGTGCCGCCGCTGGCGCCGCGACGCTGGAAGCGCACAGGGTCGTCAGGAATACCAAGACAACGAGCCACCGACCCAGGTGCAGGAACGACTGCGACTTCACTCTCTCACCACCGGGGCACGGTACTGCCGCAAGCTGTCCTCAGGGCATCGTGCTGGCCGTTGGGCTCGGCTGAGGTTGCGCCCGGCGTCGGACGGGTACCTGGGAGCATGACTATTCGGGTCACCAGATCTATCGCCGCCATCGTCGTCGTTACCTGGGCAGTTGGCGCGTGTGGCTCCGTCTTAGCTTAGATCCTGCCGCCGTGGGTTCCAATGCCATGGTCGGAGCGAGTTCGACCACGTCGGGCTCGACCGACGCCCCGATCTCGACGATCGCTCCAGCCCCATCCGCCGTTGCCGCGTCCGCTGTGCCCACAACCGTCGCCACGACGCTTGCCCCACCGCCGACCACGATCGGCTTCCCGCCCGACACCACGCGTGCTCCTCATCGGCGACTCGACGCTCCAAGCTGTGGAGAGGTACGACAGGCTCCACGTCCTGCTCGGCATGGATGTGCCACCGCCGCCTTCCCCGACGTCGTGATCGCCGATTGGTTCAACTACGCCTCGGCCGCGGCGGGCTGGTGGAACAAGGACGACATCCACCTCAGCCCTACCGGCGCAACCGGCGTCGCCGACTACATCTCTCGCAAGGTCGCCTTCACGGCTTCGCTGCCCTGCCCAATGCCCCGCGAGCCCGGCGTTCCTGCCGAGGTGCCGTGCCCGGACCCCGACGGTTCAGGGCCCCTCGCTGACGTGGTCGCGCTCTACTCCACCTGAACACCGACCACGCCCGGCTCGCAGGTCCGCTGAGGACTCGTGCAGGTCGAGAAGGTCGACGATGACCGAACGTAGCTGCGCCAGTGCCGCTGGGCCGACGTTGCCGCGGCTACCGTCATCCTTGACGGGCTCGATCTCGGTGAGTATGAGCAGGTGGCACTGGCCGACGGAGTTCTTCTCGAGTCCGTCGCCGTCGACAGGGACGTCGGTCGCCATAACCCGCTGCCCATGAATTCTGCATCTTCGGCGGCCGACACTT
>JANPBZ010000065.1:0-11513 GCA_031430695.1 Ilumatobacteraceae bacterium
GATCACTAGGCGTAGATATTGCTTGACATCTACGCCGTCACGTCGTAATGTAACCGTCACATAGCCGTTCACAACACCGTCCCGTTGTCAACGCGAGTTCTGGGGTACCGCCTCTGGAGTTGGCCCGTCCGCCCGCTACCAGGTCCAGGAGTGGTACCCCAGCCTATTTTTCCGACCAGGTTGGCTACGAAGTCGTGCTCCCAGGTCAGGCGGTCAGCTCGCGACGGCCCTCGAGCGCACGTCCGAGGGTCAATTCATCGGCATACTCGAGGTCGCCGCCGACCGGCAGGCCGCTGGCGATGCGGGTGACCCGAATTCCGAATGGCCGCAGCATTCGCGCCAGGTACAGGGCGGTGACCTCGCCCTCAGTATTGGGGTTGGTGCAGACGATCACCTCTTGCACGCCTTCAGGCTCGAGCCTGGCGAACAGCTCTTTCATCTTCAACTGTTCTGGGCC
The DNA here is from genome assembly GCA_031430695.1 of Ilumatobacteraceae bacterium. Taxonomy (GTDB): domain Bacteria; phylum Actinomycetota; class Acidimicrobiia; order Acidimicrobiales; family Ilumatobacteraceae; genus JAENVT01. The sequence goes on from JANPBZ010000065.1 coordinate 458, forward strand.
GATCCCATCGAGCGGGCTCATCGCCCCGAGCAGTACGTGGTAGCGACCGCGGAACTCGCCGGTCTTCTCGATCGAGACGATGTCGCGCGATTCCTCGACGACACACAGAGTCGTTGCGTCGCGTCGATCGTCGAGACAGATCGGGCAGAGTTCGCCATCGGCAAAGTTCCAGCAGCGCACACAGAAGCGCACGCGTGCCTTGGCGTCGCTGATCGACATCGCCAGCCGGGTGACGTCGTCGGTGGGCAGTTTGAGAAGGTGGAAGGCAATGCGTTGCGCCGACTTCGGGCCGATGCCGGGCAGGCGACCGAGCTCGTCGATGAGGGCCTGGACGGGTTGGGTGTAGACCGCCATCAGGTGCGCTCCTCGATGATCTCAGAGCCGGGGAACGCCTGCGTCAACCGATCGATCGGTGAGACGATGGCGTCGGGGGGCACATCGACGAGTTCGCCGGTGTCGATGTCTTCGTCGGCCTCGGCCGGTTCGCTGCGCTTCAACTGCACGACGTTGTCGTCGTGCGCAGATGCATGGTCGACAACCAACGACAATGGCACGGCGCGACCGGCTGCTGCTGCGAGCGCCTTTTCGACCTCGCGTCGATACTCCTCGGCGCGGGTGCGATGGGGCTCGCCGGCGAAGCTGATGACCAACGCCTCGCCCGACATCGTCCCCACGTGTGCGCCCATGTAGATCGCCTTGGTCATGCCGCGCAGTGCCGGGCGTACCTGGGTCTCGAACAGCGATGGGATCTGGCTGTCGTCGATCGAAGACGCGGCTGCCGGAGGCGTCGCCGCCGTTGTGGGGTCGGGTGCGGGTTTGTCGGCAGCGGGCTGCGATGGGTGCTCGGTCCTTGGCCCAGAAGTTGACGCGGAGTTCGGGCCTGCCTCGCGCCGGGCGCGACCGCCGATGGTCGCCCGCCCAGTGCTGGGATCGATGGGCACCGCCTTGGCCGGTGGGGCCGTGGCGACTCCTGCAGCAACGCTCTGCTCGAGACGTTCGAGGCGGGACATCAGACTGTGGAGGTCGGCGCCGGCGGCATCGTGGGTCAACTGCACCAACGCGACCTCGAGCAGCAATCGCGGATCAGGCGCGTGACGCATCTCGACGAGCATCTCGCCAAGGCGTTCCATCGCTCTCACGATCGACGCGGCACCCAGACGGCTGGCCAGCGACGACACTTCGGCCTCGCGCTGCGCCGGAAGCTGCACCAGTTCGGGCGCCATGAGCGCCAAGAAGCAGTCGCGCAGATGGCGGATGATCTCTTCGGTCAACGTGCGCGGGTCGTGACCCTGCAGCACCGCGTGAGCCACCACGGCCAGCGCCCGACCGGGATCGTGCTCGATGAACGCCTCGACGAACTCGTCGAGCGGCGTGGACTCGGGCGCTTCGCCACCGCTAGCGGCGACGAGTTCGAGCGCCGAGATCGTGTCGCGCGCCGAACCACCGCCCTGGCGCAACACGGCCTCGACGGCAGCGTCGGTGACGTCGATACCGGCGTCAGCGGCCAACCAGCGGATGTGCTGTTCGAGCACGTCCATCGGCAGCAGATGAAACTGCAGGTGCTGTGTGCGGCTGCGGATGGTTTCGCTGACCTTCTGTGGATCGGTGGTGGCCAGCACGAACACGACATGCGGCGGTGGCTCCTCGAGCGTCTTCAACAGTGCCGCCTCGGCCGCCTTGGAGAGCATGTGGACCTCGTCGAGGATGTACACCTTGTGGCGACCCGGTGTGCCCAACGATGCCTTCTCGATGAGATCGCGCATCGCGTCGACCCCGTTGTTGCTGGCCGCATCGAGTTCGTGCACGTCGTAACTGGTGCCGCGCTCGACGGCGACACACGAGTCGCACTCGCAACACGGCTCGCCATCGACCGGTCGCTCGCAATTGAGCACCTTGGCGAGGATGCGCGCCGATGTGGTCTTCCCAGTGCCACGCGGGCCGGAGAACAGGTAGGCCTGCCCCTCTCGCTGATTGATCACCGCGTTGCGGAGGGCGCGAACGACGTGCTCCTGGCCGCGCACCTCGCTGAAACGGCGCGGGCGATACCGGCGATAGAGCGACTGTGTGGCCATCGACGTCGAGCCTACTCAGGGGGTGCGACATTGGGTTCGCTCACGACCACCGCGGATGGGCTGATATCGGGGTGATGTCGGGGTGGCGTCGGCCGCTCGCGCCCATCCTCTAGCGTTGAGCTACCAGCATGAATAGGTTCTACTCGCCCGCACGCGCAATCTCTCGCGCCCTCGCTCTCTTCGCCCTCGCCGTCTTCGTTGGCATTGCCGCCGTCGGGGCGTTTGCTGTCTCTCGCGTCGAGGCAGCCGACAACACCATGGTCTCGTCGTCCCCCGCCGCTGGTAGCACTGTCGAAACCTCGCCACCCTCGCTGCTGCTCACCTTCGCGAACGCACTCGGCGCGACCAACACCGTCGAGGTCGTCTGTAGCGGGACGTCGATTGCGGTCGGCACGCCGCAGGTGGGCCTCGACGGCGTCTCCCTCAGTGTGTCGGTGCCGAATCCGTTGCCGAAGGGCGAGTGCGCGGTCGCATGGCAGGTCAGCCAACCCGACGGGCAAGGCGGTGGCAGCTCGACGTTCAACTTCACAATCGCCAACGACACGCTGGCCACGCTGGTTCCGGCTGTGACAACACCCGCCGCCGTGTCGACTCCAGCGACGGGTTCGACAGTTGTTCCTGACGCAACGACGCCGACCGACGACCCCGCCACGCCCGAGACAGGATCGGCAGGGCCGCTGGGACTGTCGCGGCTGCTGATCTCGCTGGGCGTTGCAGTGCTGTTCGGCGCGCTGGTGCTGATCGCCACGGCCTGGCCCGAAGGTGTCGAATACATCCTCACCGTGCGATTCCTTCGCTCCGCCTGGCTGCTGACGCTGGCCTTCGCGATCTTCAACGCCGCGTGTGTGGCAGCACGCATTTCGGGCGAGGGCATTGGCAGTTCGTTGTCACCGACGTCGTGGAGCGGGCTCACCGACACGACTCCGGGCATCGCTGCGCTTGCAAGGGTGATCTTCGTGTTCCTCACCGGTTGGGTGGTGATGCGGCCCGAACGCGTCATCGACCCGGCGACGCAACTGCCGGCGCTGGCGTTGCCCGGACTCGCCGTGGCGACGCTCGGGTTCAGCCGCGGCGGTGGCCAACTGGCGTTCCTCGGCTATGCCGCCGGCATCGCCCACGCACTGGCGATGGCGGTCTGGCTTGGCGGGCTCATCCTGCTTGCGCGGGTGGTGTTGGCCGGACCCGGCGAGGAAGATCTCGTCCACGCCGTTCGAGGCTTTGCCCGGATCTCGACGCCCGCATTGGCAGTCACGATCTTCACCGGTTTCATCCAGATGTACCGGCTCGACTGGGGCGAGGTCTTCACCAGTAGTCACGGCCGCGTGCTGTTCTTGAAGGCGATCGCCGTCGGGGCCATGGTCTTCCTCGGCGTTGCCGCTCGACAGTTCATCAAGGAGCGCGTCGCCCGGGTCGATGCGATGACGGGTCAGCTGGCGATCCGGTTGCGTCGCGCTGTCGGCATCGAAGCCGTGTGCGGCATCGTCGTGCTGGCTCTGACGGCATGGATGCTGTCGCTGTCGCCGCCGAAGGTTGCGGCGGTCGCCGATGGCACCAAGGGTCTTGCCGCCAGTCTGCAGATCACCAACGACGCCGCCGATGTGACCGTGCGGTTCAGCGCCGTCGTCGGCCCCAACGCGGTTCGGGTCGAGGTGGTTCGGCCCGAGACAGGTATCGCCGGATTGGCCATTGCCTTCGGCCCACCGGTCGGCGCAACCGTACCGAGCGTCGTCTTGAACGTGCCGCTGACCGCTGCCGGTGTCGCCGTGTTGCCGATCGAGCAAGGCCTGCCGCTCGGTTCGCCGGGCGTGTGGACCGTCACGGTGCGATTCGGTGAAACACCGATCGGCTCGAAGACGGTGCTGTTGACCGACGGCTCGACGGTCGCGAGCGGGGATTCGACGCAGTTGCTCACGACGACGCCGTAGGCGCGCGCCCGACGACGGCGGCGAACGCCAGCGGGCTTGCTACCTCGAGCTGGTCGTAGCGACATGATTCCGGGAGGCGATCGGGCCGCCATCGCACGAATTGCGACCCGTGGCGAAACCGCCCCTCCTGCAATTGACCGAACGTCACCTCGGCGACGCGCTCGATGCGCAACGGCACCCAGCTGAGATCCTTGCCGGCGTTCCACCGGCTGCCGACGCCGGGCATTCGCGTCCCCGATCCCTCGGCCCGCGCCATCCATTCCGCCCAGTCCCGCCATGGATGGTTGTCGAGCGCGTTGTGAGTGAGCGGCTCCAGTTCGGTCAGTAGGTCGGCACGCCGCTTGACGGTGAATGATGCCACCACGCCGACATGGTGCAGATCGCCTTCGTCGTCGTACAGACCGAGCAACAGTGATCCGACGCCGTTGCCGTCCTTGTGGACTCGATAGCCGGCAATCACGCAGTCGGCGGTGCGTTGATGCTTGACCTTGATCAGCGTGCGCTTGTCGGGCGTGTACGGGTCGCTCAGCCGCTTGGCGATCACGCCGTCGAGGCCGGCGCCCTCGAACTCGGTGAACCAGCGTTGAGCGACAGCTGCATCTGTTGTGTGCGGGCAGAGGTAGACCGGGGGTGTCGTGTGGGCGAGCTGCGCGGTCAACAGCTGATGCCGTTCCGCCAACGGACGATCGAGCAACGAGTCGTCGTCGAGGGCTAGCAGGTCGAAGGTGACGAACGACGCCGGCGTTTCGGCGGCCAGGCGGCGAACGCGTGACTCGGCGGGATGGATGCGTTGCAGCAAGGCGTCGAAATCGAGGCCGCGATCATCGGTGGCCGGGACGACGATCTCCCCGTCGACAACACATCGCTGCGGCAGCGATGCCAGCAGCGGTGCCAACAACTCGGGGAAGTACCGGGTGAACGGCCGCTCGTTGCGGCTGGCAAGTTCAATGTGGTCGCCGTCGCGAAAGACGATGCAGCGGAAGCCGTCCCACTTCGGCTCATAGTGCCATCCCTCGCCGGTCGGGATCTCGGCAGCGGCCTTCGACAGCATCGGCGACAGCGGTGGCGAAATGGGCAACGGCATCGCCCCAAACCTAATGGAGTGTTTCGCGCCCGGACGGGGTGCCCGGAAACACTCCGCTAGGTTGGGCGGCAATGAGCAATCCAATGGACGCCAAGCTCGAGGATCTTCGACAGCGACGCGAGCAGGCGTACAACGCCGGTTCTCCACGCTCGGTCGAACGCCAGCACGAGAAGGGCAAGATGCTGGCCCGCGAGCGGCTCGACTGCTTCCTCGACCCGGGCAGCTTCCACGAACTCGACCTGTTGGCCCGCCACCGGGCCCACGCCGCCGGGCTCGAAGAGCGGCCATACACCGATGGCGTGGTCACCGGATGGGGCACGGTCGACGGTCGCAAGGTGTTCGTGTTCAGTCAGGACTTCACCGTGTTCGGTGGTGCGCTGGGCGAGGTGTTCGCCGAGAAGATCCACAAGATGATGGACCTGGCGCTCAAGGTCGGCGCACCGGTGATCGGCCTCAACGACGGTGCCGGGGCGCGCATCCAAGAGGGTGTCGTGTCGTTGGCCAGCTATGGCGGCATCTTCTATCGCAACGTGCTGTCGAGCGGAGTGGTGCCACAGATCTCGGTCATCCTCGGGCCATGCGCGGGCGGTGCGGTGTACAGCCCAGCGATGACCGACTTCATCTTCATGGTGCGCGAGTCGAGCCACATGTTCATCACCGGGCCTGATGTGGTCAAGACGGTCACGGGCGAGGAGGTGACGCTCGAGGAGCTGGGCGGCGCGATGAGCCACGCCTCGAAGAGCGGTGTGGCCACGTTCGTCTCACCCGACGAGAAGTCGTGCCTCGAGGACGTGCGTTTCCTGCTCAGCTTCCTGCCGTCGAACAACCTCGAAGAGCCACCGCATGTCGACACCGGCGACGATCCCGACCGGCTGTGCCCCGCGCTCAACGACCTGTTGCCGGCCAGTGCCAACCAGCCCTACGACATGAAGGCGGTCATTCGCGAGGTCGTCGACAACGGCGAGTTCTTCGAGTACTTCCCGCACTGGGCGAAGAGCATCGTCTGCGGGTTCAGCCGCGTCGACGGCCATCCGGTTGGCATCGTCGGCAATCAGCCGCTGATGCTGGCGGGCGTGCTCGACATCGAGAGCTCCGAGAAGGCGGCGCGCTTCGTACGTACCTGCGATGCGTTCAACATCCCCTTGCTCACCTTTGTCGACGTTCCCGGCTTCTTGCCCGGCGTCGATCAGGAGTACGGCGGCATCATTCGCCACGGCGCGAAGTTGTTGTACGCCTACTGCGAGGCCACCGTGCCGCGCATTCAGATCATCACTCGCAAGGCCTACGGCGGTGCCTACGTCGTGATGAACTCGAAGTCGATCGGCGCCGACCTTGCCTATGCGTGGCCGACCGCCGAGCTTGCCGTGATGGGCCCGCAAGGTGCGGTCGAGATCGTCTACCGCCGCGAACTGCAGCAAGCTGCAGACCCTGCGTCACGCCGTGCCGAACTGGTGGCGGAGTACACCGAGAAGTACGCCAATCCCTACAACGCAGCTGAACGTGGCTACGTCGACGATGTGATCGATCCCGCCGAGACCCGGCAGAAGATCGTCGCCGGTCTGCGGATGCTTCGCACCAAGCGTGAAGAGTTGCCGCGCCGCAAACACGGCAACGTGCCGTTGTGAATCTCGATATCTCTCCGTCGCCCACCGACGAGGAGGTCGCCGCAATCGTTGCGTCGATCGAGGCGATGTGGCCGAAGCCGGTGTTCTTCGAAGCGTCGCCGGTTGCGCGGGTGCCGACGTGGCGGTTCAGCAATCGCTGGTGGATCACGCCGCTTCCCCAACGCCGCGAGCGTCCGCACCGATAACCCGCACCGATAACCCGCACCGAGAGTCGTCACACACTCAGCCGCTACCCTCCACGACGTGGACATCACGACTGTCGCCGATGATCTGATCGTGGCCCATCAGGCCGGGACGACCGACGTCGTTCGCCTCGAAGGTCTCCAGCCCAACTCAGTCCATCACGTCGGGAACCACGAAGTGCAGACCCTGCCACGTCCGGGGGGTCAGCTGCTGTGCAGATTCGGTACGGTCAACGATCTGCACTTCGGCGAAGTCGAATGTGGCAAGATCGACGATGACCGGCGCGGGCCGATCCAGCGCGTCGAGCCGGGCGAGCAGGCACACCCCGAGACGATGAACCGCGCCGCCGTCGCCGAGATGGCCGCCGCCGATCTCGCTGCTGTTGTCGTCAAGGGTGATCTCACTTGCGACGGCACCGACGACGAGTTCGCCTCGTTCGAGGCCTGCTATCGCGACACGTTCGGAGATCGCCTGCACGTGGCACGCGGCAACCACGACGCGTACAAAGGCCAAGACGTCTACACGGGTGACGAGTGGATCGAGCTTCCCGGTGTGTCGATTGCCTTGCTCGACACGGTCCTGACCGGGCGCACACCGGGCTCGATCACGGCTCGACAACTGGAATGGCTCGACGACTTTGCCGCCATCGCCGATCGGCCGGTAATGGTCATGGGGCACCAGCAGCAGTGGGTTTCGGGCAAGCGGCACAACGAGTACTTCGGGCTCGACCCGGACAGCAGCGATGGGCTTGCCGCCGTCGCCGCTCACCGGCCTCGAATCGTTGCCTATACCGCAGGTCACTCACATCGCCATCGAGTGCGGCGGATGTCGTGTGGTGTGCCTTCGATCGAGGTCGGCTGTGTGAAGGATTTTCCTGGAACCTGGGCCGAGTACCGGGTGTACGAGGGTGGCATCACTCAGGTCGTGCATCGAATGTCATCACCCGCGGCGTTGAATTGGAGTGATCGTTGCCGGCATCTGATGTCGGACTTCGGGATTGACTACGAGACGTACGCGCTGGGAAACTTGGAGGACCGTTGTTTCAACATCCCGCTGCGGTGAGAGCAGCATTCGAAGACGCGGCCGCGTCGCTTCTGGCGACGATCGAACGAGTGCAGCCCCACCAGTGGGAGTTGCCCGGGCTCGGTGTGTGGAACGTACGCGAACTTACAGCGCACTCGATGCGTGGCTTCACGACGATCGAGCAGTACCTGGCCGCCGAACCCAAGGTCGACAGGTTGATCGTCGACGCTGCCGACTACTACCGCACTGTCTTCACTGATCCCAATGTGCACGCTCACGTCGCGGAACGAGGCCGTGCTGCTGGCGCACAACTGTCCGATCCTGTCGGCGAGAGTCAAGCAACGGCACAGCGCGTGCTTGCCCTCGTAGCCTCGACGGCCGACGACGACGTGGTCAACACTTCGGTGGGTCAGATGATGTTCATCGAGTACCTCGCCACCCGAGCCGCCGAGGTTGCAATGCACACGATCGACCTGCAACGTGCCACGGGTCAGCCAGCGGTCTTGCGCCCGGCGACATCTTCGATGGTGGTCGCACTGTTGGCCGAACTTGCCGAACCGATCACGCTCCTGTCGGCATTGACCGGTCGCGGAACGCTGCCGGCCGATTTCAACGTGCTTCGCTAGCTGATGCCCGAAGCTCCACTGCATGGATTGCGGGTGCTCGACCTGTCGAGTGTGCTCGCCGGTCCCAACTGCGCTCGCTATCTCGCCGACTTCGGCGCCGATGTGATCAAGGTCGAACGGCCCGATGGTGGTGACAGCCTGCGCAGATTGGCCTGGCGCGATCCGCGCGACGGCGAAGGACTGTGGTGGAAGCTGGTCAACAGGAACAAGCGGACCATCGCGCTCGATTTGAAATCTGCAGATGACATCGATGTGTTGCGCAGGTTGGTTGTCGACGCCGATGTGCTGATCGAGAACTTCCGTCCTGGCACACTCGAGCGCCTCGGTCTCGCACCCGACGTGCTGCACGGGCTCAACCCGTCGTTGGTGATCACCCGGGTCACCGGGTTCGGGCAGACGGGCCCGTATCGCAACCGGCCAGGTTTCGCCACCATCGCCGAGTCGATGTCGGGACTTGCGGCGATTTCCGGTGAACCCGGCGGCCAACCGTTGTTACCGGCGATCGCACTCACCGACGAGGTCACCGGTGTCGTCGCCGCATTCGCGACGATGGTCGCGCTCCGCAGTGGCGTCGGGCAGGTGGTCGACGTCAGCCTGCTGGAGAGCCTCTTCCAGTTGATGGGACCACTGATCTCGCTCTACGAACTCACCGGGCAGATGCAAGAACGGCTTGGCTCGGGGTTGCCGTACTCGGTGCCGCGCGGCACGTACCAATGCAGTGACGGTCGCTGGATCGGCGTGTCGACATCGAGCGATTCGGTTGCGGGACGAGTGTTGAATCTGCTCGGCGTCGGAGACGATCCGCGATTCGCAACATTCGCGGCTCGTATGGAGAATCGCCTGGAGTTGGAAGCGGTGATGACGGCATGGTGTGCCGAACGCACGCAGGCCGAGGTCATGGACGCTTTCACCGCAGCGGAGGCGGCGATCGGGCCGGTGATGTCGATGGCCGACATCGCGGTCGATCCGCACTACGCCGCCCGCGAAGCGATCGTCGAGGTCGATGGAACTCCGATGCAAGGTCTGATCGCCCATCTCAGCGGTACTCCCGGGGCCCTGCGATGGCAGGGCCGGGCCCTCGACGCCGACGGTGACGAGATCAGAGCCAATGGTTGGGCCAATCGTTGGGGCGACGACCGGGGAGAGCCATGAGCACTGACCGTGCGTTGCGTGCGTACATTGCCGGCCCGTTGTTCGATGAGGGCGAGCGTTGGTGGATCGAGCGGGTCGAACAGACCGTCGCCAACGCCGGCTTCATCACGTTCCTGCCACACCGCGACAATCCGCCAAAAGACGAACACAATGTCGCCGAGATCTTCGCCAACGATCGTCGCGGGCTCAATGAATGCGATGTCGTCGTCGCCAGCCTCAACGGGATCATCACCGACGACGGGACGGCGTGGGAGCTCGGCTACGCGTTTGCGAGGGGCAAGCCGATCATCGGGCTACACACCGACTGGCGCCGCCGGTTCGATCACGAGGTGATCAACTTGATGATCGAATGCTCGCTGACGTTGCTGGTGCGCTCGATCGACGACCTGCCTGCAGCGCTGTCGAGCGTGCTCGATGATGCCGCGCCTACGCGGTGAGGCCGATGGGACAGCTGACCCCGGTGCCACCAATGCCGCAATAACCGTTGGGGTTCTTGGCGAGATACTGCTGGTGGTACGGCTCGGCGTAGAAGAACTCGCCCAGCGGCTTGATCTCGGTGGTGATGTCGCCGAACCCGGCGGCGTTCAGTCGTTGTTGGTACATCGTCAGCGAGTTCTCGATGGCCGCGTGCTGCGCGTCGGATGTGAAGTAGATCGCGCTGCGATACTGGCTGCCGACATCGTTGCCCTGCCGCATGCCCTGGGTCGGGTCGTGGCTCTCCCAGAACAGCTTCAGCAACTGGTCGAAACTGACGTGTGACGGATCGAAGACCACCAGCACGGCTTCGGTGTGGCCGGTCAGCCCGCTGCACGTCTCCTCGTAGGTTGCGTTGGGAGTAAAGCCTCCCGCATAGCCAACGGCCGTCGAATACACGCCCTCGGTCTGCCAGAACTTGCGCTCGGCGCCCCAGAAGCAGCCCAGCGCGAACACGGCAGTCTCGAACCCGTCCGGCCACGGGCCGACGAGTGGATTGCCGTTGACGAAGTGTTGCTCGGGTACGGGCATGGTCTGATCGGTGCGCCCAGCAAGCGCGTCGCCCTCGCCGACCATCTGCTGCTTTTTGTGAAAGATCATGCGTTCAAGGCTACGACGTATCGTCCCGGTCGAATACCGTTCAAGTGGTGAACATTCGCGAAACGATTGCAGACGATCTGCCTGCTGCCCTGGCCCTCAACAACGGGAGTATTCCTGCACTCAACGAGATCGACGCCGCCGAGATCGACCGACTCTTGGGTATGGCGTGCCTGGCCCTGACGGCCGAGGTTGACGGGGGGTTTGCCGGGTTCTGCATCACGTTCCCACCAGGTGTCGCCTACGCCAGCTTGAACTACGGCTGGTTCAGTCGCAACTTCGACGACTTCGTGTA
>JANPBZ010000066.1:0-4137 GCA_031430695.1 Ilumatobacteraceae bacterium
CGTACTGAGATCAAGACGGTCGAGTTCGTCGAGTCGGGCGACAAGGGCCTGGTGCAGATGAACATCCCATCCAACCCCGTGTTGGCCACCATCACCCTGAAGCGGGCCCAGACCCAGGACCCGCAGATGTGGACCTGGCACGAGGCTGCCCGCTTCGGCGAGATGGGAGCCGCTCGCAAGAGTTGCTCGCTGGTGATGTTCGATGCGGCCGGCAAGCCGGTCGCCCGGTACCACCTCGAGAACGCGTGGCCGAGCAAGATCGAGCTCGGCGCCCTGCGCGCCGGCTCGTCGGAAGTACTCACTGAGACGGTCACGATCGTGTGTGACCATCTGCAGCGAGTGGCGGCGTGAGCACTCCGATGCTTGACCGTTCGATGGGGGGCGCACCTTCCCCCGACCGAGCGACGCTGAGCACCGAGTTCCCGTTCGCACTGCCGCGCGGGTATGTCGATGGTCGCGGCCAGTTGCATCGCGAGGGAGTGATGCGACTGGCTACGGCCGGCGACGAGATCTGGCCGCAGACCGATCCGCGAGTACGCGAAAACCCGGCATACCTGTCGGTGTTGTTGTTGACGAGGACGGTGACCAAGCTCGGGACGTTGCCCGAGGTCGACAGCCGCGTCATCGAGAACCTGTTCGCCTCTGATCTCGCCTTCCTGCAAGACCTGTACCGCCGCATCAATCAAGACGGCGGCACACGAGTCGACGTGACATGTCCCAAATGCGCACACGGGTTTGCTGTCGACATCAGCGGTGATTCGCCGGGGGGATCATGACGTACGCGACCGCGCAGTTGGTGGAAGAGGTCGCGTACGTCGCTTACTACTTCCATTGGCCGCTCGAATCGATCCTGGCGATGGAGCATCCGCTGCGGCGGACATTCATCAACGCGATCGGTGACATCAACAGAGAAGTCAACGGCCCCGGTATCTGATGAAATGGCCGTTCGCCCGACACGCCCACTCGCCCCACGCAACAACTGGGGACGCAGGGTCGGTCACAACCGCTGAGCCGACGCGGCCAGCGGTCGCGTCGGCGCGTCGCGAATGGGCAACGTTGCCGCCGCTGAAGGTAGCGGGCGGCCGCCCGATCAGCCTGACTGCCGCAACCCGGGCATTTACCGAGGGTTTGGTGACCCAGCAGGTGCTGGTGCGCTCGCCGCGGCTGGAGATGGTGCGCCGGATCGACGCACCGAGCGGTTCGTTCCGAGGCGTCCTGGCAGCCGCGATCACCGATCACGACCGCACCGATCCAGAACTGCAAGAAGCGTCGCCACTTCCGCCCATCGAGCACCGCCATGTGGGCGCGGTCGCCGGCGAGCAGCGCGGCGGCCTCGGGCTACCGGCGGTCGAGCAACTACTGGCGATCGGAGAGCCCGGTGGGTTCGGCTCTGGTCCGATGGCCACGACACCGCTGCCAGAAGCGTCGCCCATGTTTCCAACCGAGACGCGCGACGAACCGCAAGATCGCGGCGGAGCGCCCACTGGCCAGCCGGGCGGCCGTCGTGCGGGCCTCGCCGATTCGCGCCGCCGGGGCCTCGGACCCGCGTATCACGGCCCGTTGCCCGAGGCGATGCGTGCCGAACGCGAGCGCGACGACGCATCCGTGGTCAGGCCCGACGGTGACGGCGGAGTGTCTGTCGAACCGGTGCCGGGCGATGTGCGCGCCACGATGCGCGACGTGTTGGGCATCGACGTGGGTGATCGACTGGTGCATCGTGGACCAGCCGTTTCGGCCGAGGCACAGGCCATGGGCGCTCAAGCCTTCACTCGCGACGGCCAGGTCTATCTCGCCGACGATGTCGGCCCGCTCGATCAAGCGAAGGGTCGGGCCACGCTGGCCCACGAGTTGACCCACGCCGCCCAACAGATCGTGCACGGCGCAATGCAGGACGAGGCGAGTGATACGGGACGAGCCATGGAAGCTCACGCCCAACGTGTCGAGCAGTTCGTCCGCGGCGACGGCGGCGCGATCAAGCCGACGCCCGATCTGCTGCACGCCCGGCCGACCACGAACACCGAACAGGGTGACGTCGATGTGGTCTCGTCGGCTCAGCAGATGATGCGTGAAATGGTCGACAGTGGTCTGGCGAAGTCAGACGGCACCGGCGGGATCATCTTCACCATGCCCCCGTCCTCGATGACATCGTCGGCCGGCACCCAGCGATTGGCAGGCGATGCCCCAACCGCTCATGCAGCCAGCCAGACACAATGGGATCCCCTCGGCTCGTTCGGCAACACGCTGAGCCAGGGCCTCGGGAACGACATGTTGGGCATCGCCGGGTCCATGTTCGGATTCAGCGACGAGTTCATGGGTGAGCAACGTCACGAGCTCACCGGCGAGGATCGTCAGTTTCGCCGCCAGCAGACCACCAATGCCTACTCCGAACTTCGCCTCGAACACCTGCGTCGAGTCGAGTTGACGAATCTCAACGACACCGAAGCGCGACACGATCTCGAGCGATCGACCTCGCTCAACACCGAGACACTGCAAGCACTGGAAACTCGGGTCAATGTAGAGATCGAGGAACGACTGACGCTGCTCGACGCGCAGAGCGCGGCGGCCCTCGAGCGACTGAACCAGCAACGGACCACACGTCGCGAGGCCGCCTTGCTCGACGTCCCAATGGAAAATTTCAACACCGCGCTCGTCGCGCTGTTCGACAATGCCGAGGACCCCGTGCTGCCGGCCGAGGCTGCGCTGCTCGCCACCTTGGCTTTGCCGCCGACCACTTTCGGTCGCGGCGGTGGCGCCACCCACCCCGGCGGCGCGGCAGCGACGGCGCGTGCGGCAGGCGCTGCCCCCGGCGGCGGTACGTCGTCGGCGACAGGCACAGGAGCAGCCACGACGACGCCTCGCGCAGCGGGCACCACGCCGGCTGCACCAGCGGAACACGGTGACACGGGTACGGGAACCGGAACTGGCCCAGGCACGGGAACAGGAACCGGTGCGGCAGCGACCGACCAGGAATGGCGAACCGCCGACACGATGGGTGGGCGCTTCGAGGGACTCGGCAACGCGCTGGTCGGCGACATCGCCAACGCCGAGATCGGCTTCTTCGGCTCCCTGCTCGGCTTCGACTCCGGCTTCGAACAAGGCCTGCACGACGAGGTCAACGCCCCGAATGCAGCGGGAGCGGCTGCCGGAGCGCCCGCCGCTGCCGCCGCTACCACGCCAGGCGGCACGCACCCCGACGCAGCACCCACCGCGGCCGCGGCACACGAAACCGTCGAACACATCGTCGGCGATCCGTATGCGCTCGACGAACTGGCAATGCGTCTCTACCCCAACATCCGCAGCAGGTTGCGCCAGGAACTGCTGATCGACCGTGAGCGGGCAGGCCTGCTCGCCGACTTCCGCTAGCCAAATTCTGTAAGGAGAGAACAATGCCCATTGCCGACGACATCCCGCTGGCGCTAGCCAACCGATTCACTGTCAAGGTCGACGCCCCAGGCGAGATCGACCTTGGCAGCTGGGCCAAGGTTGACGGACTCGACGTCACCTTCGACGTCGTCGAGTACCGCGCCGGCGATGCGTGGAACTCGCGCTGGTACTGCCCGGGTGCGACCAAGTACTCGACCGTCAAGCTGAGCCGTGCCGTGACTGCCGACACCGAGAAGGTGAAGAAGTGGTTGAGCGACACGGCGAAGAGCCACAAGCCGGGCCTGATGGTGATCGAGCTGAAGGACTCGGCCGACAAGCCCGTCTTCACGTGGGAGATGCGCAGCGCGATGCCGTCGAAGTGGTCGATCAGCGGCTTCGATGCCAGCACCAGCAAGATCGCCACCGAGCAGCTCGACATCGTGCACCTCGGCTTCCTCGACGACGACATCGCCTGACGGGACGTTCGACGCCATGTCCATCAAAGACTCGACCCAATATGGGCTCGTCATGCGGTTCGACGTCGTCGTCGACGGCATCGATCTGGGTGCGTGGTCGTCGTGCGATGGGCTGAAGGTCGACTTCGGCCTGAAAGAGATCAAGGTCGGCGGCACCAACGATTACAAGGTGTACCTGCCGTATCGAGTCTTCTACCCGCGCCTCGTGCTGAAGCGGGCGATGAATGCAGGCGACTCGGGCAAGGTCATGACGTGGTTGCGCTCGATGGTCGACGCAACCGACGGTGGCACCGCCACC
>JANPBZ010000067.1:0-16719 GCA_031430695.1 Ilumatobacteraceae bacterium
CGCCGGGGGCACGCGCCGGCCCTTCGCCGGACCACGGCAACGCGCCGAGACTGTCCCCTGTCCGCGACACGGCGAGCGAATATTGCCCTTCACCCAACGGTGTAGATCGACGGCGCAAGCTCGCGGTCATCCCGGTGGAGCAGGCCGGGTTGTTCTGGTGATCGCGCGCGTGGCGTGCTCTACCCCGACGACGGCCGGCAAGCCGTACTCCCGTGCGATCACTGCGCCGTGGGTCCGCCAACCTCGGTCACCAGGCCGTTGATCGCGACGAACAGGGGGTCCAGCTGGGATCTGTGTACGCCGTGAGCAGGATGTCGCCCGCTTCGAGGTCGGCGGCCGCCATGTCCAGGATGACCCGTGCCCGCCCTTCGACGAGGCGTATGTCTACATGTACGACATCGACGACCCGGACGTGATCCGTGCCTTTCAGCAATACACCGACACTGCAGCGGCGTCAGCGTTTCTGACGACGCCCGCGTACGCGGCCTACGTCGCGGCGGTGGAGCACTTGCTCGTGGGCCCGCCCTCGGTGACGCACACTGACGTCATATGGATGAAGGAGCAGTAGCCAGCCCCAGGCGACGTCTCCAGTGGCGTTCCGACTCCTAGCCCACGGTGCATCGGATGGACCATCCCGGGGGCCGGTCCGCTGGACCGACACCCCGAGCGAGGACACTCAGTCTTTGGTGAACTTGTCCTTGACCTTGTCGACCACGTCTTCAGCCTTGTCCTTCACGTCTTCGAGGAACTCCTTGACCTTGCCGGCCGTCTCGTCGGCCTTGCCTTCGTTCTTGAGGTCCTTGTTGTCGGTGAGGTCACCGACGGCCTGCTTGACCCTGCCCTTGGCTTGATCCAAATTGTTGTCCACTGCGTCTCCTGCTTTCATTGAAAATCGACGGGGGCCCACGGAGTACCCGGCGCGATCGACGGTCAAACCTCTCCGGATTTCTGTTTGCGGCAATCAAAGGCGGGGTACTTCAGACGCATGTTGCTTGCATCTGGGATCTACATCAGCGGAGGCCTCATCGGCCTCATTCTCCTCATCGTCATCATCGTGCTCATCTTGCGTTAACGCAGCGCGAGCGTGCGATGTTGAGATCGGGACCATCTCCGACCACAATGTTGACCGATGCCAAGTCGTCGCCGTCCAAAGGCCCCGCCACCCCGCCCGCTCACCGACGTCGAGCGTTTTGCACAGAGCGTCAGAGAGTCTGAAGAGTCCGATCGTCGTGCGAAGCAGGCGGTGATCGATCGCAAGTCCGAGGCGGAACGTCTGAAGCTGGAGACGATCGAGAAGGCCGAGAGGCTGAAGCGGGCGCAAGCCGCACACCATCGCGCGGTCGAACTCGTCAAGGAAGCCACACGAACAGGCAAGGGCGCCGCGGCAGCAGATGTGGCATGGCGACAAGCCAAGGCCGAACTGCTCGAACTGGAGACGGGGAAGCGACCGGCGTGGGCGGCTAGCCCGGCTGAGCCCGCGGACGACGACACCGAGGCCGAGGCCGCGACGGTGGAAGTCGACGACTGACGGCAGCTAGAGCAGCCGCCGATCCGTCGCCCAGGCGGTGAGTTCGTGACGGTTGGAAAGTTGCAGCTTGCGCAACACCGAAGACACATGGGTCTCGACGGTCTTCACCGACACATGTATGCGTGCGGCAACTTCCTTGTACGTATACCCGCGCGCGATCAACCGCAGCACTTCTTGCTCGCGGTTGGTCAGGCGATCCATGTCGGGATCGGATGTCACCGGCACAGAACCCGCGAATGCATCGAGCACGAACCCAGCAAGCCGCGGCGAGAACACAGCGTCGCCGGCATGCACGCGCCGAATCGCGTCGAGGAGTTCCTCACGGGTGATTGTCTTGGTGACGTAGCCGCGAGCGCCGGCACGGATCACGCCGATCACGTCGTCGGCTGCGTCCGACACCGATAGCGCAAGGCACTTCGTATCTGGCAGGTCATCGGCAAGTCCTTCCAGAATCGCCCGGCCACCACCGTTCGGGAGATGCACATCGAGCAAGACCACGTCGGGCCTGGTTGCTCGAATGGCGATGATCGCCTCGTCGACCGTGCCGACATCGCCGACGATCTCGACCGCATCACCGATCTCGGCCTTCACACCGGATCGAAACAGCGCATGGTCGTCGACCACGAACACGCGGACCCTGGCGGTCATCTCGGCACCACCAGCTCCCACTCGGTGCCGGCGCCCGGCGCCGACTCCAATGACGCACGTCCCCCTACGCGTTCGATCCGATCGCGAATCGACAGGGCGATACCTCGACGGTCGTCGCCGATCTCGGCGGCGGAGAATCCAACACCCTTGTCGCGAACGAATGCGGTGATGGTGGTCGGCTCGACTTCGATGTAGACACTCACCAGGTCGGCATCGGCGTGCTTGGCAGCGTTCACCGTCGCCTCGCGAACAGCCAGCATCAGCGCATCGACGGCCGGTGTAACGGTAACGTCGCCGACAACGACAAGGTCGACCGGCAAGCCGTGATCCAGCTCGACCTCGGCAGCAATGCCCTCGGCGCGAGCACTCAGCGATCCAACGGCCGCGCTGGCCTTGACGTCGTACAACCAACTGCGTAGCTCGCGTTCCTGGCGCCGGGCCAGCATCACCATCCGCCGCGGATCGGCCGCGGCGCGTTGCATGAGTGCAAGCGTCTGCAGCACCGAGTCGTGCAGATGCGCGGCCATATCGTTGCGTTCTTGGTCACGGATGCGGGCCCGCTCCTCGTCGCGCAATTGGGTGGTCAGTCGTCCGACATATGGTCCGACCAACACCGCCGTTCCGGCCAACGCCATCGCCAAGGCCGCGAGGGCAGCTGGCAGTTGCTCGACCCGCACGCCGCGGGCCACCAACGCAACCACCCCGGCCAGCGCCAGCGCGACGCCGCCGAGCGACCGCAACGGCGAGCTCCGGCCCTGCAGCACACCCTCGAGCGGATCCTGCTGCGTGTTCGACTCGCGGCCCCGGTACCACAGCAACGCCGAGCCGCTGGCAACCACGACCGCTGGCACCATGATGGTGTCACCCGGCCACAGAGCCACGTTGCGCGCGGTCATCAACAATCCGCCGGTCGCCGCGGCGACGGCGACCGACCGGACCGACACAAGGCTTGACTCGAACGGTTCGGCTACGGGGGGTTCGTCGGGTGGCCGACTCAACGCCCAACCCACCACGTACAGCACGACACCCAATCCGCCGGTGAGCGTGAGGAGCAGCAGAGCGAGGCGCACGACGTAGGCGTCGACGCCATATCGCCGCGCCACACCCCCACACACGCCGAACAACATCCGGTCAGTCGACGAGCGGGCGAACTCGATGCGTTCGCCGCGCAGCGCTGCCGGGTCGCGTTCCATGTATGTATCGTGCCACCGAACGGCTACCGGCACATCAGGTGGTCACCCTGAGACGCGGCCGCCGGGCTCAGGGATCAACCAGGGTCATCCCCGATGGCGTGCACGCGTGCGGCCCCGTACCGTTCAAACTCATGACAAACCTCGAGACGGAACCGGCACCGCTACCTCCCCCCACGCCGGCGCCACAGCCACAGGATCGGCGATGGGCCCGATCCGAGGATCGAGTCGTGCTGGGTGTTGCAGCGGGCTTGGGTCGCGCCCTGGCGATCGAGCCGTTGTTCGTGCGCATCGCCTTCGTGGTACTGGCCCTGTTCGGCGGCGTCGGAATCGTTCTGTACATCGCCGCACTGGCGGTGCTCGCCGATTCGCCGACCTCACCACCGGCATCGACCATCCGTCGAATCGTCGGAGCGGTGGTCGTGTTCCTCGCGGCACGTTGGCTGTTCAGCGGAGAAGCCGAGTTGCCCGATGCAGGCTGGGTCCTGGCGATCGGCCTGCTGGGCGTTGCGGCTGCGCTGTGGCGAGGGCGAACCCCGGTCGATGTGCAGTCGCTGCGATCTGCGGCCACGATGCCGGCGACGACCGACGATGGCCCGACCAGCGATCGATGGGGTTCGCGGACCGCTCAACGACGAGAACGACCGCGCCCCCCGCAGTCGGCACTTGGTTTGTTGACGATCGGCGCCGCCATCGTGGTCGGCACCTTGGTGTGGCTCTTCAACGAGAGTGCCGGCAGTCGCGGCGCCTGGGCCTTCGGATGGGCGACTGTCATCCTCGGCGCCGGCCTGCTGGTCGGCACGTTCGCCGGCCGGGCGCGGTGGTTGATCGGTCCCGCTCTCGTGACGGGAGGAGCCGCGGTGATGGCGTCGGCGCTGAGTTTCGCCGGTGTCGGCATAGCCGATCGATCGGGAAGCCGAACCGTGTTCATCGACGCTGGAAGCAGCGTCGCCGCCCAGTACGAAACCGGCGTGGGCAACTTCGATCTCATTCTGACCGAATACCCGAGCGACGTTGCCACCGCTGTCGATGTCGGCGTTGGCAATCTCACGGTCCTCGTGCCCGAAAACGCCCACGTTCAGATCGACGCCCGGGTCGGCATCGGCTCGATCGATGCAATCGGCTCGACACGAAGCGGCTATCGGCGAAGCCTGAGTCTCGACAGCCAACCCGACAGCGCCCACCTGATCACACTGAAGTTGCGAGTCGGCGTTGGTGACATCGAGGTTCGTCGAGGCTCGTTCCTCGAAGCCGTGCCCACCATCACCGCGCCGACGTTTCTTCCCGAGCTTCCGATACGACGGTCATTCGGCGACGGAACGGTGCTCTTCCAGGATGGTTCGATCGACTTCGGCGATGGCTGGCGGATTGAAGTGGACGGTTCGTTTCAGATCCCGATCATCGAACAGCGCGACGACGGGTCGGTGCAACTCGACAACGGTGCGGTGATTTCTGCGGACGGCACTGTCGTATCTCCTGGCGGATTCGTCATCCCTCGACTCGACGCTGATGTCCCAACCTCGCCGCTGGGACCAGTTGTGACAACGGAGGTTCAACCGTGAAGACGCATCGACTCGACTTCGTATCCCTGATGTTCGGCATCGTCGCCGTGGTCATCGGATTCGCCGCCATCAACTCACGCCTCGGGAACCTGCTGAACGATCGGCCCGACGCGTTGGTCCCGGTGCTGCTGCTGAGCGTCGGCGTGGCAGCCATCGCGATCGCGACCCGGCGATCACTTCAAGATGTTGACGGCGCGGGCGATGACCAGCACGACCGTGCCGAGTGACACGATCGACTGCACCATCATCGTCATCTTCGCCCACAGAGCCAGCGGCAGCGTGTCGGTGGGACTGAACGCCGCAGCGTTGGTGAACGACAGGTAGATGTAGTCGAAGAACTGCGGCTGCCAGTCGGCCGGCGCCAGTTCGGGCATCGTCATCTGCGGGAAGAGGAAATCGGGATACGACTTCAATGCCTGGGCCCGAGCCGCCGGTCCACCGCGGTCGAGGTTCCAGTACCACATGCCGAACACGATTACGTTGGTCAGCCAGATCGCGCCACCGGTCAACAACAAGGTGGTCGGATTGTGTTCCTTGCCTTGCAGCAGCGCGGCGATCAACCGACCAGCCGACCCGGCATTGGCCAGCGTGAGCACGGCGATCAGCAAGATGCTGATGAGTCGCAGTTGCGGCGAGTGACGGGTGATTCGGTGTGGGTGGGCCACGGACAGACCAATCCCGAGCAACCCACCCAATGTCGGCAACAGCCACGTCGGCGGAATCTCATATCGGTCGGGCAGGGCGACCTGCAGCGCGGTCACCGAGACAACGGCAGCACGCACTGGCCACGTCGACTCGCCATCGGTCAACCGCCGCCAGACAGGGACGATGACCGACGTGGGAATGAACTTGGCGGGAAACGCCAGCATGCGTTCGAGGTCGTCGCGGATGCCACTGGGCTCGGGCGCACGATCCTCGGGATCAGTCACCGGCAAAGTCTCGCATGATCACCGATCACGTGGGCTGTACGCGTCCACCTCGATCTCGACGAGATGATCAGGGTCGATCAATCGCGACACCTCGGCCATCGTCGACGCTGGCCGGATGTCGGCGAAGACCTCGCCGTGCGCCGCGCCTACGGCTTCCCAGTCGGCGATGTCGACCACAAGGATTCGCGATCGCACCACCTGTTCGAACGTTGCGCCGGCCTTGGCCAAGGCCTCACCGATGATTCGCAGGATCACCCTCGTCTGCGCGCCTGCATCACCCTTGCCGACCACCTTCCCGTCGACGGTCGCTGTCGTACCGGCAACATGCACGTAGTCGCCACTACGGACCACCCTGCTGTACCCGACGATGCTTTCCCACGGCCCACCTGAGCCCCATCGCTGAATGTCTGCGCCCATGTCTGCAGCATTGCACAATGTCTGCGAAGTTGGATCAGCTGTTCAACTTCGGGGCGCCAGGCGCCGATAGAACGTTGATGAATGTAGGCGGGCACGGCATTGTTGCGAGCGCTGCGGCGACTTCGGCACCGGATCGAACGGTCGTGGCCGCCCTCATTGCCATTGGTGTGCTCGCCGCGATCGGTGCGGTGCTCGGTGCGTTCGCTGCGGTGCGCAGCCGTCGCAACCGGCATTTCGCGCAACTGGCACTCTGTGACTCGCTGACCGGCGTCGGCAATCGCCGCCGGCTGGATCGCGATCTGGCGATCGAGGCGGGCAACGGCGACACCCCCGTTGCGGTGATCATGGTCGATGTCGACCATTTCAAGCGGATCAACGACGAACATGGTCATGATGCCGGCGACCAGGCGCTTCGCGAGATTGCCGACGTGCTGCGCCGCGAGGTGCGTACCGGCGATGTCGTCTATCGGTACGGCGGTGAGGAGTTCTGCGTGCTGCTTGCGCAGACCAACACGACCGAGGCCGGACAGGTCGCCGAACGGATTCGCTTCGCTGTCTCGCGGATGGCGTTGGCGGTCGACGAGCCACTGACGGTCTCGATCGGTGTCGCCCTCGGCAAGGGCGCCCACGTGAGCCAGACGATGCTGCGGGCGGACGAGGCATTGTTCAAGTCGAAAGACGGCGGGCGCGATCGCGTCACTCTCGCCGCGCAGCCGTTGCTCGGTCCCATGGCGGTCACGCTCCATGGCGACCCGGCCCACGGCGCTACGTTTGGCTGACCACTCGCCGACCGGAGCCCCAATGACCGCAACGCACTCCGTCGGCAGGCCGCGTCCTGCCGTCGACCTCATGCCCTCCTACCGTCCTGGCAAGGGTGCTGCCCAGGCCGAGGCAGAACACGGCATCACCAACGCGATCAAGTTGGCCTCGAACGAGAATCCGCTGCCACCGATCCAAGCGATCGTCGACGCCGTCGCCGCGGCTGCGACGGGTGCAAACCGCTACGCCGACCATCGGGCCACCGCCGTGCGCGAGCGCCTGTCGTCACAGCTCGGTGTCGATGTCGAGCAGGTCACCGTCGGCGCCGGCTCGGTCGGTCTGCTGCAGCAGTTGTTCTTGACCTACGTCGACCCGGGTGACGAGGTCGTGTACCCGTGGCGCTCGTTCGAGGTCTACCCCGTCTACACCCAACTGATGGCCGGCATTGCGGTGACGACCGCGCTGACCGTCGAGCACGCGTTCGATCTCGATGCCGTCGCCGCTGCCGTGACCGAGCGCACCAAGTTGGTGTTGCTGGCAACGCCGAACAACCCGACGGGCACTGCGTTGTCCACGGCTGACATGGCGTCGTTGCTCGACGGCATCTCGCCGGCAACGATCGTGGTGATCGACGAGGCCTACCGCGAGTTTCTCGATCCTTCGCTCGGTGATCCGGTCCGCGATCTCATCCCCCATTACCGCAATGTCGTCGTCACCCGCACGTTCTCCAAGGCGCAGGGCATGGCCGGCATCCGTGCCGGCTATGCCATCGCCGACCCCGAGGTGATAGCGGCAATCGACAAGACGCTGTTCCCCTTTGCCGTCAGCGCACTCGCCCAGGTGGCGGCCATCGCCGCGATCGACGCCGAAGCCGAGATCGGTATGCGCGTGGCCGACATCCTCCGCGAGCGGACGCGTGTGATCGCCGAGCTCAGCGCTGCCGGATGGAAGCTGCCCGACGCGCAGGCCAACTTCGTCTACCTGCCGATCGGCGAACGCACCGATGAGGTGTATCTCGGGCTCGAACGTCGCGGCGTGGTCACGCGACCATTCAGCAACGAAGGAATCCGGGTGACGATCTCGACACCCGACGAGAACGACCGCTTCCTGCGCACGCTCGCCCAGGTGTTGGCGGCGCAGTGATGGCTAACTGATCAGCGAAGCCAGCGACCACACGGCGGCGACCAGGCCGATCAGGCCCATCAAGACGCTGCGACCGACTGGTGCCTTGGCCAGATCGCCTTCCTTCGGCGGTGGAGGTTTGACCAACGCCAGCAGGTTGCCCGCGAATAGCGCACCGCCGAGCGCGAGCACGAGCCAGATCAACAGGTCGTCACCGAGAAACACAACGGCAAGTGTGGCGGCCCGCTCGTGACTGTGCTACCCGGCGGTGCGACAATTTCGTCATGGCGTTCCATCACGTTGCCCTGGCCACTCGCGATACTGCTGCGACGCACCGCTTCTATACCGAGGTGATGGGCTTCGAGCTCGTCAAGGTCGTCGTCGGGTGCGTCATGCGGCATCGACGGTGATGACGAGCTTGCCTCTGGCGTGTCCGTCGACGAGATGTCGCATGGCAGTGGGCACGCCGCCGAGCGGGTAGGTCTGTTCGATCACGGGAACGAGCTGATCGTTCTCGGCGAGCTCCGCCAGGCGTTCCAGGCCTGAGTGGTGCTCTTTGGAGATGAACGTGGTCAGTCGCTGCCGAACGAACGGCGACAAGGCGATCGCTCGGAGCTGGCGGCCGACGCCGAACCATCGGCCTCCTCCTTCGCCGCCGCCGATGACGAGCGTGCCGCGAGGAGCGAGCGCGCGTCGGAGTCGGGAGAGCGGTGAGTTGCCCGCCATGTCGAGGATCAGGTCGTACCGCTTGTCGCCGCCGGAGAAGTCGTCGATGGTGTAGTCGATGACGTGGTCCGCGCCGATCGATCGGACGAGGTCGATCTTGCCCGTGCTGCACACGCCGGTCACCTCTGCACCGAGGGCCTTGGCGATCTGCACCGCGTAGGTGCCCACGCCACCCGACGCGCCGATGATCAAGACCTTTTGGCCGGGCTGCAGGCGCCCTGCGACCGTGAGACCTTGTAGCGCGGTGAGGCCCGAGACCCCCATGGCGGCGGCCTGCTCGAACGTGAGGTTCGAAGGCTTCAACGCCAGCTTGTCCTCGCGGGCGGCGGCGTACTCGGCGAACGCGCCCTTGCTGATGCCGAACACCTCGTCACCCGGCTGGAACCGTGTCACGTCACGTCCGACCGCAACGACCACACCGGCGACATCGAGGCCAGGCACGGCACGCTTCGGCGCACGCAGCCCCGATTCGAGCCGCACTGCGTACGGGAACCCGGCCATCAGGTGCCACGTGCCACGATCGAGGCCGGCGGCACGGACCTGCACCAGTACGTCGCCGGCTTCGATCGTGGGCCGGGCGATCACGCCCATCGTCAACACGTCGGCCGTGCCATAGCCCTGCTGCACGATCGCCCGCATCGGCTTCCGATCGACGATCGAGGGCGCTGCCGCAACTCGGTCGCTTGCGGGTGTGGGTGATGTTGCCATGTCGGTTCCTCCGGTCAATCGCCCAGCTGGGCAGTGCCGCTCTTACGGTGTAAGGTTACCACATCAACGTAACATACGGTGTAAGGTTGTCAAGAAGAAATGTTCCCGGGTGAGCAAGAAAGACACCGACCAAGAAAGCAACCGGCATGGCCAAGCAAACCGAGGCGAGGACAGCGCCACGAGTACCGCTCAGCAGGCAGCGCGCCCTGTCCGCTGCGATCGCAATCGCCGACACGGAGGGCATCGACGCACTTACCATGCGCCGGCTCGCCCAGGATCTCGGCGTCGAAGCGATGTCGCTGTACCACCATGTGGCGAACAAGCACGACATCCTCGACGGCATGGTCGACACGGTCTTCGGCGAGATCGAACTGCCCTCCGACGGCACCGACTGGAAGACGGCGATGCATCAGCGGGCGATCTCGGTACGAGCGGCGCTCACCCGCCACCCATGGGCGATCGGCATCATGGAGTCACGGACCTCACCAGGCCCGGCGACGCTGCGGCACCACGACACGGTGATCGGCTGCTGCCGCACGGCAGGCTTCTCGATCGAGATGGCGGCGCACGCGTTCTCCCTGATCGATAGCTACATCTACGGATTCGTGCTGCAGGAGGTGAACCTGCCGTTCGACGAGACGGACGACCTCGAGGAACTCGTCGAGTCGATGATGCCCGACCTCGCCTCCGACAACTACCCACACCTCACCGAACTGACCACGGAGTACATCCTCCGACCCGGCTACAACTACGGCAACGAGTTCGACTATGGCCTGGGCCTGATCCTCGACGGCCTCGAGGCCGCGGCGCACGATTGAGCGATGTTCGAGGATCTGGGCGCCAGAAATTTCTACGACCTGGGGCGGTGAACGGACCGTGGCGCCCAGATCGCTGGAACCTTGCCAAGGGACGCGGGGTTCGCGACACGATCAATGCCAACGTGCCGGACGGCTACGAGGAAGGCATGCAATGGGGAATGATCGGTTGGTACGTTCCCCACTCGCGGTACCCCGCCGGCTACCACACAGACCCGAAGCAGCCGCCGCTGGCGTCGCTTGCGTCGCAGAAGCAGTACCTGTCGCTGTATCTCCTGGGTGTGGGAGACTGACGATCAGACGCCGCGGGCTGCGTTACCGAACTTGGTGAACTGCCCGCGGAACACCAACCTGACAGTGCCAGTGGGCCCAGAGCGGTGCTTGGCGATGATCACCTCAGCCATCGCCTTGTCGGCTGACTCCTTGTTGTACACCTCGTCGCGATACAAGAACATGACCACGTCGGCGTCCTGTTCGAGCGAGTTGTGGGCGACCACACCGTTGGCGAGAAAATTGTGATGTGGTTCGACGGTGGCATCGAACACTTCCATCTCGCCCAGCGGCTCGATCTCAACGAGCCGATCCCACATCACATCGCTGGTGACAAGATCAGCCAACCAGGGATCACCGGTGGCCACAGCGACTCGTTCGAGCCGGGCACGTGTGCAACCCGATTTGTAGAGGGCCGAGCCGCAATACGACATCCCTATCGATGCGGCGAGATCCCGGGCGGTCATACCGGCCTCGGCGAGCGACTTGTGGCGGACATGATCCCACACCTCCTTCGGAATGATGTCGACGTTCGGGTTCGACTTCACCTGACGATTTCGAGCGGTTCGCTCGCTGAGCTTGGCTGCTCGGCCGCCGTGGATCCCGACGACCTCAGCGAAGCGGATCTGCTCGTCGCGACCCGACACGTCCACGTGATACTGCGTGCGCCCACGCCGACCAGGAACAGTCCGCAGCCGAGAACGAATGTCGAGTCTGGTCAACAACTCCTGCACTCCGTGAGCCAGTTCCTTGCTGGACGTGGCGTAGTAGATCGTCGAAGCGACGGATCCGTCGGTGGCCCACAGGTGCCGCAGGAAGAGCGCTACATTCTTCGGAGGTTGTTCGAAGAGCACCGAAGGTATCTTCTTCTGCCACGAGCGCAGATCCCATACGCCGAGTTGTCGCAACCATGACGACATTGGATGGTGTTTCCCGTGGGTCAGCGGATACGGACTTGGTAGGCACACCTGGGTCCACGCCCTACCGTTTCGAAGTTGCTCGTGCTTCACGCGGGCGGTGACGCCGAAGTACCGGGCAGCCTCGGTGACAGCCTCGACGTTGAGCGGATCAATCGTGGTGTATTGCACGGCATGTCGTGCGAGGGTGCAGCCATCCCCGATGAGGTGGCCGAGCAGAATGAGTTCCTCATCGGCCATCGAAGCTTCGACGACGACCTCGGGCAGGCGACGACCGGTGGCGAGGTGCTCACCGACTTGCAGATCCTCGACGCGAATCCAGCCTCCAAGGGCTAAGAACGGGTGGTTCGCGCTGGCGTCGATCGTCCGACCTGACGAGAACCGAAGTCGGAACACGGGCTTCACGCCACTCGAGAACGCCGCGGTGACTGTTCCAGGAACGAGTCGATAGCGCTCGTCCAGCGACCATACTGGCACATCCGTTTGGCCCGACTCGACGAGCTCCCCGAGGGTGACCTCGGCATTGGTGTCGGCACGTACGAGGCGAGTGTCGGCAGTGAGACACCCCGACTCGCGCAGATCCGACAGCATGGGTCGCTTGTCGCCGCGGGTCTCGAGGTTTCGGCTGAGCTGGCTGAGGGCGATGATCGGCACTTCCAGTTCGCGAGCCAGGATCTTGAGACCACGGCTGATCTCACTGACTTCGAGCTGGCGGTTCTCTGCCGACGTACCGCCACTCATCAACTGCAAATAGTCGATCACGATCAGCGCCAGCCCACCTTGGCGGGCCTTCATGCGCCGGGCCTTGGCGCGAATCTCCATCACGGTGACCCGCGGGTTGTCGTCGAGGTACAGCGGAACGTCGAGGCGGTTGATCGCCTTGCCGATCTTGGTCCAGTCGGCCTCGACCAGGCGGCCGGTGCGCAGCTTCTGCGAGTCGACCTCGGCCTCGCTCGACAAGATGCGCTGGGTCAGTTCTGTGTGGCCCATCTCGAGCGAGAAGATCAACACGGGTCGCCGCGCGGTCTGGGCCACATACGCGGCGATACCCAAACCGAGACTGGTCTTGCCCATTGCCGGGCGGGCGCCGATGATGTTGAGCGTCGACGGCTGCAGGCCCGACAGGATCTCGTCGAGATCGTGGAACCCGGTGGCCGTGCCGGTGATGATGTCGCCGCGCTCGAACGTCTCTTGCAGCTTGTCCATCGCCAACGGCAGCAGGTCACTGAGCGACCGGGTGGTGTCGGTGATGCGATCTTCGGCGATCTCGAAGACCTTGGTCTCGGCTTCGTCGAGTGCCTTGGTGACATCGTCGGGCTCGAGGAACGCGATCTCGGCGATCTCGCTGGCGACACCGATGAGCTTGCGCAGCATCGCCGTGTCCTGCACGATCTTGGCGTAGCGCGAAGCATTGGAGATGGCCGGCGTTGCGTTCTGCAGTTCGAGCAGCGTCTGCGGACCACCCACCTCGTCGAGCAATCCGTTGCGTCGCAATTCATCCGCAACCGTCACGGCGTCGACGGGTTGCCCATTGGTCATCAAGCCACGGATCGCCGAATAGATGTGTTGGTGACTGGGCTTGTAGAAGTGATCGACCAGTACCCCGAGTTCACCGATTTGGTCGACGACGTCGCGCGACAGCAGCAACGCCCCAAGCAGACTCTCTTCGGCGTTGAGGTTGTGCGGTGGCACACGGCTGTCGGATCGACGCGTGTTGCGTTCGCGGCCGGAGTCGCGGGAGTAATCAGTCATGAGTCACCTACCTTGCCTGATCGAGCCTGTGTGGCGTAAGGGCAACAACCTGTGAGTTGGTAGCGCAACAACCTGTGGGGTTGCTGTGCGCGCGTGTGGACAATCCCCCCGCGGTGTGGCACAGCACAGCCCCGGACACGGCCCGCGTGAGGCCGCACCGGGGCTGTGGACAACCCTGTGGAGAGATGGGGTGCGAGGCCTACTTGCTGACAACCTCGATGGTGATCGGGAACTCGACGTCGTTGTGCAGCTTGGCGGTCACGGTGTGTGTACCGAGCGACTTGATCGGCTCCATGTGAAGGTTCTTGCGGTCGATGACAACCCTGGTCTGCTCTTCGACGGCGTGGGCAACGTCGGCCAAGGTGACCGAGCCGTACAGCTTGCCCTCGGGCCCCGACTTGGCCGTGATGGTGATGATCTTGGGCACCAGCGATGAAGCGATCGTCTGGGCGCCTTCACGATCCTGGGCGTCGCGAAGGTCGCGCGAACGCCGCATCGACGCGGCTTGAGTGACGGCACCATCGGACGCCACCAGAGCATGTCCATGGGGCAGCAGGAAGTTGCGGGCGTGGCCATCGGACACCTCGACGATGTCGCCGCGCTTGCCGAGACCCTTGCGGTCGGAGCGAAGAATGATTCTCATGCTCAGGCCTCGACCGTCTCGTCGGCGCTGTCGGTATCGACAACATCGGCGTCGACCTGTGGGACCACCTCGGCAACAGCGGTGTCGGCCTTGAACGAATCGCGGCGACCTTCGCCGCCACCCTCGCGACCCTCGCGGCCACCGCGGCCGCCGCCGTCTTCGTCGCGATCACGCGGCGGACGACCGGCGCGGGTCTGCGAAACGCGCTTGGTGTACGGCAGCAGTGCCATCTCGCGAGCGTTCTTCACCGCGTTGGCGATGTCGCGTTGTTGCTGCACCGTGTTACCGGTGACCCGGCGGTTGCGGATCTTGGAACGGTCGCTGACGAAACGGTTCAACAAGTTGACGTCTTTGTAGTCGACGAACTCGACCTTGTCGGTGACAAGCACGCTCGTCTTCTTCTTGAACTTCTTGTTGATTTCTTTCGGCGCTCTGGCCTTGTTCTTCTTGCTGGTCATCGTGGGGTCTTTCTCGAAACGGTCATCACGGGGTTAGAACGGCTCTTCGTCGCCGTAGACAGGATCGGCGGGGCGACCACCGGTCGCCGCTGCCGCAGCGGGGCGGGCACCACCAGAGGGGGTGCCGTCGGGCCCGGTGCGCTGCGTGCGCTCGACCTCCGCACGGGCCCAACGCAAGCTCGGCCCGAGCTCGTCGGCAACGATCTCAACAACGTTGCGCTTCTCGCCGGCGGTGGTCTCGTACTCGCGCTGCTCGAGGCGGCCGGTGACCATGACGCGGGTTCCCTTGGTGAGCGAAGCCGCTGCATTCTCGCCGAGGCTGTCCCAGGCGGTGACGTTGAAGAACGACACCTTCTCTTGCCACTCGCCATTGACCTGGTAGCGACGGTTGACGGCCACACCAAAACTGGCGACGCCTTTACCCCCGGCAGTGAACCGCAGTTCGGGATCGCGGGTGAGATTCCCGACGATGGTGACATTGCTATCGGCCATGACAGCCTCCTTGGATCGACGCGCGGCGAATCAGGCCGCTGGCTCCGACAAACCGCGGCGAGCTGCCTCGGTATCGGGAAGACGGATGAGCTTGTGGCGGACGATGTCGTCTGCGATGCGGAACGAGCGCTCGAGCTCGTCGAGGGCGCCACCGGGGGCAACGAGCTGGTACACGACGTAGTAGCCGTATTCCTTCTTGTTGATCGGGTAGGCGTATTGCCTGCGGCCCCACCAATCGGGCTTGCCGTGAATCGTGCCGCCGGCTTTGGCGATGGAGTCGGTGATCGACTTCACCCTCGCCTGGGCAGCGGTGTCTTCGATGTCACCATCGATGATGACCATGAGTTCGTAAGCACGCGTCATGCGTGTGCAACCTCCCTTCGGACCCGGGCCTTACCCGGGGCCCCGGTATGGGGCAGGGCCAATATGACCTTGCGAGTGTAGCGGCGAAAGATGATGTCCACGCTGAGCAGCATGACAGAAGGGTGTGACAGAGAGCCCGACACGTCGTCGGGTACGCCCTCGGAGCGACAGCGGCGACCTCGCCCACCAGCTCGGGACGGGTGAACTGGTGGGCGTGGCGCCACACTCGCCAACCCACAAGGAGTCAGCAGGTGGTTGTGTACACGGTGGCTCGTCC
Source organism: Ilumatobacteraceae bacterium (assembly GCA_031430695.1). Taxonomy (GTDB): domain Bacteria; phylum Actinomycetota; class Acidimicrobiia; order Acidimicrobiales; family Ilumatobacteraceae; genus JAENVT01. The sequence continues at coordinate 15,577 of JANPBZ010000067.1, forward strand.
ACGGATGGGCCGCCGTGAGGTTTTGCTCCACCGGGCCGCATGCGGTCCGGTGATCACACTTTAGGACTACGTTCACCCTGTGGACGTGCATACCTGGATTGCCAACGACCTGCAGAGCGTGCGGAGCAAGCTGAGCGACTCCGTACTGAGCGTGGTTCCAACACAACGCTGGGTCGATAAAATCGATGACGGAGGGTCGTCGATCGCCCACATACTGCTGCACATCGCCCGGCATCACGACCTCGCCGTGACCACGGCGATTCGCAATCACCCACCCCTGTTCGCGGCCCACCGGGCAGCGCTCGGCCTCGCCGGAGCGGCATCGTCGGCCGGCTTGCCCGAGCGCGAGGACCCCGAGTTGAGCCACGCGATTCTCCTCGAGCCGCTGCTGGGCTATCTCGACGCCGTCTTCGTCGCGACCACATCGTGGCTCGACGACATCGGCACGATGGCCCTCGACACCGTCCCCGACACGACCCGACGACTCGCCGGCAAGGCGTCGCTCTCCGACGACGAAGTCCCCTGGCTCCATCGCATGTGGGCCGACAAGCCGGTGTGGTGGTTGTTGCAATGGCCGGTCATCGGGCACGGGCATGCCCACGTGGGTGAAGCAACATCGGTTCGCAACCGGATGGGGCTCAGCCCGTTCTAGCGATACCCCCGCCGATCGGCAGTACCCGCAGCAGGTGGTGCCAACGGCATTCCGCGCAGGCCTCGACGACGTACGCGGTCAATGGATCGGTGCGCGTGTTGAGCTTGGCCAGCTCTGCCGCCGTCGACACGCAGCGGCCGTGCGATGGCAGGCGCGAGCCGAACACGTACGTCACCAAGAAGAGTTGCTCGACGCGGCAGATCGGGCACGGCATCGACGCAGGCGTACCGACGTTGCGGGCAGCCCGGATGAGCTCGGGATGCGCGTCGCACACCTGGTCTTGGCGAAGTCGGCCGCGGTGGTACTCGTTGATCAGATGACGCCGCGCCAATCGATGGTCGATGACCGCTCGCGCCCCGCGCAGTGAGTCGATCCCAAAAGCCATTCCCGGAAGGCTAGCGAGTTGCGCATCCGCCAACGTCGCAACCTGACGGGGCACACTGTTGGGTTATGAGCATCTGGTACGGCGACAACGTCGCCGACGACAGCGA
>JANPBZ010000068.1:0-10733 GCA_031430695.1 Ilumatobacteraceae bacterium
ACGACGTTCATGCCGACCAGCAGCAATAGCCCTCAGCTGTCTGGGGTAGGTGGCGAACTCGTCATCGCCCTCGGCGATCAGGCTCAGAGCAACCTCGTGCCCGGCTCGATCGTCGGTCGTGCGGGAATCTTCTACAGCTCGTCGATCGTGCGAGCGTCCGTCGTGATCGACATGGGCGACGTCGGATCGAATGGCCCGTGGTCCAGCACGGGGGCTGGCCCCGTGCTGCTGCACGAACTGGCCCACGCCGTCGGACTGGATCATGTCGTCGACGGGACGCAACTGATGAACAACACGGCCACACAGGGCGGACCCATCACGTACGGCACCGGGGACCTGACCGGGCTGTGGCAGGTCGGCGCAGCTCAGGGGTGCACGGCGTAACGGCTACCCGTAGGCGGCGGCCTGGATGCGGAACAACTCCGCATACTGGCCGTTGCGAGCCATCAGCGCTTCGTGGGTGCCGAACTCGGCGACGCGCGCGCCGTCCATGACCACGATCAGGTCCGCCATGCGCACGGTTGAGAAGCGATGCGAAACCAGCACGGTCACCCGCCCGGTGTCGACATGTGCCCGAGACGCCTCGGCGAAGCGCTCGAACATGGCGTGCTCGGTCTCGGCGTCGAGTGCCGCCGTTGGCTCGTCGAGGATCAAGAGCAGCGGCGCATCGCGCATGAACCCGCGTGCCAGGGCCAGCTTCTGCCATTGACCGAAACTGACCTCCGCGCCCTCATCCCACGACGGTCCCAACTGGGTTTCGAGGCCGTATGCCAACCGCTCGATTACGTCGTGAGCGCCCGCTCGGTCGACGGCACTCTGCGTTGCCGTGCGATCTTCGACGCGCGGCATATCGCCGACACCGACGGTCTGTTGTGCATGCAGCTCGAATCGGTAGAAGTCCTGGAAGGCGCCGGCGAGACATGCTCGCCACTGGTCGGTGGCGATGTCGGCCAGGTCGATACCGTCGACGGTGATGCGGCCCGACGTCGGCGAGTACATGCGAGCCAGCAGCTTCACCAAGGTCGACTTGCCGGCACCGTTCTCACCAACGACGGCGACCACTGTGCCGGCGGGCAGCCGCAGGTTGACGTCGTCGAGCACCAGACGGTCGGTGCCCGGATAGCGGAACGAGAGATGGTCGAAGGTGATTCCATCGATCAGTCGCTCGGGTGCGCTTGCAGTTGCCGACGCATCGACGCCCGCGGCATAGTCCTCCAGCCAAGTCAACCGGCGAGACGAGTCGAGCCAGAATCCCCGCAAGAAGCCGAGCTCGCCCGCCGTAGCGCCGACATAGCGCGCCAGGCGTGTTCCGGCGGCGAGCACCAGCACCACATCGCCCACATCGCGATCGAGGCCCGTTGCGACATAGACGACGGCAGCGACGTAGGCGCCGGCAAAGGTCGCCCACGCCAAGGTGTGCCACGCCGCACTGGCCCAGCGAACTTTGGCGACAGGCTCGTAGTACCGCTGCCACGCCGCCCGACGCGCGCTGACCAACCAATCGCCGGTGTTGGTCACGCGCACTTCCTTCGCCGGCGGTGCGCTGGTGCCGAGCACGAACAGGTGGCGGGCGAGGCGGGTGTTGGCGATGACCGACTCTTCGACCCGCCGCTCGACCGCGGGTCGCCATGTCGACACCCAGAATGCCGGCAAGGCAAACAGCATGAGCAAGATCAGCGCTGGGTGGATCGACGCCAGCAGGATCGCTGTGATCGCCAACCGGAAGAGCCAACCAATGGTCGAGAACAGCGACATGAACATGTGGTCGAGGGCGAAAACCTGATCGCGCAGCATCGCCAGTCGGTCGAGATACTCGGGCCGCTCGTGGTGCTCGATGGTCGGTACCGACGCCTGCAGACGGGCGACGTGTGACTCGAGCGCGATCGCCACCCGGTCGCGGAAGCGACGCTGGACCCGTTGCGACAGCAACGACAGATACCACGTTGCCGTCACCGAGACCGCCAGACCGATTCCGGCGATGATCACCCGTGATCGTTGATCGTTCAGCACTCCGTCGACCAGGAACTTCAGCCACAATGCCAACAACGCGTCGGGCAGCATCATCAGCATTGCCAGACCGAGGGACAATGCCAGCAGACGCGGCTCGGCACGGTAGCCGAGGCGGAACGTGCGCCACAGCGAGCGCATTGCCGGTGGTAGATCGGCATCGCGGCGTATGCCCCTAGAGCGACTCATATGTCACCTCCTCGCCCTTTTCGTCGTACTCCGTGAAGCGCGACGCCTGAAGATCGAACATCGTGCGGTACCGGCCGCCGAGTGTCATCAGTTCGTCGTGACTGCCGAGCTCGGCAACCTTGCCGCCGTCGATCACGCAGATCCGGTCGGCCAACCGCACGGTCGAGAATCGGTGCGAGATCAAGATGGTCGTGCAGTGCCGCGTGGCCGCCAGCACCCGTTCGAAGATCTCGGCCTCGCCGCGCACGTCGAGTTGAGCAGTCGGCTCATCGAGCAACACGACGCCGGCGCCCAGTTGCACGGCGCACAGCGCACGGGCGAGGGCGATGCGTTGCCACTGCCCACCGGACAGATCGGTGCCGCCCGGGTAGCCCTTCGACAAGATGGTGTCGAGGTCGCCATCGGCCAGTTCGGATCCGCCAGCGGCGGCGAGCGCTGTGCGGATCACGTCGTCGGGGGCGCCGGTCGGAGCCACGTTGTTGCGCAACGGCAACTCGAAGTGGATGAAGTCCTGGAACACCGCCGTCACCTGCGAGCGCCAGGAGCTGAGTTCCAGGGACGTCAACGGTTGACCGTCGATCTCGATCGAACCTGATGTGGTGTCGTAGAGCCGGCAGAGCAACTTGGCGAGCGTCGTCTTGCCGGCGCCGTTCTGACCGACGATGGCCATCGAGGTGCCGGCCGGAATGGTCAGATCGAACCCGTCGAGCACGGGGCGGCCATCGTCGGTATAGGCGAACGACACGTCGCGAAAGCTGATCTCGGTCGGCCCTCCTGGCGGTATGGTCGCACCTGCGGACAGGGCGCCGCTGCCCACGGCAGCTTCGACCCGCGCCAGCGCGGCGACAGGCGCAGCGGCACCATCCATCGCCCAGTTCAGTCCGCCGAACGCGATCGCAGACACCCCGATCGCGGCCTGCACGAACACGACAACGCGAGCCGTTGTCAATGTCGCATCCGCAGCACCGTCGGCGAGGAGCCAGAAGATCAGTGCATTGGACGCGAGCACAATCGCCAAGCACGACAACACCGACTTTTCGCGCAGGCGCGTTGCCTGGTATTGCAGGTCGTAGAGCCGGCGTCGGGTGGTGACGAATCGATCGGTCACCCAGCCGGCCAGACCGAAGAAGCGCAACTCCTTGGCGGGCGCTGCATCGACGGCAAGGCGGTATGAGTACTCAGCGTGTCGTTGCGCCTTGCGCACCTCGTCGGTGTTGCGGTCCTTCCACACGCCGCTCTCACGCAGCAGCCAGTGGGTCGACAACCAAGCGACCGCCAGCAGCAGCGCTGCCCACCAGTGGAAGGTGGCGAGCAGGATGGCTGCGCTCGCGCCCACAACCAGGTCGACCAATCCACCGGCGATGAAATCCATCGAGATGTCGAGTGGCGGGCCCATCATGCCGAGGTCGAAGTCGCGGGCCATGGTGAGGTCCGTTGTCAGTTCGGCGCGCTCGAGGTGAGCGATGCCGGGCGGGGCGACACACGTCGAGATGAGGCGGTCGTACAGATGCGCTGCCATCCGGGCGCCGAGATTCGCCGACACCACCTGATGCAGTGGCTGCGAGATCAAGAGCAGCGTGAAGGACGCCCCCACCATCACCAATGGCCCCGCCGGTGATACATCGCGGGTGATCGCGCTGACCAACCATCCAAAGCCGACCGATGTCACGGCGGGGAGGGTGCCGCGCAGCACGACCAGCACCCACCAGGCAATCGCATAGGCGGGCGCGGCGCGACGCAGGGCGCGGAAGAACTGCCACTCCTGCCGACCTCGCAACCGATCGATCATCGGAGCCACCTTGCCATGTTCGTTCCTCCCGCATCTCATCGCTCGGGCACGGCAGAATCCGTCGTGCCTATCATCTCCGCTGAACGGAGGACTATGCGCGAACCCGGGTCCGTGATCGTCGGCATCGACAACGGCGGCACCAAGAACAACGTCACGGTGCTCGATGAGGCCGGGCGGTTCTTGATCGACCGCATGGTCGAGGTTCCGAGCAGGGTGACGGAGGGAACCGATGCAGCGCTCGATGCCCTCGCTGCGGCCTTCGACTCAGGGCTGCAGATCACCGGCGTCGAACGTGGCGATGTGCGCGCGGTCGGACTCGATACTCCGGGTCCGGCGTCGGCCGAAGGAGTGATCTCGTCGAAGGGTGCGACCAACTTCGCGCTGCCCGAGTGGTGGGGTTTCGACGTGCGCGACGCGCTCGAGGAACGGCTCGGCATTCCCGTCGTGTACAGCAACGACGGCAACGCCGCGGCGCTGTACGCCCACTACGCGTACTTCGGCGAGAAGTCGATACGGCGGTCGTCGGTCTCGGCGATCGTCGGCACCGGCCTCGGCGGCGGGGTGTTCGAGGCCGGCGGAGTGGTGCGCGGCGCCGCGGGCATGGCCGGCGAACTCGGACACGTACACATCCCGATGCACGGTTTGCTCGGCGACGGGCAGCCGATGCCGCGCTGCAACTGCGGATTCGTCGGCGACGTCGAGAGCGTTGCGTCACTGACGGGTATCCGCCGCAACCTCCTTCCCTACTGGCTGACGCAGTATCCCGACCACGAACTGGCCTCCAAGCCAATCGACGAGGCCGCCAAGGAACTTCGTGCCTTCGGCGAGCGCGGCGACGAGATGGCCCGCAAGGTGTTCGCGCAACAGGCCATGGCAATCGGGCGACTGTTCACCATCGCTGCAAACTTCACCGATCCCAGTGCGTACTTCGTGGGCGGAGGAGTCGTCGAGGCCGCGCCGGAGTTTCGCGACTGGTATCTGTCGACGGTGCGCACCAACACGCAACTGCGCGACGAGCAGATCGATGTGGCCGAGTTCTCGCTGGTTCCCGACCTCGACATGGCTGGCGCACGTGGCGCCGCAGTTGCCGCACGGAGCGCGTTCCCAACCTGAGGGTCACCTTTGGGCGCGACCCCTCGTCACCAGGAACCGGAGCTGCCACCGCCACCACCGCCGCCGACACTGCCGCCCGAGAACCCACTGGACGAGCTCCCACCCGACGAACCCGACGTTGACGGCGGGCTGTGCGTGCTGGCAAACGACGAGCCCATGCTGTACACCAGCATCGGGCTGGACATGTACATCTCCGGCGGCGGCACATTGCTGTTGGCCAACGCCCTACCCCACGCGTCGGCCGCGCCTAGGGCGACTGCCCACGCGCTGTACTCGCGAAGCAGACCTTGCTTCCACGCCCAGTCGACATGTTTGCCTTCGCTCGCGGCAAGGAATCGACGGAACGATTCGGTACGCAACACCAGTGCCGAGCCGGTTGCACTGCGCGCCATTCGCAGCGCCCGGTACACGAAATGGGCGGTGATCGCCGGCACGAGGAGCGCGAAACCCAAGGCGAGCAGTGTGCCTCCGTAGCCACCCAGCAGAGCCGTGAGGAGAGATCCCCCGCTGAAGACGACGAACACGAGTACCACAGCAATCAGCCGTACCGATGCAGTGCCGCCACCCCGAACCCCACCCGGTGGAAGGCGCTTCCACCAACCCGATCGGGCGATGAGGTCACGCTCCAGCGTCGACACCTCGGCCCACGCCTTGCCGAAGTTCTCGTTGTATGTGCCCAGCTCCAGTTCGTCCTTGTAGTCGAGCATCTGGTCGACCAGCTTTCTCGTCCCCTCGTCGAGCCGGTCGATGCGTGAACCCTTGCGGATCACCAGTCCGTCGTCCTCCTCGGTCAGGGTGATCGCGTCCTTGGCGACCAAACCCGACATCCACGCCGCGACCGTTGTGCGATCGATTCTCTCGTTCAGCAGCACCGCGCCCTGCCAGGGCTCGAGACCCTTCGGCGGCACGAACGCGATCGTCGCCAGTTCGTCCATCTTGTCGTCGGCCACCAGCTGTACGGCGATCGGCGTGGGGGCATCGCCCGTGGGCACCGGCAGCGATCCGTACGCGGCATCCGCTGCTCCGCCGGCGAACACTTCGTTGCGACCAGAGCGTCGCGCTGCAGCGTAGACCGCGCCGGCGCCGGCAAGCCCGATGGGAATGGTCGCCAGAGCGAGTGCGAGGCGATTGTCGGGTCGCCGCTTCGGTATCGGCGGATCGGCCACCTCCGTGATCGGCAATCGGCCGGTGATGGTGCCGCCGATGGTGATGCCCTCACCCGGCTTCAACGGGGCGATCACCGCCCGGTAGACGTCACCATCGCGCGCCAGCGTGCAACCGCCGGAGGCGTCGTCCTCACCGGCATTGCACAACGGATTGTCGAGATCGAGCCCGACGACGACGATCTCGAATCGATCCGTCTGGAACTCTTCAGGCTTGCGCGCGTCACCGATGATGTTGAGGGCGAGCTCGCCGGTCGACAACCGCGCGTCGGGCAGGGTGTAGGACAGGACATAGCGATGCTGCCCGCTGATCGTGGAGTCGGGATCGCCGAGTCGGATGCGATCACCCGTGGCTACGGACTCGACATCAATCTCGGCGTTGGCATCGGGGGACGACGCCTCGATGTCGATCGGTTTGCCGAAGTCGGTGCGAACGATCCGCTCGTAACCGTGACGCTGTTTGTTGCCGAAGTCCTGGTCGACCACTTCACGGATGCGCACGCCATCGTCGCCGGTGGGCTGCACCGTGACGACCTTCGATTCGAATCGTTCGCCGTTGTCCTCGCGACCGATCACCCCGATGGCTGCGAGCAACGCTGTTCCGCCGATGGCGCCCGCGGCGACCGCATGACGCCACACACCGATTTTGCCAAGCATTCCCTTAGTGTGCCTCCTGCGGGCCACGATCGCCGGCCGACATCGATATGGAAGCCTGTGGCATGAACGAGACCGACAAACGCAGCTTGCGAGCCGCCGTCGAGATCGAGCGGGACCGAGTCGCAGACCAGATTGCCAACCTGCAACAAAGTTTCAACGGCATCGTCGACGCCGCCGAGCTCACGTCGACCGACGACGAGCACGACCCAGAAGGAACCACGATCGCCTACGAACGCGCCCAGGTCGCGGCGCTGCTCAGTCAGGCTCGCGACGACCTCGTCGCCCTCGACGCTGCGCTCGACCGCATCGAGAACGGGACGGCCCAAACGTGCGAAGCATGCGGCGCGCCGATTCCCCTCGAGCGTCTCGTCGCCCTGCCCGGTGTAGTCACGTGCGTCGGATGCGCCAGCTGAGGTGCTTCCCATGCTCTGTGTCAGCGCTTAGAGCGGCAGTCGTCGTGTGAGCTGACATGGAAGTCGAAGGCGCCACAGCTGTCGATCTCGCGCGCTTCTCAGCCGCGGCCGGCGAAGGGCATGCCGGCGGCCATCACCGTCATGAACAACACGTTTGAGGCTGCGGGCAGGCTGGCCATGTAGCGAACCGCACGGGCGGCGTCGTCGACGTCCATCACCGGCTCGGGCCGGCGGGAGCCGTCGGGTTGCGGAACGCCATCGGCCATACGTGCGGTCATCGGCGACTCGGCGTTGCCGATGTCGATCTGACCGCACGTGATGCCAAAGGCCCGTCCGTCGAGGGCGATCGACTTTGTCAGGCCCGTGATGGCGTGCTTGGTGGCGGTGTACGGCGCCGAGTTGGGACGTGGCGTGTGGGCGGAGATCGAACCGTTGTTGATGATGCGCCCACCTGCCGGATCCTGCCGTTTCATCATGCCCATCGCCCGCTGGGCACACAGGAACGAGCCGGTGAGATTGGTGTCGACGGCATGCTGCCATTGCTCGAGGGTCAGTTCGTCGAGGGGAACCGCAGGTGCACCGACGCCGGCGTTGTTGAACAACAGGTCGAGCCGGCCGAACCGCTGGTCGACTGCCGCGAAGAGGGCATCGATACTTGCCACGTCGGTGACGTCGGCCGGCTGGACCAACGAGTCCCCCACGACCAACGCCCCGGTCGCTTCGAGGGCGTCGCGCCGACGACCGGCGAGCACGACGCTGAACCCGTCGGCGGCGAGGCCAATCGCGACTGCGCGACCGATGCCACTACCGGCCCCCGTCACAAGGGCGACACGCGGTGCGCGGAGATCCATCGGCGTAGTTTCGCACGCCACCTCTCACGTCAGTTCACAGAACAGTCGTGCCGCTAATGGGTCATTGGCTACAGTCGGCCGAGCATGCGCATCGTGGTTGACGACCAACCAATCGACTACGCCGACGGCGATTCCGTGGCGATGGCGATCGTGCGCGCCGGCCAGCATCCGCAACACGGCGGCACGCTGTGCCTGGCTGGCGATTGTGGCAACTGCTGCGCAGAGATCGACGGAGTTGCATTCACGCGCACCTGTCTCACAGCCGCTCGACCGGGTTTGCGTGTGTCACGTCACCCTGCAGTCGGTGGTCCGCCGCTGCACCTCGACCCACCGATCGATCCGGTCGCATCACCGAATCATACGACCACGACCTTGCGGCGCGAACACGCTGATCTCGTGGTGATTGGTGCCGGTCGGTCAGGGACCGCGGCAGCCGCGTCGGCGCGCGCCGACGGCCGCCACGGCGCCGGGCGCGCCGGCGCACGGGGCCACGACGACGTGGGCGGCTACCCAGGCCCCCGCGTCAACGTCCGGTTGACCAACGGCGAGATGTTGCACGTGCACGCCCACGACGTGGTGATCGCCACCGGCGCCGCCGAGCTGCATCCGGTGTGCGACGGCAACATGCTTCGCGGCATCTACACCGCAGCGGCCGCCGCGCAGCTGCAAACGGCCGGCGTCGACCTCGGTATCGTGGCCACGGTCGAGCTCGATCTGCTGAGCCGCATCGACGGTGTCGACGGCAGGGTCACCGCTGTGGTCACCGCCGACGGCACATCCACGCCATGCGACTCGCTGGTGGTCACTTCGCGCCATGCAGCACCGCGGGACCTGCTGGCGCGCATGGTCGCCGACCCGCATGTGCGCACGGTGGGTCCGGCCGCCGACACGTTCGAGTTGCCACCTTGCCCCACCGCCGGCGTCGTGTGCCCCTGCTCGAAGGTCACCGTCGAGGATCTGCAGATGGTGTGGGACAAGGGGTTCCAGCACATCGAGCTGATCAAACGAGCGGCTCTGTGCGGCACAGGTACGTGCCAAGGCAGTGTGTGCATGCCGCATCTACGCGCCTTCGTCACGGACCGGTCCGGCCAGCTCGCCGCGCCGTTCACCGGCCGTCCGGCTTCACGTCAGTTGACGATCGGCGAGGCAGCCGCCGACATGCATCTCGATCCCTTCAGGCGTACCGCACTTCACGACGAACACATCGCCCACGGGGCGCGCATGGATCGTTTCGGCGGATGGTGGCGTCCTTGGAACTACGGTAACTTCCTCGACGAGTACTGGGCTGTGCGCGAGGGCGTGTCGTTGGGCGACGTGTCGACGCTGGGAAAGATGATCGTGACCGGCCCCGACGTGGTCGAGGCACTGGAGCGCATCTACCCGACGACGATTCGCGACATCCGCCCAGGTCGAAGCCGCTACGTGCTGTTGCTCAACGAGCGCGGCCATCTGATCGACGACGGCATGGTCTGCCGGGAATCGGGCGGCGACGATGGTGCCAGCGACCGCTTCGTGCTCACGTTCACCTCCGGCGGCGCATCGTTCGCCGAGGCGTGGATCCGCGATTGGATCGAATCGTGGGACCTCGATGTACACATCCTCGATCGCACGTTGGCGTTGGGCGCGATCAACGTGACCGGACCATTGGCCGGCGAACTGTTGCAACGCGTCGGGCTGCACGATCCGCCGCGGTTCTTGCAGCATGTCCACACCGATGTGGCCGGAATCCCATGCCATGTGCTGCGCCTTTCGTTCACCGGCGAAGCAAGCTTCGAGTTACACCACCCGCGCACCCACTCGGTCGAGTTGTGGCAAGCGTTGATGGCCGCCGGCCGCAAGCTCGGAGTACGCCCGCACGGTTTGCAGGCGTTGTTCGCGCTGCGCCTGGAGAAGGGTCATGTGATCGTCGGCATGGACACCGAGATGGACTCGACGCCACGGCGCCTCAACATGGACTGGGCGGTGAAGCTCGACAAGCCCGCGTTCATCGGCCGCACCGCACTACTACGAACCGCCGGCCTTGACGATCGCCGCCGGCTCTTCGGATTGACGATGCCCGGCCCGGCACCGGTCGAGGGCGCACCGATCTGGGTCGGCGCTGAGATCGTCGGTCACGTCACGTCGAGCTTTCACTCCCCAGGGCTCGGCACGACAGTCATGCTCGGCTGGCAGAAACACACACCCTTCGCCGACACGGTGACGATCGACGGCCGCCAGGCCCAGGTCACCCACACGCCGTTCTACGACCGCGAGGGTGGCCGTGCGCGCGCCTGACCAGCTGCACGGATTGCGCGTCGTCGCCAGGCCCGCGGCGCTCGATGCCGTTCTGGTGCCGCATGGCGCCACGATGTTGCGCATCGCTCCCGACGACGCCATCGTCGTCGATGCCGCAACGCTGACTGTGGACGACCCGTTCGCGATCGTCGAACCCGAGTACGCATTCGTTCATTGGCGATTGACGCCCGAGGAATTCGAGGGCGTTACGCACCACATCGAGTGGTCGCTCCCAGCCCGTGGCCAGCTCGGTCAAGGCTTGATCGCCGGCGTGCCC
>JANPBZ010000069.1:0-4748 GCA_031430695.1 Ilumatobacteraceae bacterium
CACGAAGTAGACGGCGCTCTTGCCCCACCCCGTGCGCTGCACCAGCAGCACACGCTCCCGCCCATAGACGAGCGCCTCGATCGCCTCGCGCTGCCCCGCCCGAAACGTGCTGTCAGGCCGAGCGGTCAGCGCATGCAGCGCATCGAGAAGTTCGTCGGCCATAGCAGGCACGGTACGCCACGGGTGTTGTACGACTGATTCCTCCAGGAAGCAAGCGGCGAGCGGCTGCCGGGCCAAAGTAGGAGTACATCTCGGTCCAAAGTAGGAATCACCTGGTCGAAGGCGCGGCTGGACCGAATTCAACGCTTCTTACTAGACCTTATGGACCTCATGCGGCGAGCCATAAGGTCTATCAAAATCGATCTGAGCCCTGACCGTACTCATGAAGACATGCCTCCTCGGTCAAGTCGAACCGGTGGCGACAAGCTCGTCTGTCCATGGCACCACCCACTCGACGTCGTGTCCGAGCAACCACGCGACCTCGGCCGCGTCGTAGAGGCCCTGGTCGAGCACCATGATGGACATGTTGCGATCGTATCCCGCCGGTGTCACACAGTTCATCGAACGACTTGGATGCGACCAACGTCCGGAGTGGGTAGAAGCGAAGTGACCGCGGGTGTTATACGACTGATTCCGCCAGGAACGAAGCGTCGAGCGCCAGCACCGGCGTGAAGTCGCTGTGATGTTGGTGCTCGAGCCGGCGGAACGTGGTCTGGCGGTTGCGTACCGGGTTGAGGATCAGCGAGAAGATCCGCCGGTCCCACGGCGACATGTTTGGCGGCGAACTGTGCACCATGCTGTCGCCGAAGATCAGCACCGTGCCGGGCGGGCCTTTCGGGCAGTAGAGGCCGCCGCGCTCGGCGAGGGGTTTGACGACGTCTTGCGCCACGGTCCACAACGGATAGCTCGTCGTGGTGGTGTCGAGCGTGGTCGCTGGCGGACCGTCGCGATGCGACTGGGGGATGAACACGAGTGGCCCGTTGAACTCGGTGACCTCGTCGAGGAAGATGTGCATGTTGAGCGCCAGCGGCTCGGGCACGCCGTCTTCACGGTGATGCGTGGCGAAGTCGTAGTGCCACTGCCACTGCTCGCCGGTGAAGGCCTCCTTGGCGTTGACCTTGACCTGCATGATGTAGAGGTCGTCGTCGCCCAGGATCTGCTGCGCTGGTGCAACAAATCGCGGGTCGCGGACCAACCTGGCGAACAGCTCGTCACGGAGGTGGAGTCCCATCGCCGTGCGCACGACATCGCTGGATTGTTCGCGCCAGTTCTCGGGGCAGCGTTCAGCGAACAGTTTCGGCAGTCGGGCGGTGATCGCGTCGACCTCGTCGCGGGAGAAAAGTTCTGGCAGCGCGATCACACCGTCGCGATGAAAGGTGGCGAGTTGATCTGCAGTCAGGATCACGTCGCCAGACTAGCCCTCGAAGCGGCTCAGCCCGGCCTGCTCGCAGGCCACGTTGGCGGCCTCGGTGAGATCCTTGCGGCCGAGGCCTCGGGAGCGCATCGCCTCGTACATCTTCAGCGCCAGATCGTTGAGCGGGGTCGGTGCATTGTGCTGCGCTGCGAGCTCGCCGAAAAGCCGGTGGTCCTTGTGCTGCAGATCGATCGCGAACCCGTCGTCGAAGTCGCCGCGGAGGATTCGTGGAGCGAGATAGTTGAACAGCCAGTAGCTCTGCGCATCGGTGTGGCGGAGGACAGCGAGAATGGTGTCGAGTGAGAGGTCTGCCGCACGGCCGACTGCGATCGCTTCCGCGGCCACGAGGTTGTGGAGTCCGGCGATGTGATTGGAGACGAGTTTGGCCGTGGCGCCGGTGCCGGCCGGACCTACGTGGAGGATGTGCCGGCCGAGGATGCCGAGGAGTGGACGGGCCCTTTCGACGGCTTCGGCGGTGCCGCCGCAGATGAAGGTTGCCGCCCCGGCGCGAGCAGCGTCGACACCGGAGCCTTCCTCGTCGCCGCCACTGAGCGGTGCTTCGACGTAGTCGACGTCGAAGTTGGCGGCCTGGCGCGCGACCTCCCGAGCAGTCGCCGGATCGATGGTGGAGGTATCGACGATCAATGTGCCGGGGCGACAAGCCGCGATCACGCCAGATGGACCGAGCACCGCCTGGTGAGTCGCTGTCGGATTCGGCAACGACACCAGCACGATGTCGACGTCACGCGCGAGATCGGTGATGTCGATTGCCGAGCGAGCACCGCGCGCCGTGAGCGGTGCAATACGACGATCGTCGACATCGAACAGCGTTAGTGACGCGCCGGCATCCACCAGGCGGTCAGCGAAGAGAGATCCGAGCGTTCCCACCCCGAGCAGCGCCACGTGACCGATGCCTGCTGCCCCCGGCCGTGCGATGTGTTCCACAGACCGAGATAGTGCCACGCGGGCCCCGGGCGTGATCAGTTGCCGACGCGATGGTGCCGGTGCCGGCCGGAGTACCAGAGACCAGTCGATCGGGAACGGTGGAAGGCGCCGAGCCAGCCGACGGGACGCACGACGACGTCGACCTCCCAGGGTCGTCCGGCATCGTCACCCGGCAATGCCGCGGCATCCTCGAGCAGGGCGCGATACCAACCGGTCATCGAGTCGGCGACGAAGGCGGCGGTTCGCCTTCCCGACGGATGCAACGTGAGTTGGCTGCGGCCGCGCACGCGACGTTGCATCGGTCCGTCGATGTGCGCGGTGAGGTGAAGTGGGTCTGACCCGCGGCCGAAAGGCGCCGGCGTCCGCGATTCGCTGATCCCATGTCCGAGTTGCTCGAGCCAGCCGGAGCCGACCTTGACCAGGTTGTCGTCGGCGGAACCGATCGATCGATCGAGGTAACAGCAGGCTCCGGTCGTCCACAGCCACGCCGCGAACCAGTCGAGTTGTCCGTCCGCATCCCAGACCTCGCTCATGAGCGCCAACTTCGGGTCGTCGACCGGCTTGCCGGCGTCGTACCACCATCGCATCCCGCGTCCCGGCAGCGACCATCCAAAGCCGTACACAAGCATGTGCAGCAGCGAACTCCAGTATGCGAGTGCGCCGGGCATCAGGTCGTCTCCTGGCTCAGGTGCTCGCAGCATCGGCCGGTTTGAACGAGGGGCGGCGAGCGCCTGGCACGTCCATGGGATCGAGAATCCCCACTCGGCCTGCTCTCCGAACGCGTTCTGTACTTCGGTCGCTTCGAGCCCGTCGAGCCAAGAGGGCACAGGAACGCGCTCGATGATGAACGCGGAATCAGCGCTCAACCGGACAACGCCTCACCGGGCGCGCCGAGGAGGCGTCCTGCCACGGTGCCACTCACTGTCCTGTCGAGCACGCTCGATCTCACTGACTCGCCCGCAGACCAGCCTAACTTCGTGAATCCGGTCCTCGCCTCCGACGCGGGAGCGGCCTGGAACCCGCTGGTCAACTGCCCGGCGCCGTGAGACTCGCCGGTTGCCGTTGCTCACAGCGAACACCTCCCGGCGCGTGGGTGGCCCTCGCGTTCCTATCGGAACACGAGGGCCACTATCCCTTAGGGGGACGGCCTTTGTCCTCGGAGGGCCGCACTTTCGAGCGGCCACTGGGGACTGGCGCCATTGTGGTCTGGCAGGCGATTCGAAACCAGGGACCAAGGTCATCATCTGTGCGAAGCGCAACGAGGTTTGCGCGGCCACCTTCGTACGGCATCGGCGTGCAGTCGCTCGACCGGCGGAACCTAGCGGCGCGGACCGGTCAACCCGCGCCGCTCGACCTCGGCGAGCAGCTCCTTGTCCGACAGGGCGCGCACCGCGCGCTCCGCGGGTGTCAGACGCACTACCGGCGTCGTGCGCACCGGCGCCGGCTCGTCTTCGTGCGCTGCTTGCTCAAGCTGATCGATGAAGGCCTGCGCTTCGTCGCGCGTGAACTTCCCGGCGGCCTGGCGCTGGTTGAACCCCATCGGTCCACGGGCGTCGCGGAAGCCGTCGTGGCCGGCGGCCTCGAGCAGCTCCTCCAGCTCGCGGACCTGCTTCCCAGTCGCCGGCGGACCTGATGCCTGACCGAATGCCATCACCGACCATCCCACACATCGAGGTCCGGCAACGCGATGGTGTTCAGTCGATGTGCTTGTCGTTGACCGTGACGGTCTCGATGACCTGCGTTGGTGCCGGTAGCCCTGCAGCCGCAATGGCCGCACCCAGCCTGCCGCCCATGAACGCCTCTTGCGCTTCCTTCGACTCCCACTTCTCGATGACGACCCACCCGTCGGCCGTCGGCCCCGCCGCATGCGACCGGATCCCGGCGGGCCAGTCCCCGGTGCCGTCGCGGTTGATGCCAAGGCTGGCATTCACCGTCCAGTACTCGTCCTCGCCCACCCCTTCGAACACGATCACGATTGCGTACGACATTGGTTCCCCTTCCACAGTTGCGCGCGCCAGGCTATTGCACGCTGGCGGACGGCGTTGACGCCCAGCAGCTTCTCTCGCTCGCACCGGTATCGGTATACTGAGGCCGTGGCTTCCGAGACCTACTCTCGGCACCTGATCCGCATGGCGCGACGTCGGGCCGGCCTCACTCAACAGGCACTCGCCACCCGCGCTGGTACCAGCCAAGCGGCGATGTCGGCATACGAGTCGGGTCGACGATCGCCGTCAGTTGACACGTTGTGCCGCATCCTCGGCGCGGCCGGCTTCGAGGTTCGCATGCGCCTCGCCGCGCCCGACACTCACGACGCCGCCCGAGTGGTGGCCGAGTCTCTGTTGCCCAGTGACCAGGTGGCCGCTCACGCAGAGCGGGAGCGCACCCGACG
>JANPBZ010000070.1:0-7364 GCA_031430695.1 Ilumatobacteraceae bacterium
TTCGGAGCAAGGCCAAGCAGAGAGGATGGGCTGCCCGTCCAGCCGGTTCGCCGGCTACCTCTCGGGTAGGCCGCCTAGAGGGATGGTCACCGACGTTTCGGCGTCACAGAATCCCGCTTACAGGCCAACTCACCGTCACCAATGCTTCGACGAGTTGATATACTGCCTCTGAGCAGGTCTTTTACGTGTCATTCTGTGTCAGGCTGTGCCAGCCTGTACCACCTGGTAGTCCTCAATTCTGAGGACTTTTTGAGGACCTGAGGACTGATTGAGGACCGAGCGGCCCGAATCGAGGGCCTCGAGGAGGGCAGATGGCGAGCATCGACAAGCGTGCGAACGGCGGGTACCGCGCTCGCTGGCGGGAGCACCCCGGCGGTCCGCAGCAGACGCGCCAGTTCGCTCGGAAGGTCGACGCCGTGCGATTCCTCGACGGAATCCGAGGCGACATCGCCCACGGCCTCTATGTCGATCCGAACGGTGGCCGGACACCGTTCCAGGAGTACGCGGAGCGGTGGCGAGTGGGTCAGCTCCATCGTCCGTCGACCGCAACCCAAGCCGAGACGTACCTCCGGGTGCACGCCTACCCCACCCTTGGGCGCCGGCAGATTGGTGCCATTCGGCGCAGCGACATCCAGGCGTGGGTCAAGGAACGGACCGAGGTTCTCGCGCCCGGCTCGGTCGAGCTTGTGTACCGCTGGGTAGCGACAATCTTCAAGGCCGCTGTGAGCGACCGATTGATCGCCGTGTCTCCCTGCGAGCGGATCGCGCTGCCAAAGCGAGATCGCCAGGAAGTTGTGCCACTGGCCGTCGAGGCGGTCGAGCGGCTCGTCGCCGCTATGCCTGAGCGGTTCAGGGCCCTCATCGTGGTCGCGGCAGGCACTGGCCTGCGCCAAGGCGAGTGCTTCGGGCTCACGGTGGACCGTGTCGATTTCCTTCGACGTCAGCTCCGCGTCGACCGCCAGCTCACATCGGCCCGTGGCGGCGTCCCCGCGTTCGGGCCGCCGAAGACGCCAGCCGGCTTCCGCACGGTTCCCCTTGCCGCCACCGTGACAGATGTCCTCGCCGCGCATCTGGCGCAGTATCGGCCAGGCGAACATGCACTCGTCTTCACGAACTCGTTTGGTCGCCCGCTGCAGCGCAGTCCGTTCGGCGACATGTGGCGCAGGGTCGCCCCAGCGGCCGACCTACCCGACTGGGCAACCTTCCACGATCTTCGGCACTTCTACGCGTCGCTGCTCATCGCCAGAGGTTGCTCGGTCAAGTCCGTGCAGAATCGACTCGGTCACCAATCGGCAGTCGAGACGCTGGACACCTACAGTCATCTTTGGCCTGACAGCGATGACGAGACCCGTGACGCCGTCGACAGCGTGCTTCGGCAGCTCGCGGTGTGAGTTCCACGACGGTCGTCCCCGCCTGGCTCACTCGGTCCCCTGGAGGTCCTGTGGGCGCTCGCCGCGTCCGATCCCGACTCAATCGATGAGGCGGTAGCCCACCGAAAGATCAGCAGCGCCGGCGCGCAACAGTGGCGCATCAACGGTGACGGCGATCGATGCGTCGAGGAGCAGCGCTGCACCAAGTGCCTCTGCGTTCAAGAAGTTCAACGGCCGGTTCACCGCCAGAGCCTGCATGACCGGCACGACGACACGAAGGCTGAGCAGTCCGATCTGGTCGGGCAGGTCCTCCAGAGAGGCCGACACGCGTTGACGGACCGAGACGTCAAGGGCTTGGAATCGACCCGACAACGCCCCGGTCCCGGTTCCGGCGGTGACGGCCCGGCCGAGCCGGTAGTACCAGGAACCGGTAGTGAACACCTCGCCGTTGGCCACAGCAGCGGTGATGTCGTCGGGGGCCGTGTCGCTCAACACGGCGAGCAGTACCTGGTCGTCGATAACGATCAAGTTGGTGGACTACTGGACAGCGAGGTCAGGGTCAGCGGCGGCGATTGCGACGAGAGCCCGTTCGTAGCCGCCATCGCGCCGCCACTCGGCAACGATCTCGCGTGCCTCATCAGTGAACACGGACTCGATCGGGCCTGCACGCCGCGGGGCCAACTCGCCCGACTCAGCAGCGCGGGCACGACCGCGTTCGACGACCCTTGCAAGATTCTCATCAAGCCGCTGCCGTGTCGCCATACCCGAAGTGTACCCACGTCGTCATTCCCCCGACAGCCGCCTCGCTAACCAACCTCGACCGACCGACCGATCGGCAATCGCAGACGACAAGGAACCGTGCATCGCGCACAGCGACATGTGTCACCTCGGCGATGCGGCGTCTCGACCGATCGATTTGTGATGGCCGTTCTGGACAACCGAGCCGTCCGTCAGTTGGTTCGTTTCTTCGGTCGGTAGCGGGTGGACACCTGGGGTCGCTCGCCTCCGACGATTCCGGCGGCGACCTGCACGCGGTGGACCGAAACGCGATCGTTGAGGTAGCCGAATGGGTCGTCGGGCGTGGGAGCATGCGTCGCGGCGTAGCCGTCGGTCGTCAGCTTGCGCACCTTGGCGAGGTTCTCGAGGAGTGCTTGAACGAGGTCGCTGTTGTCCGAAGCGAACTGGCCAAGTGCAGCTTTCAGGAGCTCTTCTCGCTTCAGGTCGATTCGAGCCCATTCGTCCGCGCCCGGGTAGCCGGCCGAGCCGAGGAGTTCGTCGTGGAGGATCGAGCCGGGAGCGCCGAGGAGGTCGACGACGCGGGCGAGGTACCACTGCCAGGCATCCTCGTCACCGAACACGTCGACAGCCATCGTCGCCGCGTGTTCGTAGAGCCCCGGGATCGGGCTGGCCTCTCTGCCGTCGGGTGGGAGGAAGAACCAAGCCATGGGCAGCCCGAAGGCGCGGGCGAAGGCGGCTAGTTCGGCGACGTCGATGACGCGCTGGCGGCGGGAGGTGTAGGTCTTTTCGACGGCGGAGAGCCCGGCGGCGGTCATCGGGCGTCCGAGTGTCTTTGAGATCTGGGTGGCGGCTTCTTCTTGGGTCCAGCCGCGCAGGCGGCGTGCTTGGTAGACGTTGTGGGCGACGACTTGGTGGACGGTGAGATCGTCTTGGGTGGGTTTGCGGGCGGAGGGACGGGCCACATTGCCACGTTAGACGCGAATGCAGACCTTGTCAGCTTTTCTGTTGTGTGCAATAATGCAGATCCGTTCTGCATAAGGAGCCGACCATGTTGGATCATCTGCCAGCGTTCCTGACCGTCGAACAGGCTGCGGCGGAGTTGCAGCTGGGTCGATCGAAGGCCTACGAGCTGACAGTCGAGTGGGAACGCACCGCCGGTCGCTCAGGTCTGCCGTTCGTGTGGTTCGGCCACCAGAAGCGGATCCCGACCAACTGGTTGATCCGCCTCGCCGAAACCGTTCCCGACCGCCCGCAGCTGTCGTAGGACCGCCGGCGTGATGGCCGCCGAACCCGTCGGCGTCGAGCGCGGGGTGGTTGTCTGGTCGCATGCCCGCGAGTTGTTGCGCGTCTTCCGCCCGCAGATGTGGGTCGTGCTCCAGGACCTCATCCTTGATGCCGAGTGGCGCGACGGTCGCCTGGTCGCCTCGAGCTCGGCGCGCCTGGTCGCCGAACATCTGCATATCGATCCCGGGACTGCGGCCGCCGCGCTGCGGGCGCTGCGCGACAGCGGGGTCGCCGAGCTATGTCAGACATCGGGAGCGGCGGGACGCTTCGGACTCGCCTCCTACACCTTGCGCCTGCCACCAGGTCTGGAGGTAGTTCCAGCACACCTGGAAACGCCGCACACGGCAGAGCCGCATCGGAACAAGCCGCACACGGAGAAACCGCACGCGGAGCAGGCGCGCACGAACCCTGAAGCGCGCCCGGAACGACCGGCCCGCCGTCGGGCGGCGTCGCCCAGGGAATGGTCACAGGGGATTCTCGACCTCGAGGGCGGAGAATCGTGAGCGCCGTTTACACAGAAAATCTGACAGTCCCTCGTCAGCTACGAACCTGAGGGCGGAGCGATGGGTTTGGGTGTCAGGAATCACATTCGCATGAAGATGCTGGGTATCCCGGTGAAGTTGACGAGTGAGACGATCGAGTGGGAACCGGGCAGACGAATGGTGTTTCGGTCGATCAAGCCGGGGCGCCCCGCGATCGGTGTGGCGACACATCTGTTCGAGCAATGTCCGGACGGCACGTTGTACACGTGGTCGATGGAGTTCCTTCCGACGTGCACGGGCGGCCGAGTCATAGCCGGTTTGAGCGCTGCCCTTCTCGGGCGCAACGCCATCGTTCAACAGGAACGGGTGCGAAGAGTGATCGACGCCGCCGTCAGGCCGGTCCCACCACTGTCGTAGCGCCAGGCGCAGATCGCCCGATGTCGAGCGTCGTGTCCACCCACTCCGATCGGCAGTTATGCGCTCTGCATCGCAGAATCGAGGAGCAGTGCGAGTTCCGTCGGTCGCGACATGTGGGGGCAATGCCCGCCAGGTATGACGACAGGCGCGACGCCGAGGCGTTGTCTCGATGCCTCGATCATCCACTCCGATCGCAACGTGCGATCGCTGTCTGGTACGACCGACATGGCTGGAATCGAAGCTGCAAGCGGCAATCGCTCGGCGTACACCAATTCTGGAACGAAGAGCCGCAACGTTGTGAAGGCCCACTCCGAAACCTCGGGACTGCAGTCATGGAAGAGAAAGCGGTCAGCGGCGCGGTGATCACCCACGGGGTCGACACCAATCCAGTCTGAATTGAAGACAGCCAACGCGTTGTCGTTGAACTCGTCCATCAGACTGGAAGAACCTTTGGGGATGAACGCGGCCAGGTAGACCTGCAACCTGGCCGCCGTGGCGGATGCGATTGCCGGCAAGAGCAATCCGCAACCTGAATGCACAACAACGACATCCACCCTTGGTTCCGATAGTTCGGCAGCGACAGCCTCGCCATACTCCGCCGCCGACAGACCTTCACCGAAGTGCGCGAGATCTGTCGTCACGGCGCTGTGACCCAGCGCACTCAGCTCGGCCATCAGGAGTCGCCACCCATCGGGCGACTGACTCGTGCCGTGAACCAACAGAAATCGCATGTTCGGATGCTTTCACGGAGGCGTGAGCAAGCACCTGCCCAAAGGGAAGAGCGATGATGCCGATCGGCAGTTCTGCGTTGCTGTCCGTTCGTCTTCCGACTCATTTCAAGCTCGCCGGCTCCTGCGTACGAGGTCACCGGCGTTCGTGGACCACCACGCCCAGGCGACGAGCACCGGCTGGAAGAACAGTCGGTTGCGTCTCGCAGCATTGGAGTTCAAGCCGAACGCATCGTGGCCGTCGATGAACTGGCTGATGTTTCCCGGGAACACTGCAATGAAGAACAGACCAACTGCGAGGCCGAGCAGGGATCGACGGCGTCGTACGACGATCAACGCCGAACCGAGCGAGATCTCGACGAGGCCGGACAAGATCACCACCACGTTCTTATCGATCCCAACCCAATCAGGCACCTGAGCCTGGAAGTCCTTGCGGGCAAAAGTCAGATGGCCGAACCCGGCGATGATGAGTGCGCAACCGAGGACGACCCTTGCAGCGGAGCGGACGCGAGCCGATCTGGTGACAGTCATTGTTCGAACCGTACGGCACGTCGCGCGCCGATCAGTCGGAGACTGTCGATCACGGGCGCGGGCTCGGTAGCTCGCCGAGTGCCCGCAGCGTGATGGTGACTCCGTGATCGACGTTGATCACCGGGCTCGGACACGAGCGCAGAGTTCCTAGGACCGGCGCTCATCGCGGGTGCTTCGACCGTGCCGATCGGCAGATATGGCGCGCGTGCCTCGCGATTGCGCGGTCGGCCGACGGACTAGGGCTAGGGTCAATACCGTTCAGTTAGTGTTACATGGGTGTAGTTTGGGTGGATGCCGCGTGCTGGATGGACTAAGCCTGTGTCGGAGCGACGTTTGTCGGATCTGGTTTCGGTGGGGGTGTTGACGCGTACGTTCCCGCCGGCGGTGGTGGACCAGGTGATTGCCGAGGCGGGCCGGACTGAGCAGCGGCATCGGTCGTTGCCAGCGCGCACGATGGCGTATTTTGCGATCGGGATGGCGTTGCACTCAGAGGGCTCCTATGAGGACGTGTTGTCGTTGTTGACCGATGGGTTGGCGTGGACGGCGGACACCGAGCCGGTCAAGTTGCCGTCGAAGTCGGGGATATTCCAAGCCCGTGCCCGGCTGGGATTCGAGCCGTTGGCGGCGTTGTTTGCGCGTGTCGCCCGGCCGTTGGCTGGGCCGGCGACGCCGGGGTGCTGGTTGGCGGGGCGTCGGTTGGTGGCGATCGACGGGATGTGTCTGGACGTCGCCGACACGCCCGACAACGACAGCTGGTTCGGGCGTGGGGGTGTGAACAAGGGCGAGCGGGCAGCGTTCCCCCAAGCGCGTGTCGTCGCGCTCGCGGAGTGCGGCACCCACGTGATGTTCGACGCTGTCGTTGGCGCGTACTCGACTGCGGAGAACACCCTGGCGCGCGAGTTGGTCGACCGGTTGCAGCCGGGGATGCTGCTCCTCGCCGATCGCGGGTTCTGTGGGTTTCCTTTGTGGTCAAGGGCTGCAGCGACTGGGGCGGATCTGTTGTGGCGGGCGATGTCGAACATGAAGCCACGTCATCTCGAGACTCTCGCCGATGGGACCTGGCTGGCCGAGTTGCGACCATCGGGCAACGCCGGCCGTCACGCCGAGGGGTTGGTCATCCGCGTGATCGACTACGAACTTGATGACGGCCGCCCGAACGAGACCACCTATCGGTTGTTCACCACGCTGCTCGATCCGACCGTGGCGCCGGCGGCCGAGCTCGCTGTTGCCTACGCGCAACGCTGGGAGATCGAGGGCACCTTCGATGAGCTCAAGACTCACCAGCGCGGCGCTCGTACGGTGCTGCGTTCGAAGTCACCAGATCTCGTGCTGCAAGAGATCTGGGGGCACATGTGCTGCCACTACGCAATCCGCACGCTGATGTGGGAAGCCGCCGACCATGCCCAGGTCGACCCGGACCGGGTCAGCTTCGTTGCCGCCTTGCGCATCGCGCGCCGCTCCATCTCAGCGGCGCGCGATTTTTCCCCCTCAGCTCACTGACCACGGATGGCGACACGCGATCTGGCTGCTCTGCCGACGACTCAACCCGGCCCGCCGGCAACGCTCCAACCCGCGCGTGGTCAAACGCAAGTACGTCAAGTGGCACGTCAAACGAACCCGACACCGCGACTGGCCACAACCCACCGGCGCATCCATCGCCACCATCCGACCACCTAACTGAACGGTATTGCATCTAGCCCGAACCGTTCGGCCAGGCCGAGAACGTCGCTGACCCGCTCGCGCCACGACGGCATCTGGCTGCGGAATGGCCCTGTGGCCAGACCGATCAGCGCCGCAGCGACACGACGATCGAG
>JANPBZ010000071.1:0-5059 GCA_031430695.1 Ilumatobacteraceae bacterium
TGCCATTCCGTGGGTGTTCAGCTGGAGCCAGTGCCGGCTGATGTTGCCCGGCTGGTTCGGCGTCGGGTCGGCTGTGGCCGAATGGGTCGGCGACGATCAGGCCAGATTGGCCGAGCTGCACGAGATGCACGAACGTTGGCCATGGTTCCGCACCGTGGTGTCGAACATGGCGCAGGTGCTGGCGAAGACCGATCTGGCAATCGCCGCCCGTTACCAGACACTGGCTCACGACGTCGAGCGCGCTGACGAGTTCTTCGCGATCGTCGCCGCCGAGCACGCCAGGGCTGTCTGGACGGCGCAGGTCGT
The DNA here is from genome assembly GCA_031430695.1 of Ilumatobacteraceae bacterium. Classification (GTDB taxonomy): domain Bacteria; phylum Actinomycetota; class Acidimicrobiia; order Acidimicrobiales; family Ilumatobacteraceae; genus JAENVT01. The sequence continues at coordinate 307 of JANPBZ010000071.1, forward strand.
CTCAGGTCGCGACGATCTGTTGTACGACAATCCGGCGCTTGCCCGCGGTGTTCGCTATCGCATCCCCTACATCGCTCCGCTGAACCATTTGCAGGTGGCCCTGTTGCGGCAGTGGCGTGGCGGCGATCAAGCGGAACTGGTGCAACGCGGCATTCACCTCGCGATCAACGGCGTTGCCACCGGCCTGCGCAACAGCGGCTGACCGTCTCTCATCGCCGGGCCATCCATGCGAGTGCGCCTCGGGCTGCTGCGACGGCGGTGCTGAACGAAGCCTGCAGCAGATAGCCGCCGGTAGGCGCCTCCCAGTCGAGCATCTCGCCGGCGATGAACGTTCCGGGCAGGCGATGCAGCATGAACGAATCGTCCACCTCGGCGAGCCGCACACCGCCGGCGGTCGAGATTGCCCGCTCGATCGGCATCATCGCCTCCACGGTCAGTGGCACCGCCTTCACCAACGCGGCCAGCTCAGTCGGGTCTGTCGGTATCCGATTGCCCGTCGCATCGCGAAGCAGCGACGCCGCGATGGAGGTCAGTTCGATGGTGCGGCGAAGCGACGTCGCCAGCGAATCCTTCGGTCGTCGACGGGCGAGTCGCTCAGTGAGCCGTTCGACGCTGAGGTCGGGATGGAGATCGACGGACACAGCGCAATGCCCGTGGCGATCGATGGTGTCGCGGATGGTCGCGGACTGCAGGTAGACGGGACCTCCCTCCATGCCCTGCCGGGTGATCGTCGCGTCGCCGCGCACGGACCTGCCGTTCACTCCGATCGCGATGTTCTTCAACGGCGCGCCCTCGAACCGTTCCTTGAAATGGTCGGTCCAGTCGATCCGGATTCCGCAGTTTGCCGGACGCAGGTCGCTGACCTCCACCCCAGCGCCGCGGAACGCGTCGACCCAGCCGCCGTCCGAGCCGACCCGGGGCCAGCTCGCCCCGCCGAGCGCCATCACCGTCGCGTCGCTCGTGATCTCGACCGTGCTGCCATCCGACCGCGAGAACACCGACCGTTGCGCTTCGATCCGTCCGTCCGCCGTCGTGCCCCAACCGAGCCATCGATGGCGGGTCTCGATCCTCACGCCAACGTGTGTCAATCGGTCGAGCCAGGCGCGTAGCAGCGGCGTGGCTCGCAACGATGCCGGAAACACCTGCCCGGTCGATCCGACAAAGGTAGACTCGCCCAGCGACTCGCACCACGATCGCAACTCGTGCTGACCGAAGGCCGTCAGCGCCGGGCACAGTCGATCGGCGCCACTGCCATATCGTGCAAGCAGGTCGTCGAATGACCCGCTGTGGGTGATGTTGAGCCCGCTGCGCCCGGCCAGCAGCAGCTTGCGACCGACGGAGGGCATGTGCTCGAAGACCGTCACGGCCACTCCGGCAGTGGCCAGCACCTCGGCGGCCATCAGACCGGCGGGGCCGCCGCCCACCACGGTTGCCGATCCGGTCATGGCCATGGTCCGAGGCGGGCGAGCGCCAGCGCCGCGGCGAGCCAAACGGTGGCCCAGCTGAGTGTTCGCAGCGCGCCCTCGAGCGGTTCGAGCAAGGCGGATTGCGAGATCTCGATCGTGGTGCCGTCGTTGCGGACGATCGTGCCGTGAACGTCGTCCGTCTTTCGTCGCAGTGTGCGTGCAGGGGTCGACAGGCGACGTTGGGCGCTCGACAGGAAGAAGGCAAAGACAGCGGCGGTGACCGAGGTGAGGTCGACACGTTCGTGTTGTGCGAAGTAGCCGGTCAACACCGGAAAGGACCCCCAGCTCGCGGCGAAGACGGTGTCGGTGTGAAGACGGCCGCCGAGCAATTCGAGGTTGTAGCCAATCGCGAGCACGACACCGACGACGATGAATGCGACGAGCGCAACACCAACCCGAGTGATACCGACGACACCGACGGCCGCAGCGCCGCCGAGACCTACAACCGAGGCGATCACCAAGGTGGAGTTGGGGATCGACGTGGCGAGCGGTCGGCCCTGTAGTTCGTCGAGAGCGTGAGCACCGATGCCGACCGCGAGGAAGAACGCGAACACGGTGAAGCCGAGTCGGCCGGCATCGACCGGAGCAACAATGCACGAACCAATGACGACATACGAGAGGTGCCACATCGTGTATGGCGGGTGCAGCAGCGTCCACCAATCGCGTACTCCGGGTCGAGAAGCGAACCTCGGGTGAGCGTAGAACGCAGGCGCCAGCGCCCGCTCGGTCGGGGGAGTGGGTTCGCTCATCTGGTGCGTTGGCCCCACATGATCAGGCCCCCTCCGAGGCTCATGGTGCGAGTGTCGACATCGTCGATGCCGGCGTCCTCCCAGGCGGTGACAGTCCAATCCACGGGGTACTTGCGGTAGTGGCCGGAAATGCTCGGCCCGAGGAACCTCCCAACGCGGAACCAGGCACGACCACCGGTGATCCAACCCGCGAGAGGGAGCACGATTCGGGTGTAGAGCCACCACGCCCCTCGCCACCAAGGCGCGGTGGGAACTGCGAACTCGAGGCTGGCGATCGGACCTCCTGGTTTCACCACGCGAGCTAACTCGGCGAGTGTCGCAGCCGGGTCGGCCACGTAACGCAGCAGGTACGTGAATGTGAGCGCATCGAAGCTGGAATCGGCGAACGGCAGCCGTTCACCCTGTCCCAGCACCAGTCCGACACGGTCCGGCATGCCCGCCGCGGCGAGGTTGCGCGCGCCCTGGCGCAACATGGTTTCGTTCAGATCGAGGCCGACCACGTACGCGCCGGTCGTTTCGACCAAGGCCCGAGAGACGCGTGCGGGCCCACAGGCGACATCGAGCACGACGAGTGCGTTCGATGCGGTGATACGGTCGACCATCGCCGTGCGCCAGCGGCCGTTCTGGCCCATCGAGAGAAGTTCGGCGAGCCGATCGTAGCGATTGGCCAGCGGAGTGAACAAGTGCCGGGCAAACACATTCGGTTGTGTTCGGGATCGGGTGGTGTCCATCGACTCGCTCCAATCAGCGACACAGCGCACGGGACCAACAGACGTGGTTGTGGGAGGTGTCAGTGTCGAAAGCAGGTTACGACGTGATCGTCGTCGGGGCTGGCCCCGCTGGGAGCCTGGCGGCGCTCGTCCTCGCCAGGGGCGGCGCCCGAGTCTGTCTGGTCGACAAGGCCAAGCTTGGTCGCGACAAGGCATGTGGTGACCTGATCGGGCCACGCGGTGTACGTCTGCTCGAGGACCTCGCGTTGAGCGTTCCCGGTGCTCTCACCGCTGGCGACATGCTCGTTGCGGGTCCAACCGGTCGACGAGTGCTCTTACCCGCGAGGCCTGGGAAGGACTATCCAGGCCATGCACTGGTCCTGCCGCGCACTCGGTTCGATTCACTGTTGCGCTGCGCGGCGTTCGACGCGGGAGTCGTCGACGTACCTGCCCGCGTCGTGTCGGTCGACGGCGGTCGTGTTGCCCTCGATGGGGCATCAGCAATCACCGCCGATGCAGTGATCGGTGCAGACGGAGCGACCAGCATCACGGCGCGCAGCGCTGGTCTTGTCGATCCGGCCCGTGTGTTGTGGGGCTTCGCGATACGCGGCTACCTGCCCGCAGATGTAGCGCTGCCGGTGATCGCATTCTGGAACGACCAACCTCGGCGGGGGTTCCCTGGCTATGGCTGGTTGTTCCCAGGTCCCGACGGCGCCAACCTCGGACTCGGCGTTGGCCTCGGTCACAGCCGGCAACACGCGCACCGCGCTCAGCAACAACTCGAGGCGTTCTGCGCTCACCTGGCGAGCATCGGGTTGCTCGACGCCGAGCACCGGATTCCAGTTCGGCAGCTGGGCGGGTGGTTGAAGATGGGCCTCGTCGGGACGCGGCCCGCCCAGGGCAAGGTCTTGCTCGTCGGTGATGCCGCCGGTCTGGTCAACCCGTTGCAGGGCGAAGGGATCGCCCAGGCGCTCGCCAGCGGCCGGGCGGCCGCACTTGCCATACTCGACCAGCCGGGCGCGGCCGCTGGCACGTATCGCCGGTGGGTGGACGACACCTACGGCCGATGGAGCTCGGTCACCACCACGATGCACGCCGGCCTCGTTCGTCGTCCTCGGCAGATCGCCCGTCTCTCGGCCACCCTCACTGCTCCCGTCGTCGCACCACTGATCGCGTCGACGTGGGCGATCTACTGGAACAACCTCGCCGACGGCGCATCGCCTGGTCTACCGGTGACCGCGGCACATGCCGTTCATCACGTCGGCCGACTTGCGTCGGTCGGGTCACGACTGCGCCGTTCGCTGCGTCACGACATGGATGATGACGTGTGGCGCTTCGCTGCGGAGGCGCGTTCGCGATAAGACTTGGGTCATGTCGATCCTGACCGAGCCCATCCACACAGTTCGCGGCGACGAAACATCGCTCGCGGCGTTCGACGGCAAGTCCATCCTTGCGGTCAACGTCGCTTCGAAATGCGGTCTCACTCCGCAGTACACCGGCCTCGAGGCGCTGCAGCGCAAGCTCGGGCCGAAGGGCTTCGCCGTGCTGGGCTTCCCCTGCGACCAGTTCGGCCACCAGGAGCCGGGAGACGAGGCCGAGTTCGCGAAGTTCTGCTCGCTGACCTACGACGTCTCGTTCCCGATGTTCGCCAAGGTCGACGTCAACGGCGACGGTGCTCACCCGCTCTATCGGCACCTGAAGGCCGAAGCGACGGGCATCCTCGGCACCGAGGCGATCAAGTGGAACTTCACCAAGTTCCTGGTCGACCGCCACGGCAAGGTCGTGCGCCGCTACGCCCCCAACGACACCCCCGCCAGCCTCGAAAAAG